>NZ_KV793706.1:102740-127763 GCF_001808545.1 Corynebacterium sp. HMSC077D03
ATGCGCTACCAACTGCGCTACATCCGCATTGCATCATACAAACTGCTGTGTGCAACAACCGTCTGCCGTGGTGCGAGTAGAAACATTATCGCGCACTTTCGAAGTTTCCAAATCCGCAGGATAATTAGCTGTTTTTACAGCGCTGCTCGATACCGCTTTTCACCGAACGAATTACACCAATGTCATTTTAGAATTCTCTTCAATAGACCGATTAGGAGTTGCCGCCGCCCTAGGTGTAGATTCAACACCGCACCGCGGTCCTATAGCTCAGTGGGAGAGCGTTCCGTTCACACCGGAAAGGTCGCTGGTTCAATCCCAGCTAGGACCACCGCTTTCTTAAAGCCGGCATCTTTTATTGAAGGATGCCGGCTTTGTTGTATCTCCTCGTTGTATCTCCTCCGCTGTTTCTCCACTAGGCTGGCCGGCATGAGCGAAAGCATTGATGTATCCACGCTGGTCGGCCCTGACGAGCCGGGCATCCGCCTGATTGAGGTCTCGACCCTTTCTGGTTCGGCCACTATAGATGGCACCTCGGATGCCATGGGCAACGATAACGACGCCGCGTTGTTTGCAGCACTGCGCGAATGGGCCGACGTCGCAGTAGTGGGTTCAGGCACGGTCAAGGCCGAGGATTATGAGGGCTCCTCCCCTGGCAAGGCGCGCATTGCAGTGATGAGTAACTCGCTTGACTTAGACGTGGAGTCGAAGCTTTTTAATGTTGGAACTCCGCCCATCATTTTGACCCCAGACGAGAACCTAGGCACCACCGCGGCGAAGCGGTTAGAGGAAGCCGGCGCCACGTTGCTAGGCACTGGTGACGGCACGATCCCTTCCGTCGTGGAGGCACTTCGCGCGAAAGGCTGGTCCCGCATTAGCTGCGAGGGCGGCCCAGGCATCTATTCCCTTTTCATTGCCGCAGGCATGGTGGACAAGCTCTATTTGACCCTGGACCCGCATCTTTCGCCCACGGTTTCCCAGCCGCTGGTCCACGCGCCGGATGAGGCAACGGCTAATGCACAACCGTTGAGCCTGTCGCTTGAAAGCGTAATCCCGGACGCTGACGGCACGGTGTTTCTGCGCTACGCCGTAGTAGGTGCCCCGTAAACTGCACATCGTGAAATCCCCGAGTCTCTCTCCAGCTGCTGACGCGTTGCCATTGGACACAAAGTCTTCGTATGGCTCGCGAAGCATCAAGGTTTTTAAAACCGCGGCTTGGCCGATTGCACTGTTGTTGGTGTTCCATCGCGTTGTCATCGTCGCGTTAAACGGCACCACCACCGACGACTTTACTACCGTGCATTCGGCCATGCGCCGCTTCCTGCAAGGCATTCCCGTCTACGAGCAGGACTACACGCATGTCGATCCGCTCTATCTCTACAATCCAGGCGCCACGCTTCTACTTTCGCCCTTAGGGTGGATGGATCTCACGGTGGCGCGCTGCGGCTTCATTGTGGTCAATGCATTGGCCATCATCGGCGCCCTCGCCGTCCTCATCAAACTCGTCGGACGCAACCTACGTAGCCCGGTATTTCCTGCCTCCATCATCTTGGCTTTTGCCACGGAGGCAGTAACCAATACCCTTGCCTTCACCAACATCAACGGAATTCTCTTCTTGGCCATGGCGGTATTCCTCTGGGGCATTTTGGATTCGCACCGCCGCAGCCACATCATCGCGGGGCTGGTGTTGGGCTTGGCCATCCTCATCAAACCCCAGTTTGGGCCGTTACTCTTCCTAACGCTGGTAAAGAAACGGTGGCTAAGCGCCGCCTTAAGCGTCGCGGTGCCGGTCAGCTTCAACGCCGTCGCTTGGCCACTTACCCCGGGCGCCAGCGGCTACCTGGACAAGCTCGTGCCTTATCTCGGGCAAACGCGCGACTTCGCCAACAGCTCGTGGCCGGGCGTGCAGGCTTATTTTGGGCTTGGCGACGCCCCGTTCTACGCCGTTTGGCTCGCCGCCGCCGCGGCGTGCGCGTTTAGCATCCTGGGCCTACTCAAATGGCGCGATACGGAGCCGGTGTTCTGGGCTTTGACCACCTCAGGCGCAATTATGGCGGGAATCTTCTTCCTGTCCTCGCTGGGCCAGCAGTACTACTCCATGTGGCTTATCCCGCTGGTCTTTACCGTTTTTCTGCCACGTTCGGTATTCCATACCGTCCCGGCGTGGTGCGTGGCATTTTTATTCCTCGCGCCAGTCAAGTGGACTTCGGTGCCCTGGCCCACCGCGGGATACTGGATGGCCGTGTTCAGCGCAACAATTGGCTGGGGCCTGCTGATTGTCTTGATCGCCGCATCGGTTGCCGGATGGTGGCGGCAGGACGAGACCAAGGTCTAGACTTCCCGGCATGACTGATTTCAAGCTCATTGCCGATACTGAATGGCGCAACCGGCTAAGCGCCGAGGAATACCGTGTGCTGCGTCAAGCTGGCACTGAGGCGCCTCACGTTGGTGAGTACACCAACACCACCACCGAGGGCGTGTACTCCTGCAAGGCCTGCGGAGCCGAACTTTTCCGCTCTACGGAAAAGTTCGAGTCCCACTGTGGCTGGCCTTCCTTCTTTTCCCCATTGGCTGGAGAGGCCGTCATCGAAAGAGTTGATGCCTCACACGGCATGACCCGCACCGAGGTGTTGTGCGCCAACTGTGAGTCCCACTTGGGCCACGTATTTACTGGCGAGGGTTATAACACCCCGACGGATCAGCGCTACTGCATCAACTCGATCTGCCTCAACCTCGAGGAAAAACCCATCGAGGATTAGGCCGCGTTTGCCAAATACCTAAGTAGGTTGCTTTAGGCAGCAACCTAAGGCAGCCTTCTTAAGGCAGCACCGCGATGAGCTCGGCGACGTCCTTGACACGACGGCCGGTGTGGAAAGGAATCTCCTCGCGCACGTAGTGGCGGGCCTCGGTGTAGCGCATCAGGTACATCAGGTCGACGATGCGGTGTAGCTCTGGAGCCTCGAAGGCGAGGATCCACTCGTAGTCGCCGAGCGCGAAGGATGGCACGGTGTTCGCACGCACGTCTGGGTAGTCGCGGGCCTGCATGCCGTGCTCCATCAGGATGCGGCGGCGCTTTTCCTCATCCATGGTGTACCAGTCGTAGGAACGCACGAACGGGTAGACCGCAATCCAATCCCCTGGTTCCTCACCCATGATGAAAGAAGGCAGGTGGGATTTGTTGAACTCTGCCGGACGGTGCAGGGCGTTGCCTACCCAGGTCACCTCAGAGACCTGGCCGAGAACGGTCTCTCGGCGGAAGTCCGCAAATGCCTTCTGGATGTCCTCAAACTGCTCGGCGTGCCACCAGATCATGAAATCGGCAGAATCGCGCATGCCCGAAAGATCATAGATTCCACGGACGGTTACCTTCCCTGCAGCTTCGAGAGCCTTGAAGAACTCCTGCGCCTGGGTCACGATGTCCGCGCGCTCGGTTCCCAGGGCACCCGGGATGACCTTGAACACCGCGTGTTGGGAATACTGCTGTACTGCGTTGAGCTCTTGGAAGTTAACCTTCGCCATAATGGACCGTCTCCTTGAAAAGCGGATTCATTTTGAAATACCTATCCATCATAAGTTGGATAGGCGGCCATTTCCATTTCCCCTGCCACCGCCCTGCCTCATTTGTCGGGCAGCTCACCGAGTTCCGGCGCGCCTTCGCCCTATTCCGAGCCGAAAACTATAGCTTGAACCTCGTGAGCAATTCCGACGCAACTTCGAGCACCCCGGCAGGCGCCCCAATGAGCCTGCACGAGCACGCCGCAGCCAAGGCCACTTCCGCACAGGAAGAGGCAACGACGCCCACCGTCTTCAATGCCGCTGTAGATTCCATGCACGCGGCACAGCTGCGCCCCGAAATCACTTTGGGCACCATTCGCCCGCCGCAGCGCCTGGCGCCGTATAGCCACGCTGTTGGCCTGGAAATTGGCGACCCCGCGGAAGGCACCGACGTGGTTCCAACGGACGCCGAGGGCGATGCCTTCGGCCGCCTTATCCTCCTGCACGATCCCGGCGCCGAAGAGGCATGGGAAGGTGCTATGCGTCTGGTGGCCTATATCCAGGCAGATATGGACGATGCGGTCGCGGGTGACCCGCTGCTTCCCGACGTCGCTTGGCAGTGGCTCAACGAGGCCATGGAGGCCAACGGCGCAACGCACACCAACTTGGGCGGCACGGTTACCTCGACCGCCTCTGTCCGTTACGGCGAGATCGGCGGCCCGCCGCGCGCCTACCAGTTGGAGATGCGCGCCTCCTGGACTGCTGCGGATCTGAACCTAACCCCGCACGTTGAGGCCTTTGCCCAGGTTCTCGCGAACGTCGCCGGCCTGCCTCCGGAGGGCGTTACAGAGCTCGGACGTTAACTACCGCTCCGTGTCACACCAGACTTGTAGGCTGGCTACTATGACTGAATTGCGGACCAGACCAGCGGAAGGCACTCCAGAGGTTTTGCGCACCGCGGCGGAGTTTAAAGCCGCGGCTAGTGCGCTGGCAGCTGGCGAGGGCCCTTTCGCTATCGATACTGAGCGTGCGTCCTCGTATCGATATGATGACCGCGCATTTTTGGTTCAGGTGCGCCGCAAAGGCGCCGGAACCTTCCTCTTTGCACCGGAGGGTAAACGCAAACAGCTCACGGCAGCGCTTGCGCCGGTGCTTAATGATTCCGCGTGGGTAGTCCACGCCGCGCCCTCAGATTTGCCGTGCCTGGCCTGGTTGGGGCTATATCCAGGCACTCTTTTTGATACTGAACTCGCCGCCCGCATGGCAGGGTTTGAGCATGCGAATTTAGGCTCCATGGTTGCAGAGCTTTTCGACGTCGAGCTAGAAAAAGGCTACGGCGATGCTGACTGGTCTGAGCCGAACTTGAGCCTGGACTTGCGTGCCTATGCGGCCCTCGACGTCGAGTTGCTCTTAGAGCTCGCGGAGGCCTTGCGCGATATCTTGGCTGAGCAAGACAAACTCGACTGGGCCTATGAAGAATTCGCGGCAATCGTGGCCGAGCATGCCGGCATCAAGGAGCCGGCGCCACGTACCTGGCGCGGGCTCAAGGGGCTCAAGGCCCTTCACAAGTCGGAACAGCTCATCGTGGCGAAGCTGCTGTGGACCAAGCGGGAGAAGATTGCCCGTGAGACTGACACCGCACCAAACCGCGTCTTGCCGCACCGCGTGCTCGTGGACATCGCACGCCAGCTGCCCGATTCTCCCCGCGATTTTGCCCGCATCAAGGGCGTGCCGCGCAAGCGCCACGGGGCGGGCCTGCAGTGGCTGGCGGTAGTCCAACAGGCGCACGAGATAGATCGGCGCGAGTGGCCGAGCAAGAAGCGGGAGCCTTCCCGCGTTCCTTCCAAGACGGTGTGGAACAAGGACCACCCGCATCTGTGGCGAGTGTTCCAGGACCTGCGCACCGATTGCGAAGAGCTCGGTGAGGAATTGGGCATGCCGTGGGAAATCATCATCAAGCCCGCCACGTTGCGTGCGGTGGTGTGGGCCGCTGGCTGCCCGCCGCAGGCACGACGCGAGGGTTCCGTGGGCGGACTCGTCACAGACGAAAGCGATATCGCGCCTTTCCTACGGGATGAAGGAACCAGAGAATGGCAAATCGAGCTCCTTCAACCGATTCTGGAAGAAGGGCTCGATTATTCCGGCAGCTAGGCCCTAGCCTTCGGTGATGGTACCCAGCCAGTCCTCGACGGCTGCGGCGATTTCCTCCGGGGTGAGGCTGTTTTCCTCCAGCACTTCGCCGCGGCTTGCGTGGCGTGGGAAGTAGTTGGCCACGCCCATGCGGCGCAGCGGCGTATCCACCTCAGCGGCATTCAGCGCCTCTGCGATCATGGAGCCAATGCCGCCACGGATGATGCCGTCCTCGACGGTGACCACGAGGTCGTGGTCTGCCGCGAGGCCAACCAGGGACTGCGGTACCGGAACCGCCCAGCGCGGGTCGGCGACGGTGACGTTGTAGCCGCGCTCTTCGAGCAGCTTCGCGGCGTTGCGGGAACGGGTGCTCATCGCGCCGATGGCAACGAGCAGGATGTCTGGGACATCGGAAGCAGCTTCCTCAGCATCGTTGTAGTAGATGATGTCCACGCCGTCGGAAAGCTGGTCCACTGCTTCGATGTCATCAAGCAGGTTGCCCTTGGGGAAACGCACGACGGTGGGCCCGTCGTTGACCTCGAGGGCCTCGTTGAACAGCTCGCGCAGGCGGGCGCCGTCGCGAGGAGCGGCAATGCGCATGCCTGGGACGATGCTCATCAGGGCCATATCCCACACACCGTTGTGGGAAGGGCCGTCGGAGCCGGTGACGCCAGCGCGGTCCAGGACGATGGTCACCGGCAGCTTCAGCAACGCGATGTCCATGATGACCTGGTCCACGGCACGGTTCAGGAAGGTCGAGTAGATAGCAACCACCGGGTGCATGCCGGCTAGCGCCAAGCCAGAGGCCGAAGCCATGGCGTGCTGCTCTGCGATGCCGACGTCGAAGAAGCGCTCTGGGAAGCGCTCCTCAAAAGGCGCGAGGCCGGTAGGACCTGCCATGGCAGCGGTAATCGCCACGATGTCCTTGCGGTTCTCTGCCGCCTTAATGAGCTCCTCGGAAAAAGCTGCGGTCCAACCCGGCTGCTTCTGGCCCTTTGGCACGCCGGTGACTGGGTCGATGGCACCGGTGGAGTGCATCTGATCCTTCGGCTCGTTGACGGCTGGGGCAAAGCCGTGGCCCTTTTCCGTTACGGTGTGGACGATGATTGGGCCGTCGTAGTCGCGGGCGTAGGAAAGCGCGCGCACCACGGCGTCGATGTCGTGGCCGTTAATGGGGCCAACATACTTAATGCCAAGCTCTGGGAACATCTCGGTAGGCATGACGGTGGACTTCACGCCGTCCTTGATGGCATGCAGCGCATCGAAGGTGCGCTCGCCTACCCAGCCCATGGACTTCAGGCGCTTCTTGCCCTGTTCCATGATCTCATCGTAGCCATGCTGGGCACGGATACGACCCAGGTTCTCGGATAGACCGCCGATGGTCGGCGAATAGGAACGGCCGTTGTCGTTGACGATGATGACGGCGTTGCGTTCTTTATCGGCCGAGATGTTGTTGAGCGCTTCCCAGCACATGCCACCGGTCAACGCGCCATCGCCCACGACGGCCACGGCGTTGCGGTGGTTCTCACCCTTGATCTTGAAGGCCTTGGACAAACCATCGACGGTAGAAAGCGCGGCAGAAGCGTGGGAGGACTCGGTCCAGTCATGCTCAGACTCGCCGCGATCGGTGTAGCCGGAAAGACCGTCCTTCTGGCGCAGGGTATCGAACTGATCGGTGCGCCCCGTTAACATCTTGTGCACGTAGGACTGGTGGGAGGTATCGAAAACGATGGCATCCCGCGGGGAGTCAAACACGCGGTGGATGGCCACGGTCAGCTCCACGACGCCCAGGTTAGGCCCTAGGTGGCCGCCGGTGACGGAGACCTTCTCAATCAGACGTTGACGAATTTCATCAGCCAACTGGCGCAGTTGTGCTGGGGAGAGAGCCTTCAAATCGCGAGGCGACGCAATGGTATCCAGAATGGTCATGGAGCGGCCTTCTTCTCCTTCTTGTCAGTTCTTTTTCTTTTCTACCGTACCCGTTCCTGCGCTAAGGGCGGCAATCCTCGAATTAGCTTGGGTGTTAGCCGCGGCGGCTGGGGCAAGGCTATTTATGCGGCTGTAGCAACGCCATTGTCTCGAAATGATGCGTTCCGGGGAAGGCGTTGAGCATGGTCAAGCGTTTGAGTTCATAGCCGGCCTGCTTCCACGCCTTGATGTCGCGAGCGAAGGTTGCTGGATCGCAGCCCACATGGACGACGCTGCGCGGTGCGGCGCTAGCGACGGAACTTACGACGTCGTCTCCAGCACCGGTGCGCGGTGGGTCAAGGACCACGAAGCGCGGTGCGGGCAGCTGCGCCGCAGATGATTCCACCTTGGCGCTGCGGAACTCCACGGAGTACGGCGCCAGGCAATCCTGCTTAGTGGCAGCTGCTGCCGGCGAGTAGTCCACGGAGTAAATTTGCGGGGAGGCAAAGTCTACAGGTTTCTCGGCCGCTCCGCTGCTTACCAGGGCGTCGTGCAGCGCGGGCACGAAAAGGCCCACGCCTCCATAGAGGTCCCAGGCCACAGCGGATTCTCCAGAAGAATCCGCCGGTGCTGACGAAGCAGAGAGCCACTCGCGCACGAGCGAGGTATAGGCCTCGGGTGCGGCGCGGTGAGCTTGCCAGAAGGCGGTAGCCGGGAAGGTAAAGGCGTGCTCGCCTACTCGCTCGACCACGGTGCCGGTGCCTTCAATAACTTCGCGGACGGTTTCGACGCGGCGCCCGCGCGGGGCACGGCGGGATTCCACGACGTGGCGGTTTCCCTCGCTGTCCATCACGACGATGACTTCAGCACCCGGGGTGAACCGACGGGCGTTCTCCCCTACGATTCCGTCGACGAGGCCCGGCACCAGCTGGGTGCAGGCAACATCGGTGACAAGCTCAGTGGAGCCACGCTTGCGCAAGCCAGCACGGCCCTCCTGGTCCACGCCGAGCCGCACGCGCGTGCGCCAGCCGCGCTGTGGGGCAAGCTCGCGGGTCTCAATGTTGAGGCGCTCGAGCTCATCTGCTTCCAGCTTGGCCACGCGGCGCAGCTGCTCAGTCAAGACTTCGGTCTTGATCTCTGATTCCTTATTCGGATCCAGCTCGTGAAAATCACAGCAGCCAGCACCCTGTGCAGCCGCCGGGCAGGCGGACTCCACGCGCAGGGAGCCAGCGGTATTCACGTCCACGAGGTCAGCCTCAATGAAGGACTTCTTGACCTTACGTGCGATAACGCTCACGGCGTCGCCGGGGAATGCGCCGTGGACGAAGACGATGCGGCCGTCGGGAGCATGCGCGATACCCACGCCACCGTGTGCCATGCGCTCGACGGTGACATCGAAAGTCTCGCCCTTAGTAATCGTTACCTCCGGGCTAGTCACGAATAGCCTCCTCAGCAGTTGCTTCCTCGACAGCGGCGTTGGCACGGCGGACCATCCAGATGGTCAACAAGGTAACCAGGCCCGTAAGAGGCCAGCCCATCAGGATGCGCACGACGCCGAGCGCGGTGGTGTTGTCGGCGTTGTAAATGGCGTTTTGCACGATAAAACGCGCCAGGAAGATCACTGCCCAGCCGGCAGTTGCGATGGCGTAGGCGCGGCGGGCTGGCGCCACGGTGCGCCAGCGCATGTCCTCGCCGTTAATGCCTTTCCAGATGACGCCGACCAGCGGCCAGCGCACCACGATTGAGATGGCAGCCACGATGAAAAACAGCAGCGACATCCAGATGCCGTAGAGGAAGTAGCCCTTTGCATCGCCCGTGAACCACGCGATGGCGGCGCAAATGCCCACGCCCACCAGGCCGGAGATAGCAGGCTGCAGGGTTTCCTTGCGGGCAATGCGCCAGACGGCGATAAGGAGGGCAACACCAAGCGCGGCCAACAAGGCAGGACCCAAGCCCCACACGTTGTTGACCGGAATGAGAACCACCACGGGCAGTGTCGCAGATACCAGACCGGAAAGCCCGCCCATCTGCTCCAGAAGGGTGGGCTCTTGCTCAGTAGTTGCGGTTCCGTCGTTGGACGCGTTGGACGCGGATGCGCCGTTAGAACTATCGGGTTTCGTCACGTTAGCTTTCTTCTTTGTTCAACTCATCCAGCTGTGCCTTGGCCTCAGCCTCCGCTTCAGCTGCTGCAGAATCAGTGCGCTGGGCGTCTGCGCCATCGGCGCTGGTGCCCTCGGCACGCTGCTTCATTGCCTGCTGCACCTGCTCGGCCAGCTGCTGTGGCAAGGTCACCGGCAAAGAGTTGCCAGCCAGGATCGGATCCTCGCCGCGATAGATAAAGGTACGGGCGAAGACCTCACGGCCAAGCTCTGCGAGTTGTTCCTGCTTGCCCGCCGGTGCGGCAAGGGTCAGGCGGTACATCCAGCGCGGGCCGTCGACGCCGATGATGCGGATTTCACCATTCGGGTTGGTGCCGACGATCTCGGTGCCCCATGGGCCATCCTCGCCGTGGGCCTCAAAGCCATCGCGGGTGAGACCATTAATGATGTCCGTCGCGGATTCAGCCCACTGACCCGGCTTTCGCGGCGCCGCAAAAGCAACCGGCGTCATGCGGCCATGTTGGCTAACGATGTGGAGCATCTTCGGGCCCTGCTCGCCCATCTCCACCTGGACCTGGGTGCCCTTTGGCAGCGGGATGCGCATGGAGCCCAAATCCAAAAGGCCTACCGAGAAGTCCTCGAAGTCGAAGTCCTGGATATTTACTTGGTCGCCGTCAAAAGGACCCATCTCGCCGCCCACGGCGTCGTGCTCGACGCTGTAGGCTTTGAAGCCCTCTGGGCCGGACGGGGCGTCGCTAAGCGCAGCTGAAGCGTCACTTTGCGCAGCATCATCTGCCGCCGAAGTTTCATCGGCCGCGCTGAGATCCTCGGCCTTATTACGGGTTTCAAGGTCCTGGGCTTCATCGCTTTGGGAGTCAGATTTCTTCTTAGAAAAAGGCCACATAGGCATAATTGTTCTCCAAACTTTTCTCGCGCGCTACCTAAACACCAGTGGAGCCATAGCCGCCGGTGCCGCGCACGGTCTCGTCGAGTTCTTCGACTTCCTCGAAATCGACCAGCTCCACGCGCTGGATGAGCAGCTGCGCGATGCGCATGCCGCGCTCCACGTGGAAAGTCTCGTGCAGGTCGTGGTTAATCAAGCAGACCTTAATTTCGCCGCGGTAGTCGGCGTCGATGGTGCCCGGCGTGTTGACCACCGAAACACCGTGCTTGGCGCCCAGGCCGGAGCGCGGGTGGACAAGGCCAACGGTGCCCAGCGGTAGTGCGACCGCGATGCCGGTTCCCACGAGGACGCGCTCGCCCGGGGCGATGTCGACCGATTCTGCCGCGCAGAGGTCAGCGCCGGCGTCGCCACGGTGTGCGCGCTGCGGCAGCGGCAGCTCCTTATCCAGACGGCGTACCTTGACAGGGCCGAAGGGGCTTGCAGGATCGATTAATGGGTTCGTCTCATTCACCCGCACTAGCCTACCGTGGTGTCACAACGGCTTCGCTAAAGCAGGGCCTGAGTGACTACACTTACTTCCCGTGTCTAAGAATTCTGCTTCCGCTTCCCAAACCGCAGCCGGCGTAGCAGGCAGCCCCGCGCCGGAGGTCCTCTACAGCGAGCGCCAATGGGTGCCGTGGTATTTCTGGTTCATGGCAGCCTTCGTCGTGGCGATTACCACCGCGACGGTCAGCCTGAACCGCAATATTTGGTGGATCATCATCCCGGCCGTGGTCTTAAGCGCCATCGCAATTTGGGTCATGGTTTCTTGGTCCGGCACCGTCCTGCGCGTGGAAAAGGATGCTGATGGCACCCGCTGGCTCGTGGTCAAAGACGCGCAGCTTCCCCACGATGTCGTGCAGCGCTCCATGGTGGTGCCAAAGTCGGCGCGCCGCAGCGCCCTTGGACCGCAGTTCGACCCAGCCGCCTTCCTGGTCACGCATGGCTGGATCGATGAGCACGTGATGCTGGTTCTGGATGATCCAGAGGATCCAACTCCGTACTGGCTCGTTGCCACCAAGAACCCACAGCAGGTGCTAAATGCCTTCTTAGATCCGGCAGATCGCCCTAACACTTAAGAGCCGCAAGCTCCCTAAAGGCAGCAAGACATAAAAATTCCCCTCTGCGCCGCTTACCCAAGTTATTGCTCCGAAAGGAACTATTGCTCCAAAGGGTAAGTCGCCCGCAGAGGGGAATTTGTTTTTCTCGCCTATGCGCAGTCGAGGCAGATCGGCTGACCGTCTTCCTCGTGGGACAAGCGCTTGTTGGATTGCACCAGGAAGCAGGAAGAGCAGGTGAACTCGTCTTCCTGACGCGGGATGACGGTGACGTTGAGTTCCTCACCGGTGAGATCCACTGTCGGTGGCTGGAAAGCCTCGACGATTTCTCCATCGTCGTCCATGCCGTTGTTGTCGGTTTCGGCAGCCTTCAGACCTTCGAGAGAGTCGGCTTCCAGCTCGTCTTCTACACGGCGACGCGGTGCGTCATAATCGGTGGCCATAGTGTACGCCCCTATTAGTCATGTGGTTGGGATAGGTATTTATCGTGCGCATCCTAAAACACATTTGCTGCGATGTCATACTCGCCCCGCCGCAGGCGCGTCAGATTCCTACCCCCGCAGTGGCTCTAGGGCACCATTTTCTTCGAGAAGCTGGGAAAATGCCGAGGCCAGGCTACCCCCGCAGGCCCAGGTTAATTCGCCGTCTTTTGCGCCTTTATTCAATCCTGGGCGATTAACTACAGCTCCGGCTTCAGCTGCGATGATGGCACCGGCGGCGCAGTCCCAGGCGTTAATTCCGTGCTCGTAGTAGGCGTCGACGCTTCCCTCCGCCACGCGGCACAAGTCGAGCGCGGCCGCGCCCATGCGACGAATATCACGTACCTGCGGAAGCAGTCGGCAAAGCAACTCCGCCTGCGCTTGGCGACGCCCCGCTGCATACCCAAAGCCCGTTGCCACCAGGGCTAGCGCAGGATCAGTTTCGGTGCGGCAGTGAAGCTTTCGTAGAGTGCCATCGGACGTTTCTAGCGTGGCGCCGTAGCCCAGGGCCGCCGAGTAGAGGTCGCCGCGCACTACGTTGATGACGGCGCCGGCGACGATCTCGCCATCCACGGCGGCGCCGATGGACACCGCATACTCATTGATGCCATAGAGGAAGTTCACGGTGCCATCGATGGGATCGACAATCCAGGTAATGCCGGTGCTACTTAAAACGTCTGCGCCTTCCTCGCCCAAGATGCCGTCGCCAGGACGCGCGAAGACGATCTGCTCGGTGATAAAACGCTCAGTTGCTTGATCCACCTCGGTGACGGGGTCCACCGCACTCGACTTCGTCTGCGTGTGCGCGGCGAGACCGTCGGCGTCGATAAGCGCCGCTCTTTGCGTGCGAATACGTGCTGCGGCGGCACGGGCAGTAGCCGCGGCGAAATCGCGCAGCTCTTCGACGTTAATTACATCCCTATCAAAGCTAGCCATGCCAACAATTATGCATTTGCCTAGACTTGATGCCTATGACTGGCACTACAGCTGAAACCAGCACCGCAAACCACGCCGCCCCAGCCCAGGCGGAGCACTCTTTTGGCATCGACATCGGAGGTTCCGGCATCAAGGGCGCGGAAGTAGACCTAGCAAACGGCGAGTTCGTGGGCGAGCGTCTAAAGATTGCTACCCCGGAAAAGTCCACCCCGGAGGCCGTGGCGACGATCGTCGCGCAGATTGTGGCGGAAAAGAACTGGGAGGGCCCGGTGGGTATCACTCTGCCTTCCGTGGTGAAAGATCAGAAGGTGCTCAGTGCCGCCAACATCGACAAGTCCTGGATTGGCGTGGATGCGCAGGAGCTTTTCGCCCAGTACCTGGATCAGCCTTTCGTGGTGCTTAACGACGCCGACGCTGCCGGCCTCGCCGAGGTTGCCTACGGCGACGCGGTGGCGCGCACGGGCTCGGTCATCTTCCTGACCCTCGGCACTGGTATCGGCTCCGCGTTCCTGCTGGACGGCAAGCTCTTCCCTAATACGGAGTTGGGCCACATGATGGTCGGCGATGCCGAGGCTGAGCACCAGGCGTCCTCTGCTGTAAAGGAGCGCGAGGGACTGAAGTACAAGGAATGGGTCAAGCGCCTTGACCGAGTATTGGAAGAATACGAAAAACTTTTCAATCCCCACGCTTTCATCATTGGCGGCGGCATTTCCCGCAAGTGGGAAAAGTGGGGCGATAAACTCACCACTTCTACTCCCGTTGCCCCAGCGCAGTTGCGCAATCGTGCGGGCATCGTGGGTGCGGCTATGGCAGCCCAGCAGGGCCTTAAGCCGTAACAGCAATCACATAGCTAATCGACCCCAGTTAACCGCCTTAAAGGCAAGATCATCTATACTGGGCCGTCGATCCTTAATCTAAACAGCACGCGGCGTGCCTAACCCGCCCTGATGTGGCGAGCTCGTAGCATGGCCCCAAAGGTTGGACCTTGTCTAACCTTGCTGTTTTCAATCACAAGCAAGTCGAAAGGGCGTACGTGGCAGCCACTGATTCTTCAGACCAGGTTCTCGGCGAGGGCACTGATGCCGCCGAGGCATCTGCCCCTGTCAAGAAGACCGCCAAAAAGACGGCCAAGAAAACCGCAAAGAAGGCCGCGAAGAAGACCGCCAAAAAGACCGCGAAGAAAACGGCCAAAAAGACTGCTAAGAAGACGGCCAAGAAGACGACTCGCAAAACTGCGAAGAAATCTGCCAAGAAGACCGTCCGCAAGTCTGCGCAGAAGGCCGCGGCCGCTCCTGAGGAGAAGCAGGAACAGCTCGAGACCGCTTCTGACGAGCTCGAGGACGAGCTGGTAGATGACGCGGACCAGGATGACGCTGACTTCGATCCAGATAACGCGGACATGGACGATGACGAGTTCGGCGATTCTGATGACGAACTCGATGCGGATGAGGACGATGAAGACGACGAAGAGGATTCTTCCTCTGTCTGGGACGAGGAAGAGTCCGCTACCCTGCGCCAGGCGCGCAAGGATGCACAGCTGACCGCTTCTGCTGACTCCGTCCGCGCTTATCTCAAGCAGATCGGTAAGGTCGCCCTCCTTAACGCTGAGCAGGAGGTCTCCCTGGCAAAGCGCATTGAGGCTGGCCTCTACGCGCAGTACCGCATGGATGAGATGGAAAAGGCACGCGCTGAGGGCGATAAGGCCGCCAAGCTCTCCCCTATGGAAAAGCGCGACCTGCGTTCCATCGCCCGTGATGGCCGCAAGGCAAAGAACCATCTGCTGGAGGCGAACCTCCGACTCGTCGTTTCGCTTGCGAAACGCTACACCGGCCGCGGCATGGCTTTCTTGGACCTCATCCAGGAAGGCAACCTGGGCCTTATCCGTGCGGTTGAGAAGTTCGACTACACCAAGGGCTACAAGTTCTCCACCTACGCCACGTGGTGGATCCGTCAGGCCATTACCCGCGCTATGGCGGACCAGGCCCGCACCATTCGTATCCCGGTCCACATGGTTGAGGTCATCAACAAGCTGGGCCGCATCCAGCGTGAGCTGCTGCAGGATCTGGGCCGCGAGCCCACCCCGCAGGAACTGGCGAAGGAAATGGATATCACCGAGGAAAAGGTGCTGGAGATCCAGCAGTATGCTCGTGAGCCTATTTCCCTGGACCAGACCATTGGTGATGAGGGCGATTCCCAGCTGGGTGACTTCATCGAGGATTCCGAGGCAGTCATCGCTGTCGACGCCGTATCCTTCACCTTGCTGCAGGACCAGCTCCAGGACGTGCTCACCACCCTGTCTGAGCGTGAGGCCGGCGTTGTCCGCCTGCGCTTCGGCCTGACCGACGGCATGCCGCGCACTTTAGACGAAATCGGCCAAGTCTACGGCGTCACCCGCGAGCGCATCCGCCAGATCGAGTCCAAGACCATGTCCAAGCTGCGCCACCCATCGCGCTCTCAGGTGCTGCGCGACTACCTCGACTAAGAGGCCAAGCTAGCCAAGGCAAGCAACAAGACGCACACGCTTGCCGACGCCGCCCTCTCCTCCCCCCGTTAGCACTAAGCTGCGGAGGGACGCGAGGGCATTTTGCATCTGTGGCACAAGCAAGAGTCCCAAGGATGCGGCCTAAGCCTCAACGTCATGGGTTCGCAGCCAGACAACAGATGCAATCCAAGCTCCGATGACGAAGCAGATAGAAACAGCCATCCTGAACGCGATACCGTACACATCAGGAGTGTCATCTGCGCCGAAGGCAGTACTGCCGAGCGAAATCGTCGACGTAACCATAGCCGGTGGCAGCAGCATCGGGATGAGCCGAATACCGCTGTAGAGAATTCCAACTGAGGCAATCGCGCCCACAAGTGAAATCGCCACGGGCGTGGCAAAGCTGCGAAAGATCATCGAGAAGAAGGATTGCCAGGCCCCGACTGCGAACGCCGGGATGATTGCTAAGAACAGCGCGCTCAAGTTGAGCGGCGAAATCTCTCCCTGTATTCCTAAGCCGCGTCCAATGCCTAATGCCAGCGCAATGAACACCGCCTGCATTAGCGCGATGAGGACCATGATGGAGAAAAACTTGGACGCGACTACTTCTCCCGCCGAGCGCGGTGAGGTCAAAATAGTGTTCCAATTGTGATTGCGGTGTTCCAGGCGCCAGGCAGCTGCAGCGATGATGGCCACTCCCACAGTCATAAAGATTAGGCCGTAGAACAGCGTTGCTTGGGAAAGATAGCTTGCCCATCCGGCATTAAGTACCGCCAAGTTGGCGTGATAATTCGCGGCACCAATGCCGACTGCTATACACGGCACGAGGAAGGTGACAGCCCATACGTAGGAGCGTCGAAATTTCAGCAAGTCGATAGCAAACATGAACTTATTCCTCCTGGGAATCAAGCGTGCGACAAAGCACGGTGAAGATGACGGTTACAACGGCGATGAAAAGTGCCCATGGAATCCACAGTGGTTCGATGCTCACTAGGCCTTCGGGGCGGAAGGTAAATGGGGATAAGACTGCGTAGTAGCCGAAGGGATTAATGAGCGTGACCGCGGTTGGGGAAAGCATTCCTGCCACACCGAGGAAGCCGCCTACTACCCCAGTGCTGAGCACCACGAGCTGGGATTCCACGCGTGCTGCCTGCCACAAGAAAATCGCCATCAGTGCGCACGAGGTTCCATATAGACCAGCTGCTGTGAGAACCCATGTGCCGAGTGAATCAATCGACTGTGCGCCAAAGAGGAATGGAGTGGTCAAGACCGCGAGCAATTCAACTACCTTTACTGCGGCTAGGACAAGGGCTAAAGCTGCGAACTTCGCGCGGAGCAGACCACCGCGGCGGTACCCGGCGATGGAATTGAGCCGCCAGCCGCCGTGGAGATGCTCTACATCGGCTGCGCGGCTGGCTAACAATGCCACCTGCACCGGAGTGAGGAAGGCCGTCACCATGATGTAGCCAAGGAGATGCCCGCCCCATTGACTATGCGGATCTTGCTGAAATTGTTCGGCGGTGTGCTCACCCACCAGATTCATACTGGAAAAAGCAACGATGGCGAGCGTGACAGCAAGGGCAAGCGGCAGCATCCGGGTATGCCGCATCTTGGCATATTCATTCTGCAGCATCATTGCAAGCCACCTCGTCCCGTAATCGAAATGAAGATCTCTTCGAGACTGCGGTGCGTTCTTAGCACCTGGTAGATGGGCACGCCATGGTTGACGAGCTGCGCGCAAGCCCCCGCGACGTCGCGCTCGCTTAAGTTCGGAACCCGAATGCCACCTTCTACAAAGCGCACTGAGATACCCGCGAGTGCTTGCGCCGCTTCCTTGGGGTTCGGAGTTTCAATAAAGACTTCAGGCGGCTGGGAATGGAAAAGCTCCTGCTTTGTACCTTGGAAGAGCAACTGCCCGCGATTAATAATGGTCAGCTCACTAGCCATCTTTTCGATTTCCGAGAGAAGGTGGCTCGAAACCAATACCGTTCGCCCCTCATCGGCAGCGAGGCTGACGATGAGATTGCGAATCTCTTCGATACCGGCAGGGTCAAGACCGTTCGTTGGTTCATCAAGGATCAGAAGCTGCGGGTTACGAATCATAGCCATTGCGATGCCGAGGCGCTGCTTCATGCCCAAGGAATAGTTCGCTACTTGCTTGTCCAGCTGCTTTTCCAGCCGCACGAGGTGCACTGCGCGATCCACGTCTTCTGCTTCAGCGCGTAGAAGCCGCGCAGCGATGCGCAGGTTCTCTCGCCCGGTGAGGTGCAAATAGGCCGAAGGCTGCTCGATGAGCGAGCCGGTGCGGGCCAAGGCCCGGCTGCGCGTCTTAGGCCCGAAAGGCTCACCGAACAAGCTGATGCTTCCCTCGGTCGGCTTTGCCAGCCCCAAAAGCATTTTCATGGTCGTGGACTTGCCCGAACCATTTGGCCCCAACAATCCGTGAACGACACCGTGGCCGATTGCCATATCAAGGCCGTCGACGGCCTTGAATCCCTTATATTCCTTGGTCAAACCCTGAGTTTCGACAACATATTCTGTGCTCATAACTCAATCGTTGCCCGGCGCGCCTACGCCGCACATCGCCGCGAGGCACGATTTTGCGAGTCATACCGGGGTATTAGGAGCTAAGCAGGTCAGCACGGGAGACAACTCCTGTGCGATAGGCGAAAAGGGCTGCGTGTACACGGTCCCTAGAACTCGTCTTGGCGAGTACTCGTCCAACGTGCGTCTTGACGGTCGGCATAGAGATGAACATCCGCTCACATATCTCTGTGTTGGACCATCCCATCCCGATTGCTTCAAGGATTTCTTGTTCACGGGCAGTCAGCGACTCAAGTACCCGACGGTCTACGCCGCTAATACTCAGCGTGTCCGTGGAATCATCCCTCATACTGTGGACAAGGCGCTTAGTGGCGCGGGGTGAGATTACCGCGTCTCCGCGATAGACAGTGCGCAACGCGCTTAGTAGCTCCTCTGGCTCTGCGTCCTTGAGCACGAAGCCACTCGCTCCTGCTCGCAGCCCAGCTACTACGTAGTCTTCGTCATCGAAGGTTGTCAGAATGATGACCTTCGTCTCCGGAAGAGTGGATGCGATTTCAGCAGTGGCGCTAATTCCATCGCGGACAGGCATCTGTACATCCATGAGCACCACATCAGCAGGCGTGGCCGCGCATTGGGTCAGCGCATCTTCGCCATCGTTTGCTTGCCAGATAACATCCATGTCTGGCTGCGAACTAATGATCTGGGCAATCCCGTGTAGGAAGAGAACCTGGTCATCTACCAATCCGACTTTCATTGCTTACTTCCTCCTCCTGTGGGTAACTCTGCTTCTACTATCCATGTGCCAGCATCACTGCGCTGTTGGAAGGTTCCTCCAACCAATTCCGCTCGTTCCTTCATGCCAGCAATGCCATGTCCCTCGCCTCGGGCATCACCCATGTATCCATTGCGCACCTCAAGGCGGACGATACCTTCAAGCCATTCGACTAGTACGTCTGCTTGCCCGCCACCATGTTTGTTCGCATTGGTCAAAGCCTCTTGGACAATTCGGTACAGACTTAGCGACGTCGCGGCGGAAAGCTCTTCAGGTGGCGTTCCTGTGCAGCGATATCCCACAGCAATGCCAGCGCTTCTAACGCTGTTAATGAGTTCTGAAAGATCACCGAATCCCGCCATCGGTTGAGTGCCGCGCTTTTCCCCTGTGCGCAGCAAGCCCACGACTCCCCGCATCTCCCGCAAAGAGGTCCTTCCCACGCGGGAAATAGACTTCAAAGCTTCTTCTTGCGCTTCCGTGTCTTTGGTGTAGAGCGCCCCATCGGCCTGGGCAACTATGACCGATAGCGAGTGCGTGACGACGTCATGGATCTCACGTGCGATGAACGCCCGTTGTTCCGTCGAGCTTTTCTCGAATTCCAGGCGTTGTTTCTCTAGAGCACGCGAAATCTCCCGTGTGCGTTCTTCCTCTGCTCTCCTACGCAGTTCACCCACAAGCATGCATACCGCAAGGACCAGTAGGCTCCAGCCCACGACGAAAAGGCGCCGCGCAATATCCTGTGCTGCTTCCTGTACCGTTTGGCTCACCCAAAATACGCCGATAAAGTCCGCAGCAAGCATCCCTATAGTCATTATTCGACGTAGGGGCTCTTCCAGCCTGCGGCGAATAATGTAGGCGACCTGCCCCGCAAGGATTATGATGCCTACGGTGAGTTCCACCTGGAACAGGCTGGCGAAGAGCACCACTGATGCAACGAAGACCACCAGGCGCGGCCACCGCCTGCTAATAATTGGCGCTAGCACGACCAAGGCGATAATCAGGTAGTCAAAGAGCGGCCGGGACATCAGGTCCCTACCGATGAGAGACGCCGCTCCGCACAAAAGCGACACCGCAAGGTCACGAATCATTCGCCTATCAGAAAAGACTTCCACACCTCTACGCTATCCGGTTCGACGAGTTAAGTAGTCATGCCTGAGTACGATTTCGTCGGCCATTTCTTCCCCAGGCCGGGTCTAAATAGACCTCCTTCCCCACAATTTCAGGCAGCCGAAGATTGGAAATCTGCGCCCCAAACTAATGTCTTGGGATACCGTGACGAGAGCAACATTGCAGAACAGCCTGATTCGAAATCCTCGCCGCCCGCCCCGCCGCGGTGACACACACCATAGAAGTCACCGGACCCGTCGGACAACAGGTCACCGCCCAGTGGGTCGAGTTCCCCGCGCGACGCCTCGCCGTCATCGAGATGGCCTCCTGCGCAGGCCTCTCCCTCGTGCCGCAGGACCTGCGCGACCCCGGCGCGACCACCATCCTCCTAGCCGCGCACATTCGCTTGCGCGGCTTCCGCGTTCCTATCCCTCAATGCCTGCGACCCCGTCGCTCCCCGCGGCGGGGTCGGAGCTGTTTCCACCCCCGCCAGAGTGCCCCCTTGCTGGAACCGGTGGTGAGGAAATAGGGTGGATTTAACAAATTGCAAACGTTTACATCAATCGTTTGCACACCACAGGGCGAAGCGGGGTGACCATCATGGCAGCAGAACACAGCCGTCCCACCCTCAAGGACGTGGCCCAGCGCGCCGGTGTCTCCATCGCCACCGCCTCCCGCGCCATGGCGAACAACCCCGCGGTGGCCACCACCACCCGCACGCGCATCCAGGCCCTAGCCGCGGAGATGGGATATCTCCCCAACGCCCAGGCCCGGGCCCTGCAGAGCTCACGCAGCAACACCATCGGGATAGTGGTGCCCAGCCTGATCAACCCCTATTTCGCCACCATGGTCTCCGCCGTGCAGAACGCAGCCGAGGGGGCCGGTCTGGCCACCATCATCACCAACACCGATGAGCGCCCGGAGACCATGGCCGCCTCCCTGGCCTTCCTTGCCAGCCACGGGGTGGACGGCATCATCTGCGTGCCCGATGAAGCCTGCGCGGACCAACTGAACAACCTGCACGCCCAGGGCATGCCCTTGGTCCTCATCGACCGAGAACTCACCGGATCCCCCATCCCCACCGTCATCTCCGATCCGCAACCCGGCATGGACGCCGCGGTATCGCTGCTGGTGGAGCACCATGCCCTGCCGATCGGTTACCTCTCCGGGCCGCTGAGCACCTCCTCGGGACGTGCCCGCCTGGAAGCCTTCCAGCAGGCCTGCCGGAACAACGAACGGGAACCGCAGCTGGTCTTCCGTGGTGGGTTCGAACAGGAGCAGGGCTATCAGGGTGCCACCCACCTACTCAACCACGGGGCCCGTGCACTGGTCGCCGGGGACACCATGATGACCATCGGGGTGCTCCAGGCCTGCCACCGGGCGGGCCTGAGTATCGGCGAGGGCATCAGCGTGATCGGTTTCGACAACCAACCCATCTTCGCCCTGCAACCACGGCCCCTGACGGTCATCGACCAGCAGGTGGACGTCATGGCCCGGCAGGCCTTCACCGTCCTGCACGGGCTGCTGACAGGCTCCAAAACTACCGAATCCACCCAGACGCACCTTGTCACACCCACTATCCTGATCCAGGGTGATTCCCTCATGAAAGGCCCACAACCATGACTGACATACCCGGTTCACCCGGTTCCATTGTTGTTGTCGGATCCATCAACGCGGATCTGACCACCACGGTCCACCGCCACCCCCACCCCGGTGAGACCCTCCTCGGCGGCGGTGGTGAGATCAGTGCCGGCGGCAAGGGCGCCAATCAGGCCGTGGCCGCCGCCCAGCTCGGTGCGGAGGTCCACATGGTCGGTGCGGTGGGTTCCGATACCATGGCCGACTCCGCCCTGGTGCACATGCGTGCCTCCGGCGCTGACATGTCCGCAGTCCACACCGTCGACGGCCCCACCGGTCTGGCCGTGATCACGGTGGCCGATGACGGTGAGAACACCATCATCGTCGTGCCCGGCGCGAATGCCAGCATGGACGCCGACTATGTGGACCGGCATGCCCGGCTCATTGAACAGGCCGGCATCGTCCTGCTGCAGGGTGAGATCCCCGCCGATGGTTTCAACCGCGCGGTGGACCTGGCGCAGGGTCGGGTGGTGATCAACCTCGCGCCTGTGGTCCCGGTCGGTCATGAGCAGCTGCGTCAGGCGGATCCCCTCCTGGTCAATGAGCACGAGGGTGCCCTCGTGTTGGAGATGCTCGGTGCACCCACCCCCGAAACCGATCCGTCCACCCTGGTGGCAGCCCTGCTGGGTCAGGGTTTCCCCACCGTGGTCATGACCCTCGGTGCCGATGGCGCCCTGGTCGGTGACGCCGAGGGCCTCACCGCGATCCCGACCCCCACCGTTGAGGCGGTGGACACCACCGGCAGTGGCGATGCGTTCGCGGGTGCGCTCGTCGCAAAGCTCGCCGACGGCCACTCCCTGGTGGAGGCCGCACGCTTCGCCGCCCGCGTCGGTGCGTTCGCCGCCACCCGCCGCGGCGCGCAGGCCTCCTACCCCACGCTTGTCGACGACCTACCCACAGTCACCGCTTAACTCCCCCACCGAAACGAGAGTAACCATGTCAACCACCATCGAACCGAAGAAAGCCCCGGCCGCTGCGATCATCCCGCTGATGATCGCCCTGCTGGTGGCGGTGTTCGCCTTCCAGCTCAATGCCTCCATGCTCGCTCCGGCCCTGGCCACCATGGAGGTCGAACTGAATGCGACCCCCGCCCAGATCGGTATGACCCAGACCGCGTTCTTCACCGCGGCCGCCCTGTTCTCCCTCTTCCTGCCGCGCTGGGGTGACCTCATCGGCCGCCGCAAGGTGCTGATCGGCATGATGATCGTCACCGGCATCGGCTGTCTCGTCGCGGCACTCGCCCCCAATGTCACCGTGTTGTTCCTGGGACGTCTGATCCAGGGTGTGGCCGGCCCCACCGTGCCGCTGTGTCTGATCATCCTGCGCCAGCATGTGCCCAATGAGAAGCAGTACGCACTACTGCTGGGTGTAATCACCTCCATCAACGGTGGTATCGGTGGCGTCGACGCGATCGCCGGTGGCTGGCTGGCGGAACACTTCGGCTTCCGGTCCATCTTCTGGGTCATGGCCGTGTTCTGCGTGGCGGCCGCCCTGGCCCTGTCCTTCAGTGTGAAGGAATCCACCGCCGAGACCACCCCGAAGATGGACTGGCTCGGTGTGCTGCCGCTCGCCGTGTCCATCGGTGCCCTGCTGACCGCCTTCAACGAGGCCGGCAAGCTTGCCGACGCCAACTGGTTCCTCGTCATCGCCCTGTTCGCCATCGGCATCATCGGCACCGTCGCCTTCTACAACATTGAAAAGCGTGTGAAGAACCCCCTGGTCAGCATCGAGTACCTCGGCCAGCGCCGCACCTGGGCGCTGCTGCTGACCACCCTGTTGACCATGACCGGCGTGTTCGCCATCATGAACGGTCTGCTGCCCAACCTCGCGCAGAACGCCACCCATGGTGCGGGCATGTCCGCCGGTGTGGTCTCCTGGTGGACCCTGACCCCGTATGCCCTGGCCGGCCTGGTCTTCGGGCCCGTCGCCGGTATTCTCGCCGGCAAATTCGGCTACAAGATCGTCCTGCAGATCGGTATCGCCGCCACCATCATCGGTGTCGCCGGTGCCACCTTCCTCGTGGGCAGCACCTCCAACCTGGCGTACCTGGGGATCTCCATCTTCGTGGGTATCACCTACGCCGGTATCGCCAACATCATGCTCAACGGACTCGGTGTGGTGCTCTCCCCCGCCGACAACCAGGGGTACCTGCCGGGGATGAACGCCGGCGCCTTCAACCTCGGTGCGGGTATCTCCTTTGCCATCCTCTTCGCGGTGGCCACCAGCTTCGGGGACAGCAACGGTGGGTACGCCGCCGGTATGTGGGCCGGTGTGATCATCCTGGCGCTGGCGTTCCTGTGCTCCCTGCTCATCCCACGCCCGGAATCCATCACCGATACCGTGGCGGCCAGAAACCTGGCTGCCAATGCCACCGACACCACCGATACCGCCCCCCGTGGGCAACTAACCCCGCACTTTGAGAATTAGGAGTTTCACCATGACCACCAAGATCATCCTCGACTGCGATCCCGGACACGATGACGCCGTCGCCATGCTGCTCGCCCACGGCAACCCGGACATCGAGCTGCTCGGCATCACCACCGTCGGCGGCAACCAGACCCTGGCCAAGGTCACCCACAACGCCCGTGTCGTGGCCACCATCGCCGGCATGGACACCCCGATCTACCCGGGCGTGACCCGCCCGCTGGTCCGCCCCATCGAGGTCGCCGAGGACATCCACGGCGACACCGGCATGGAGATCAACAACTATGACCTCCCCGAGCCGACCGTGGGCGTTGAGGACACCCACGCGGTGGACTTCATCATCGACACGGTGATGAACAACGAACCGGGCACCGTCGCCCTGGTTCCCACCGGCCCGCTGACCAACATCGCGCTGGCGGTGCGCAAGGAACCCCGCATCGCCGAACGCGTCAAGGAGGTCGTCCTCATGGGTGGCGGCTACCACGTCGGCAACTGGACCGCCGTCGCGGAATTCAACATCAAGATCGACCCGGAGGCCGCCCACATCGTCTTCAACGAGTCCTGGCCCCTGACCATGGTCGGTCTGGATCTCACCCACCAGGCGCTGGCCACCCCGGAGGTGGAGGAAAAACTCGCCGCACTGGGCACCGCGACGGGCGACTTCGTCGTCGCACTTTTCGACGCCTTCCGCAAGAACTACCAGGACGCCCAGGGATTCGACAACCCACCCGTCCACGACCCCTGCGCCGTGGCCTACCTCATCGACCCCACCGTGTTCACCACCCGCAAGGCACCACTGGATGTGGAACTGTCCGGCGCGCTGACCACCGGCATGACCGTCGCCGATTTCCGCGCCCCCGCCCCGGAGGACTGCACCACCCAGGTGGCGGTGGAACTGGACTTCGATAAGTTCTGGACCATGGTCGTCGATGCGGTGAAGCGCATCGGTTAGGAACTCAACGCACTAGGGGGACGTGAATGTCCCATTACGTTGTTAGCAGTTCCACCCCA
>NZ_KV793706.1:127863-128311 GCF_001808545.1 Corynebacterium sp. HMSC077D03
ATTACGTTGTTAGCAGTTCCACCCCAGGGCACCGAAGATTCAAAGCCCGTCCATCCGAATGGGCGGGCTATGTTTATGTCCGTTCCCGCCGTCTGAAAGGAAAGTGGAACTAGTCGCTGGCTTCGGTATGGCTTATTCCTGTCCCTGTCTCTGAAAATGATCCGGGGGTGATGCCGCCGAAGACAATGACATACTCAAACAGCTCAATAGGAACCTGGCCCGGCCCGGGTGGCATGAGGTTTCACAGTAATGTGGATGCCAGCGCAAGTATGTCCGACCACCCCAGCGATGAAGCTCATCTATTCAACTCCCTACTCATCGCTAGGAAGCACAGACTCATGGCCTATGACTTCGTCATTGGCATGGACGTCAGCGAATTCCTGGCCAGCGACGCCGACGCCTCAACGTCCTGTTCGCAATGATGCGCAGCGGAGAGCTCTACAGAGAC
>NZ_KV793706.1:128411-338788 GCF_001808545.1 Corynebacterium sp. HMSC077D03
CAGAGACATCCCCACAGCCCGGGAGGCCGCAGCGGCCTAGCCCCTACAAGCCCCGAAGCCGATTGTGCAGGAAGCCCTGCTCTGGAGCGTCATCGCGTACTGCTCGAGCAACGCGCTGTTCACCGTGGTCATGGGCAACGCCTTCGCCGCGTTCCCCATCATGACCGCTGCAATCGGCTGGCCAGTCCTCGTTGAGAACTTCAACGGAAACCCCACCGCCATCATCATGCTGGTGTCCATCACAATCATGATGCGAGTATTCGCCTTCTAGCGAGCCAAAGTTACAAAAGAAAACAAGAGACAAAAGCCTATAAAACTCTTCCCTGTGACCTAGGAAACAGTTAGCATTGCGGAATGAAGTCGATTTTTATCTCCGGCGGCTGCGGCGGCTTCGGTCTCGCCGTAGCCCATATTTTCCGCAATGAAGGCTACATCGTTGGATTGGGCGATCTTCGCCCACCAGCCGACGAATCCATCCTCGGTGAGGGCATCACCTTCTACGAGCTCGATGTCACCAAACCAGAGTCCTGGGACGCTGCCCTATCCGAGTTCACCAAACTCACCGGCGGCAGGCTCGACATCCTCGACAACAACGCCGGCATCATCGACTCCGCCACCATCGCGGAAAGCGAACCCGCGCGCATCCGCGCCGTCATCGACGTCAACGCACTAGGCGTCACCCTCGGCGCACGCGCTGCTTACCCCTATCTGAAGAAGACCCCCGGCTCACAGCTGATCAACATCGCCTCCATCGCCGGTTGCTACGGCATCCCCGACGTCGGCGTCTACGCCGCCACCAAGGCCTATGTCCAGTCCATGACTGAAACCCTCGACCTCGAGTGGCGGCGCGACAAAATCCGCGTGCTCGACATCAACCCCCTATGGGCAAAGACGCCCATCTCCGACGTCAAGTCCAAGACGGTCACACGCCTCGGCGTAAACCTCACGCCAGACGACGTCGCGCAAGCCATCTGGCGCGCCGCCAACCCCAAGAACCGCTGGGACAAAGGCCGCCTCCACTGGGGCGTCGGCGCCCAAGACAAAGCAGCCCGCGTAGCCCGCAACATGGTGCCCGACCGCGTAGCCAAGGTCATCTACCAGGTGCTGTCAACCTAGTTATCGAGACCATCCGCAATAGCATCAGCGATTTTGTCGACAATCGGCTTATCCGCTGAATCACCGATGATCGTCACGGTGTCGCCCTGCGCGGCGCCCAAGGACATCAGCATCATGGCGGAATCGGCATCAGCTCGGTCGTCATCGAATGCAATGACAATGTCGCCACTTGCCTCCGCGGCCATCTCAGCCACCTTCGCTGCAGGGCGTGCATGGAGACCAGCAGCATCAGCCACGGTTGCCGACCGTGAGTATGCATCGCCGTCTGCGACGTCTGCCTTGCGTTCCGCCACTTTCTTTGGCACGAACACCTCGATGGCGCGCTCGGCAGCAACAGCAACTTCGTCAAGGTCATCACCTTGCTGCGCCGCAGTAGCCGCAGCGATAGCAGCCTCCACGAGCGGTGCGTCCACGAACTTCACCGGCTCATCGTCAAGGAACTCCAGCACCGACTCAACGGTCATTGTTGCCGAGCCCAAGTCGGTGAGAACAACAACTGCGAGGCCTTCCCCGAGCAGGTCATTAATAGCCGACTCGATGAGGTCATACGAGGTTCCGATTTCACCGGACTCCAGACCACCCGCGGCTGCGATACGCACGTCAGCGGCCATCTGCCCAGCCAGCTCAGCAAGGCCTTCGGCCAGCTTGGCTGAGTGCGAAACTAGGACCAAGCCCACTTTCGGTTCTGCCATGCCCTAACCCTCCTTTACAGCAGAAGCAGCGTCAGCAGCTGCAGCAATAAACAGCGCGGTCGAAGCAGCACCTGGATCCTTATGGCCAACAGAGCGCTCACCCAAGTAGGAAGCACGGCCCTTGGTAGCAACGAGTGGAATGGTTGCCTCGGCGCCTTCGGCTGCGGCATCGGCTGCCGCGCGCAGAACGTCGGCAACTCCCGCACCGGCATCAGCCTGCTCGCGGGCAGCACGCGCCGCCGGCGCCCACGCATCAACCATGGTCTTCTCCCCTTCGGCGGCCTTACCACGGGTGGTGATGCCCTCGAGTGCCGCCTCAATGAGCGCGGCCGCGCCAGCGCCATCAAGCGCTTCACCGCCGACTGACTTAGCAGCGCGCAGGAATGCAGTTCCCAAAAGCGGACCAGATGCGCCGCCGACGGTGGACATCAAGGTCTTGGCCGTCAGCTTCAGCACATCCACGATGCTTTCCGAGGCATCTGCTTCGAGCTTTTCCACGACCGCGCGGAAACCACGGTCCACGTTTTCACCATGGTCACTATCGCCGATGACGCGGTCGAGCTCAATAAGCTCCTCCCGGTGCTCGTGGGCTTGTTCGGCACAACCTTTCATCCAAGCCAGGGCCCATTCGGTGTTCAAAGTTTCAACAGAAGTCACTTTATTCTCCTTGGCGTAGTGCGGCGGTATGGCATGGTGCGTCGAACAGCTCGATGTCTTCATCGTCGGCGCGCATGACCGTGACAGAGCAGCCCGCCATGTCGAGGCTGGTGACGAAGTTACCTACGAGGGAGCGTTCAATGGTCACGCCCGCTTCTTCTAGGCGCTGAGCTACTCGGCGGTAGACCACGTAGAGCTCCGATGCCGGGGTGGCACCCATGCCATTGACGACGACGATGGTTCGCTCGCCTTCTGCCAACTTCAGGTCGGCAAGAATCGGCTCCATGAGATGATCAGTGACATCGTCCGCGGAGACCAACGGGATCTCCTTGCGGCCCGGCTCGCCGTGGATACCGACGCCGAGCTCCACCTCATCATCTGCGAGGTCAAAGGAAGGCTTGCCCACGTGCGGCACGGTGCAAGCGCTCAGTGCTGCGCCCATGGTCGCGGTGTTCTCCACGACCTTCTTCGCCACTGCCGTGACAGCAGCTAGATCATCACCGCGCTCAGCGGCTGCACCTGCCAGCTTCTCCACGAGCAGCGTGCCCGCCACACCGCGACGGCCTGCAGTGTAGGTGGAATCCTCCACCGCCACGTCATCATCCACGATTACCTGGCTGACCTCAATGTCATCGAACTCCGCCAACTCAGCCGCGGTATCGAAATTGAGGACATCGCCGGTGTAGTTCTTCACGATGTAAAGCACACCCGCACCCGCATGGACCTCGTCGGTCGCCGCCTGGATCGCATCCGGCGTCGGCGACGTAAACATCGCGCCTGGCACCGCGGCATCCAACATGCCGTGGCCCACGAAGCCTGCGTGGAGCGGCTCATGTCCCGAGCCACCACCAGAGACAATCGCAACCTTGCCCTGTTCCTTCTTCTGCGCACGCGCCACAAACAGCGGCTCAGTAAAGCGCTTGACGATGTCGCCGTGTGCCAGCGCGAAGCCCTCCACAGACTCCGCCACTACGTTCTCCGGTGAGTTGATGAGCTTTTTCATCACGTATCTCCTTGGGATGTCGAATTAACCCAATTTCACTGGTTATAACAGTGCCGAGCCTACACGCGGATCCGCATAGATGAACGCAAACTTAAGAAAATGGAGACGCCGAAAATACCCGTCTACAAATCAAAAAATATTCCCAGCTCACTACGTCGAATTTCGACATAACACTCGAGAGTACACAGCCCCGCTGCCGCGGATGCATGGATAGACTCTGGTGTCATGAATGCCTTCACGCCCGCCCTTGCGGCCTTCCTGGACAGTTCAAGCCCCATCGATCTGCTTCAGTGGGTCTCTGCGATCCTGTCCCTGGATGACGATTTCTCGCAAAAGCCTGCCGAGTTCTTTGAAGCCATGTGGGATAACCCCGCCCCAGAGACGACCGCGGTACTCTGGGCCGCCGCCCTGCTGGATGAAGATAAAGAGCGCGTAAAGCTCCATCGCGCTGAGCTCGCCCGGCGCGATGACTTACCGCAGGAACCGACCTGGCTTGCTCACCTTGAGCAAGCCAGCGTAGTCAACGTCATCGAGGCTACGCAGTACTACGGGGATGTCCATTACTACACTCTCGAGCTATCCGTCCCGCACTCTGCGCCCCTGACGGTGAATGTCTCCATTGACCTAGCAGGCGGCAATGGCTCGATTTATGACTGTTTCCTCACCGAGGCCAATGCACAGCAGGTTATGGAGATCATGTCCAAGGATGAGTCCATGGAGAGCTTCGGCCCTACGAGCCAGGAGGGCCTGGCCGATTTCCTCAGCAACGCCATCTGGCTAGATGAGATCACAGTCGACGACGGCCCTGGTGAAAGCTGGCCTACCACCCGTCCGCTGCTGCGCTGGGTGCTCTCGCTACTAGATAATGTCCCTGCTACTGTCTCCAGTCCCGGTATCATCGGCCGCCGTATTCGTCTTGAAGAAGGCGATAATTCCGAAACTGAAGAAACATTGGCCGCCTTCCTGGATGCCGTTCCGCTTAAGAAGGAGGAGGCCGATGCTACCGAGACGCTACTCAGCATCACAGCCAATTACACCATGGCCGACCTCTACCACTGGTCCCCACTACGTGTGGAAAAAGCTCTGACCCTCGTAGCCCGCAAAGTCATAGCCCGTGACTCGTTCCTCCGGTGCTTCCCACGCGTCCTCACCAAGTTCGTCACCTGGACCGGCGAAGTCGCAGGACGCCCCGCCCACATCCAAAGGCAGCTCGACTCAGCACTAAAGGAAGAAGGAAAGCGCTTCCGCAGGGAACTCCAAGCACAATCCGACTTCGGTTCCTATGGCTACGGCCCAGATGCCATCGGCCTCGGCCCTGGCATGCCCGACCCCGAGACCTCCCGCTTCGACGCACAGCTCGACGATTCCCCTCTCCCCTCCGAGGACACCAAACTCAGCGCCCTAGCCCCAGACGTTATCGCTGGTGTAAAGCAATGGGACGCACTTATCACCGAGTGGTTTAACGATCACCCAGAGATCGATCCGGAACTGCTAACATCCACTCGCCGGCTCCTGAGCGCCCTAGCCCACGACAAGCCGAAGCAATTTAGCTCGACCAACGCCACAGTGGAGCGCAGCGTCGCCGCACTTCTAATCGCGGTCTCCGAGATCAACGCCGTGCCATTCGTAGTCGCCCAGATCCAACGTGACTTCGATTTACGCACCAGCCCCCGCTCGCGTGCCGATACCCTCCACAACTATCTTTACGATGCCGCCATCCACTCCGGCCGCCCCTTGAGCGGCTACCTCATCTCTCAAACACGACAGAGCATGATGAGGAATGCAGGGCTCTACTAATGGCTCAAGTCATCCACCCCGGCTGCACAACATCGCCACCATTTGGAAGTGGAGAACTCATGTGTAGTCCATAATGGACACCATGTCTGCTTTCGGTGAAGTCCTAGCCCAGCTCCGTGAAAATCAGCCTCAAGGCTCGTACGGCATTAAGTTCGAAAAGTTAATGGTCAACTACTTCCGAACCGATCCCGTCCTCCAGGAGCAGTTCTCGGAAGTCAGCCGTTGGAGCGATTGGGAGTTCAACGGCGGTAAGCAAGACACCGGCATCGACCTCGTTGCCCGGCGCGCCGATGACGACGCGTGGGTTGCCATCCAGTGCAAGTTCTACAAGCCGGATACCTATATCCAGAAGCGTCACCTTGATTCCTTCTTTGAGGCATCCGGACACTCGTTTACTACAGACAAGGGCACAGAATCCTTCGCACAGCGGATCATCATCTCCACGTCGGAGCGATGGTCAAAGAATGCTGAGGAGATGCTGGAGCACCAGCTCATCCCAACCAACCGTATCGGCACGGCAGCGATTGCAGAATCCCCTATCGACTGGGATGTGACCTTCCCGGGTTCTGAGATCGAAATTAACCTCACCCGGCGCGAGGTTTTCTCCCCGCGCCCGCACCAGCAAGAAGCGATCTCGAAGGCTATCGCAGGCTTTGAAACACACGACCGTGGAAAGCTCATCATGGCGTGCGGTACGGGAAAGACGTTTACCGCCCTGCGTCTGGCGGAGCGCTTCGCGGAGCTCAACGGCAACAAGGCCCGCGTCCTCTTCCTCGTTCCCTCCATCTCCTTGCTCTCGCAGACGTTAAAAGAATGGACCGCACAGAACCAGGAGCACCTGCCGCTGAAGTCCTACGCAGTCTGTTCGGATACGAAGGTCTCCAAGAAGGCTGAAGACATTGCCTCCTATGACTTGGAGGTTCCGGTCTCTACCAACGGCAAGAACATTGCCGAGCGCACCGCGCAGGGCAAGCGTCGTGCCGGTATCAACGTCATCTTCTCCACGTACCAGTCCATTGAGGCCATTCACGAGGCCCAGGAACTCGGCATGGACGACTTCGATCTCGTCATCTGCGATGAAGCTCACCGCACCACCGGCGTCACCCTCGCCGGGGAGGATGCCTCCAACTTCGTGAAGATTCACGACGAAAAATACATCAAGGCTAGCAAGCGTCTCTACATGACCGCGACTCCCCGCCTGTTCGATGACAACATAAAGGGCAAGGCCGCTGAGCATTCCGCGGAGCTTGCCTCCATGGATGACGAGGCCATCTACGGCCCCGAGTTCTACCGCCTCGGCTTCGGCGAGGCCGTGGACAAGGGTCTACTCACCGACTACAAGGTTCTCGTCATGACCGTCGAGGAAGACATCGCCGCCGACGTCCTCGCCGCCAACCCCACCAACGAAATCAACCTCACCACTGCCTCTGCCATGATCGGCGCGTGGAACGGACTCGCGAAGCGTTCGGGTGCCGAGCAAGACACCAAGTCCGGCTTTGAAGCGAACGCCCAACCCATGCGCCGCACCGTTGCCTTCGCCAAGGACATCAAGGCCTCGAAGACCATCCAAGAGACCTTCCCCACGCTCATCCGCCAGTACCAAGAGCAGCTCAAGGACCACGCCGCAACCAACGACGTCAGCCTGCTCAACATCGATCTTCAGGTCGCCGTCGAGCACGTCGATGGCACCATGAACGCCCTAGAGCGCGGCAATAAGATCTCGTGGCTTGAGTCCTCCATCCCCGAGGACGAGACCCGCATCCTCACCAACGCCCGCTGTCTGTCCGAGGGAGTCGACGTCCCCGCCCTCGATAGCGTCATCTTCTTCCACCCGCGCAATTCCATGGTCGACGTCGTCCAGTCCGTCGGCCGCGTCATGCGCAAAGCCGAGGGCAAGGACTACGGCTATATCATCCTGCCCGTCGCCATCCCGCCGGGAGTCTCCCCGTCCCAGGCCCTCAATGACAACACGCGCTTCCGCGTGGTCTGGCAGATCCTCAACGCCCTGCGCGCCCACGATGACCGCTTCAACGCCAAGGTCAACTCGATTGCGCTCAACGAGAAGGTCGAGCTTCCCATCGATGTTCAGCCCGTGCCGAACCCGAAGCCAGACGACAAGCCTGCCGACGACGATCCGGCCACGGCCAAGAAGAAACTCAATGCTTCCGATGACTCCCCGACCGGCCAGTCCGAAACTTCCAGCGAGCAGGAACTCACCGCGGAGCAGATGACGCTGTTCTCTCTCGAGGCCTGGCAGGAGGCCATGTACGTCAAGCTGGTCGACAAGGTCGGTACGCGTACTTATTGGGAAGACTGGGCTGACGATGTCGCCACTATCGCCGAAGCACAGATCGCGCGCATCAAGGCGCTTATCAATGCGGCGGATGACACGATCCGCAAGGAATTCGAGGTCTTCATCGAGGGACTACGCGGTAACCTCAACGACTCGATTACCGAGGACGAAGCGATCAGCATGCTCTCTCAGCACCTGATCACCGCCCCGGTCTTCAATGCGCTATTCACCGAGCACGACTTCGCCGCGCACAACCCGGTCGCCCGCGTCATGCAGCGCATGGTCGACGCGCTCTCGGACGCCAAGCTCGAATCCGAGACCGAATCCCTCACCAAGTTCTACGAGTCGGTCCGCATCCGCGCCTCCGAGGTCTCCTCCGCTTCCGGCAAGCAGCAAGTGATCAAGGACCTATACGAACGATTCTTCCGCAAAGCCTTCAAGAAACAGTCCGAGGCCCTCGGCATCGTTTACACCCCAGTTGAGATCGTCGACTTCATCCTTCGCTCCGCCGATCAAATCTCCCGCTGGCACTTCGGCAAGGGCCTTACCGACGAAGGCGTCCACATTCTCGACCCCTTCACCGGCACCGGCACGTTCATGGTTCGCCTCCTCCAGTCTGGTCTCATCGAACCCGACGACCTCACCCGCAAGTACGCGACCGAGCTCCACGCCACTGAGATCATGTTGCTCGCCTACTACGTCGCCGCGGTCAACATCGAGACCACCTACAACGCACTCCAGGCCGAACGCGCCCAACGCAATGGCGAACCCGAGCCCGAGTACGTCCCCTTCGACGGCATCGCTCTTGCCGATACCTTCCAAATCCATGAGGAAGGCGACATCCTCGACCTCAAGGTCTTCAAGGAAAACAACGCCGCCATCCAACGGCAAATCGATGCTCCTATCAATATCATCGTCGGTAACCCGCCCTACTCCGTGGGCCAGACGAGTGCGAACGATAACAACCAAAACCTCAAGTATCCGACTCTTGACAAGCGAATCGAAGAGACTTTTGCAGCGAACTCAAGTGCTCAGCTTAAGAACTCTCTGTACGACTCCTATCTACGTGCATTCCGCTGGTCCATAGACCGACTCGGTACACACGGTGTCATGGCTTTTGTATCCAACGGCGGATGGATCGATGGCAACACCGCTGACGGAGTTCGGTTGTCTCTTGACGATGAACTCAGCGACATTTACGTGTACAACCTTCGTGGTAACCAACGTACAGTCGGCGAACAGTCCCGCAAAGAAGGCGGCAAGGTATTCGGTTCCGGCAGCCGTAATACCGTTGCCATCATTATCGCCGTTAAACGTGAAATCCCCGACGATGTGTGTATCCACTACCGCGATATTGGCGACTACCTCAGTGCCGACGAAAAACTTGCGATTGTTGATCGCTCCACGCTCGATAATGTCGATTGGCAAATTATTGAGCCCAATATTTACGGGGACTGGCTCAATCAGCGCGATGAGGACTTCGAGACGTGGCCTGTTTTAGGCGACAAGAAGTCAGATGAGGTTCCAGCAATCTTCAAAAATTTCTCTGCAGGTTTAAAGACTAACCGTGACAGTTGGGTGTATCGCTTCAGCCAACGTGATCTCGAAACTGATGTACAAGGCTCGATTGAGTTTTTCAATTCTCTCAGTTCAAAAGCTGAGATTGATCCGAAGCGGATCAAGTGGTCTTCGAAGTTAGATTCTCTACTCGTATCCAGGCGCATACTAACGTTTGACCGCACAAGCCTCCGAGAGGTGATGTATCGACCTTTTAACCGGCAGCATTGCTACTTCAACCGAGAACTAAATGACAGGACTGGTCGCCTCCCGTCGATGTTCCCGACACAACAACACCACAACATTGGATACGTAACCACCAGTCCAGGCGATAGCGTGCCACTGGGGACGCTGGCGACGAAGATCATGCCTGATCTTCACACCCTCGCGACTTCACAGTTCTTCTCGCGTTTCACCTGGGAACCTGTGGACGCTGAAGATGGTGGGTTGTTCGGCGAAGGGGCGTCGATAAGCGAAGGCGAGTCCTCGATGTATGGGCAGGTCGGTGAGGTCGTTGCGGGGTATGTGCGCAAGGACAACATCACCGATGAGATCAAGGCGCTCTACCGCGACGCCCTGGGGGCGGATGTCACTTCTGACGATATCTTCCACTTTGTCTACGGCAAGCTGCACGACCCGAACTATCGGGAGATATACGCGGGGGATTTGAAGAAGATGCTGCCGCATATCGAAACGCCGACGTTGCGGGCGCGGTTCGACCAGCTGGCTGCCGCCGGGCGGGAGCTCATGGATCTGCATGTGAACTACGAGGACGTGGAGCCGTGGCCAGTGACGGTGGATGTGAAGGCATCGGCAGACGAGTCCGACCGCGAGACTTGGCGCGTGCAAAAGATGAAGTGGGCGAAGAAGAAGGATTCGGAGACGGGTAAGAACGTCAACGACGTTACGACTCTCGTCTACAACAAGTCTGTGACGGTGCGCGACATCCCGGCGGAGGCGGACGAATACATGCTCGGCTCGCGGTCCGCGCTGGCGTGGATTATTGACCGGTACCAGGTGAAGAAAGACAAGGCATCGGGAATCGTCAACGACCCCAACGACTGGGCTGACGAGGTGGGAAATCCACAGTACATCGTGGACCTCATCGCGAAGGTCACGCGCGTGGCGGTGGAGACCGTGAGGATTGTTGAAAGTATTCGAGAGGATGATGAGTAGAGATGAGCTCGCAGATCTATACCTGGAAGTCCATGCTGCCGGTCGTACTTGAGGTCGCTGCGGATGGAAAGCCCCATCATCGCAGCGAGTACAAAGAGGCTGTTCGCCTCGTCTCCGAAAGGGATTTTGGAGACGAGGCGTACCGCAAGTTAGCAACTAAGCTCGCCTACGAAGATCGCGCTGGATGGGCCATTTGGGAGCTGCGTCACTCCGGGTTACTCGCCGATGTTGAACGCGCCGTAACGCAAATTACGCCTGAAGGCATCCAATGGCTCAAGGACAATCCCTATCCGCTGAGCCGCGAACAACAGCGAGAGTTTGTGAAGATGCGTGACCGTGTTCTCGAAGCGAAGGGGACGATCGAAAAATCCTCGTCTGATGACGATTCCGACGAGCCCGAAACAAGCGATGATTACGTCTGGGTTCTCCGCGCTGGCAAAGATGGCGTACGTGAAAAGCGTGCCCTTCAAGAAAACCTCGGTCTACCGGGCTTGTACTACAGCGAAGAGGTAGAAAATGCCGAGACCCTTGACGAGATCAAAAAGGCCATGCGGGCCACCTATCCCGAGTGGAAGCGCGGCCAGATCAATACCCAGGCAGGGCAACTTTACCGCTTCCGCACGAAGCTCCAAGTGGGCGACATCGTTCTTATGCCGAGCAACCATGTCCATGGTGCGGTGTACCACGGTACGGTCACTGGTCCTGTCACCATTGACCGCAGCGAACCTGACGTCGAGGCTCATCTTCGCGTTCCGATCGAGTGGAGTGACGAACCATTCCGCCGCGATGAATTAGGAATCGATCTGCGTCGCTCCATCACCAGCTTGCTGACGATCTCACAGGTGAAAAGGAACAACGCACACGAGCGCTTTTTGTCGGTCATCGACGGTTCTGGGGACCCGGACTTCAACGTGCAGGATTTCTCCCCAGCAGAGTCGTTCACGCTCGACTGGATTGGCTTCAATCGCGAATTCGCAGAGCGACTTCTGCCTTATCGTCATAATCGCACAGCGCTGCTGGATACACTTCGCGAGGCTGCACGGCTATCGGAGCGCCCATCGCTGTTCAATATGCTGTGGGAATGGTCAACTGAAAACGGTAAAGAGGAGGCCACGGATATCGATCCGTTCACGGTCTATGCCCTCATCAACCGCTCACTCACGATGTCCAACAAGGAAGCTATCTATCGAGGGCTCAAGGAAGCGTTCGATATCAGCGCCGAGGTTCCCTCCTCCGTGGACGGACTGCCCGTGCGCAATAGCTTGTCAGCGCGCTTTGAATCGAAAAACAGCGACCCCGGCAATACTTCCTTCTACGACGACATTTGGGAGCTCTTCGAGGCGGCGCTTCGCTTCAACCCGCGCGAAAAGCACGGGCACTCCCGTGGTGACTTCATCAACGCTTACGACACGGCGGTCAAAGACCGCTCGCAGGTTGCATACACCATGGGGTTGTTCTGGATTCGCCCTGAAACATTCATGGCGCTCGATCGACGCAACGCCGACTTTCTCAAGTCCGAAGATGGGATGGGGATCGACATAATCGGTACCGTCACGGATGGCGCGTCCTATCTCGCCGCGCTGTCCGATGTCTCCGACTGGCTAGCGGATTCAACCATCGATCCGCCGACATTTGCTGGTTTATCGGCCACTGCATTCCAATTTGCTCAAACTGAAGAGGAAACTCCGGCCAAATCAGAACCCGAGGAGATCGCGGAGGGCGCCCAAGAAACATACTCCGTGCAAAATATTCTCGATGCTGGATGTTTCCTCAACCGAAAACAGCTGGAAACCATTCTCCGACGCTGGCGTGAGAAGAAGAACCTCATTCTGCAAGGCCCACCAGGAACCGGCAAGACGTGGCTTGGTCGCAAGCTCGCCTACGCCATGCTCGAGGATTCCTCGGATGAGACAATTACTGCGGTGCAGTTCCACCCATCAACTTCTTATGAGGACTTCATCGAAGGGTTCCGCCCTGCCAGTGACGGCCACCTCGAACTCCAGCCGGGCCCATTCCTTAAGGCTGTGAGAGCCGCCAGTGACGACGAGGGCCGTAAGCACTTCATCATCATCGAGGAAATTAACCGCGGAAACCCGGCACAGATTTTTGGCGAGATGCTCACGCTCCTTGAAGCCGACAAACGCAACGCCGAAAGTGCACTGACGACGATTTACTCACCAGACAGCGAGCCAATCTTTCTCCCCGAAAATCTCTACGTAATTGGCACGATGAACCAGGCGGACCGATCCCTCGCGATGGTCGACATGGCTCTGCGCCGACGCTTCGCATTCGTCGACCTCCATCCACAGTTCAATGAACGATGGCTCCATTTCTGTTCTACTGAATGTGGATACGACCGCGAGACACTCGCGACCATCGGTATGAAGCTCGCGGCGCTCAACGACCGTATTGCTAACGACGTGAATCTGGGGAGCGACTACGGGGTAGGCCATAGCTTCGTGACGCCACGAAAGTCGTCGAAGCCTTTGAGTGGAGACGAGACGCGCAAGTGGTTCGACGCGATTATCGACACCGATCTAGCTCCGCTGCTGCGCGAATACTGGTACGATCAGCCCGACGTTTTGGAGGATGCACTCCGTGAACTTCGAGCCTGACGATTCTCCGGGAAGCATCAGCAAGCACGTGCCCATGTGCAGTGTGTGGCTACTGCAGCTTTATGCCTCTGAGGCATACCGACGTGGGGTCATCACCGACGCCGCGGTCGATGCTGCAGATGCTGAGTTGCCGGTCTTGCTCACCACCATGCTGTGTGAGGCAGTCGAGCGTCGTCTCACCCGTGAGCTCAGCGTCGGATTCAGCCGTCGTGCCGCAACCCTCCACCGCGTGCGCGGCAAGATCGACGTCTATGCCACACAGCGACACAGGCTGCTCGACAAGGGACAGATTCGGTGTGAGTTTAACGAGCTGACCAGCGACCACCCCGTCAACCGTTACCTACTTCGGGCCGTGCGTTACGCAGAAAAGCTCATCCAACAGCTGGATCCCGCGATGGCGACACGGTGTCGTCGCTTGGCGCGTTCTTTCGAAGCAGTCGGGGTGCCGTTTGTTTCGTCGGCGTCAGAACCCACCGGCCGACTCTCCCCTGCCGATGTCCACCCCACGGCCGTAGCTTCGTTGCTGCTCAATCTCTTTGTTCCGCGTTCCGGCCTGGGTCCGCACGCGTTCGCCCGTGCAGAGGTCACCGAAACATACTTGCGTGCGCTCTTCGAGCGGGCGCTGCTCGGAATCTACCGCTACCACCTCACGCCCGTGGGATGGACAGTGAGTGGAGCCCGGTATATGAACTGGCCTCTCAATTCACCGACACAAGCACAACTTCCGCGAATGCTCACGGACATCATGCTCACTGCACCAGATGGCACCGAAGTCATCGTCGACGCCAAGTTCGCATCTATGGCAACGAGCAACCGCACAAACACGGGATACACTCTCAAGTCTGGGCACCTCTATCAAATCCAGTCTTACGTGCTTGCACACGCAGCAGCACTTGCTGAGACGGGAGAAGCCCGGCCGGTCGCAGGCGCGATGGTTTATGCAGCTCTGGGGGCACCGACAGCAGCTTTTGACCGGCGTCAACATTTTCGTATTCATGGCCACGATTTTGCGTTTACGGCTCTAGACCTGAGTGGTCGCGCAAGCACGGTGCGGGATGGTACGCTTGCTGCGCTTGGAGTAGAAGTCCCCATAGCATCGGCAGCTCACGCAGCGCTTTATGCTGTGAGTCCAGCTGAACCTACTTCTTAAGCCCAGCGCAGTGCATCGCGATGTCAGGTCCGAGAATTTTCCATAGCTTTCGTAGCGGGCAGGCTGCCATCTCCGAGTGCCGAGAGCGCGGGGCGGCTTCTTCGACGGTGCGGCCGTCGCCACGCCCCGCAAGGACCTGCCGAATCAGCTCCGACAGACAAATCTGTTCGGGGCCTGCGATCGTGCGATTAACTTCGCTGGGACGATTCAGTCAACCGATCTATCGGCAATAGAATTATTTAAGGAAGAACTCTGTAACAACAGCTTCCGAATTTACGCGTAAAGAGGCTTTCTATGACCATCAATTTAGCTTTTCAGCGCTGGGAGATTGATTCCGCGGCTTCGCTGGCACCGTTGTTTGGAAGGTCGTGTCAGCGTGGGATTTACATTATCGAGTTCGCTAATGGTGAACGTTATGTGGGCAAAACGATTCACATGCCTACGCGGTTTCGTACTCATGCTCATGGCTCCAAGCATCATCCAGCATGGCCGGATATCGCGGCGGTGCAATTCGCTCAGGTACGGGAAGAACCCTTGGATCCGCTTGAGCAGGAGACGATCAGAGCCCAAATCCACGCGGGGTACGAGCTGCGCAACCGAACATTCAACCTGGGGTCGCAGACTCCGGCGCCGCTTGACTATGAGTTCAGTGTCGAGGAACAGCATCACTGGATTCAACGCACCGGGAACCGCGATTCCTTCGATTTCAGCGCTGTTCAGCTTCCACAGCGTTTTCGCCGTACAAAGGTCGAAAAGGTCGCTAACCGCAGAGCTTTTGAGGCCATACTGACTGACTTGGCGTTTGCTCTCACCGAGATTGTTCCTCTCGCACCGGAGACGGAACTGAAGTACTGGACGTTGAGCGACCTGCCATCGACAAACTCCAACTCGCGTTACTGCGCGCTAAATACTGGCGTTATCGAATCCCTCGTGCTGTTGAAGCCAGACCGCCGCGGCGAGCACATTCGCAATGAGTTCGAAGACGGTTTCGGCTACATCAATACGTTCACTGACGTGCTGGATTTTCAGCAACACAGTAGTGACGTAGTGAAGTACACCGATAGTTCCTTCCCCGTGGTGTTGATGCACCACGAGTACAACCTTGTTGAAACTGTCGGTGTTTACTACCCGCTTGGGAAGCTAGCAGACATTATGCGAGCTGAGCCTGAGCTCCTCGAGGCAGCAAGAGCGTTCGCCATCGAGAACATGCGTCATCGCAATGGCGGATTGTTTCGCCGTTTCCACAGCAAGGCCCTAACGAACAAGGTGTACCGCCAGATCAAAGTCGGGCAATAAAATTCACACACAGCCAATGGTGCTATATTCGCTCTATCATCCAAAAGTTTGATATTGCGAAAGGGTTCCTGTGTCCCCAAAGCACGGCATTACTCCGTGGCGTCCCAACCAACATGGTGCGTGGGCGATGCTTATTGCACCAGCCGTGGCAGTAACCGTGCCAGCGCTGCACCACTTCGCTAACGCAGCTTCCGCTTCTTCCTTCGGCTCCACGCTCAGCTCTTCGCCCAGTCCAGGCTGGCGTGCGGCGCTGACCGTATTCGCAATCCTCATTGCATGGTTCTTCGGATACTTCTGTTTCTTTGCACTGTCCCTAGTGGCCAAGGCCCGCACACCTCAGCGGCGTCGCGGCTACACCAAGCCGCTTTATGTTTATGGGCCAATCGCCTGCCTGGCAATGGTAGCCTCACTTTTCCTACAGCCAGCCTTAATTGTTTGGGCACTGTTCTTTATGCCCCTCATGACCATCGCACTCTGGGAGACCTTCCATGGCCGGCCGCGTTCCATGGCGAGCGGGATTGCCACCACGGTTGCCTCAGCGCTCCTCGCGCCTGTCATAACGATGGCGACTTATGCAACCCGTTTCAGCGACATCGATAGCAGGGCCTGGCTCAGCTTCGCCTTCCTAGCGCTGTATTTCTCCGGCACGGTCCCACTGGTGAAGTCCATGGTGCGTGAGCGGAAGACACCAGGCTTTACGCAGTTCTCCGTCCTCTTCCACGCCGGCTGCGCCATTGCCTTCGCGGCCATAGTCGTAGCACTGCTGACCACGCAGTTCCTCAACATCTTTACCGCCAGCGGGTTTAGCGCCTCCGGCCATCACATCATCTGGCAGGCAGGTCTCATGGAACTCGTGCTCATCGTGGCAGCCCTTCGCGCCTGGTGGATTCCCTTCACCGCCGCCCATGGCCAGACTTGGACTGCCAAGCGCATCGGAATGTGGGAGATGCCGCTCGTTGTGGTTTCGGCGCTCATCGTGATGGTTACTTTGTGGTGAGCGCCGCGGTCACACTATTGAGGCGCGGGGCCTACGGCATCGACAATGAGCGCAATATCATCCTCGGAGTAGTCGGCATGAGCTGTAAGTCTTAGCAAAGCCTGTCCGAGCGGTACCGACGGATAGCGGATCGGAGAAACAATTACTCCCCTTTCAGCTGCCTGTGCCGCACGCTCCATAGCTGCGTCCTCAGCGCCTACTGGCAGGACGATAATAGGTGCGGGCGAGTCCACCACTTTCCATCCGTTCGCCCGCAGACGCTGCCGAAGGTTGTGCACGACGCGGGCAAGCCGAGGCGCATGCGAAGGAACAAGAGCTAACGCCGCGCTGATGGTGACTGCCTGCGATGGCGGCATGGACGTTGAGAAGATATAGCTGCGGCAGCGTTGGCGGCATAGCTCGATAAGTGGCTCACTGCCCGCGACGAAAGCGCCCGCCACACCTAAGGCTTTGCTCGCGGTACCGATATAAATATCCGGCAAGGGCAAATTGAAATGCTCACAAACGCCGCGTCCATTTCTGCCAAGTGTGCCGATCCCGTGCGCGTCATCGATCATCAACCAGGCGTTGTAATCCTGAGCAAGTTCCTGAAGCGCATGGAGATTCGCAAGCTCGCCGGACATGGAAAATACGCCGTCACTGACAATCAATCGGCGCTCCGATGCATCGGCAGCAAGCTGCTCTTCTAAGGTTTTCACGTCAAGGTGCGGATAAACAGATGACCGGCCCCCTTGGTAGCTCGACTTGGCCAGCCGGATGCCGTCGATGATGCTCGCATGATTATCAGCGTCAGAGAAAATAGAAAGTCTCTCGCCACAATCTCGCGCAGCTGCAGCAAGCGCAGGGATTACTCCCATGTTGGCGTGGTAACCCGAACCGAACACGAGCGCTGCCGGCGCACCGACAAACCCAGCCAGTTCACGCTCGAGCGCGACATGATAGTCACTCGTACCCGTAGTCAGTCGCGATCCTCCTGACCCCACCCCGGCGCGCAGCGTTACTTCGTGGGCCGCGTCGGCAAGCGCGCGATTCGCCCCGAGCCCCAGGTAATCAGACGATCCCGCAAGCAGCGTTTCACGCCCATCGACCACGGTGCGCGGGCTTTGACTACCGCTAATGACCCTTTCGGTTCTTTCCAGACCACGCTCACGCCACGAAGCATTAGAACTGCATGCCCAGTCTTCCAGGCTCATTGCCAAGAACCTTCCACGAGGACAGGCTTTTCACGCAGCCACTGCTCTGTCGCCGGAAGTGCACTAAGTGCGCCTGAATAGAACAAGACACGTCCACCTTGTTTCCCGCCTTCAGCCTTGACGTTGTGCAAAGCCGTATAGGAACCTTCGACCGCAATATAACCCGTGGTGTAGCTCGGGTCATCGGAAATACAGACTTCCGCGACAATGCCCGGCGCAGCAAGAGCCTTGGATGCTAAAGCAACGGCATCAGCCCGATGGTTCTTCGACTCGGCGCAAAAGGAATCAGCCCAATCAAATGTTCCCACCCGAACGCCACGTTGCCCATGAGTGTCTAGACGCTCGCCGGTTTCAGCACAGACGATGCTCGCACCGCGCATATCGCGGGTGCGGTACAGAAGCTCGATACCTCGGCGGGCTGCGCTCTCGGAAACTCGGTTGCCCTTAGCGAGCACGGCTATCATCGCTGTTTGTGCAGACTCCGGGTTCTCGCAATCCCGTGTACTCACCTTCAAGGCACTGACATGAGCAATGTCGCTTGCTGCAACCGCCCTCGTAGCGATATTGATGGAATCCGGCACGCCCTTTTCGTGCCGCAACGCACGAGTAGCAAGCTCTGAGCTCACACGAGGAACAAGGTGCGGTTCTACGATGCGTTCTGCACCCGAGATATGCCTACCTTCAAGGCTTGCACGCATCTTGATACTCATCAGCACAGTCGAGGTTTTTGCCATGCAGGTATCGTAGCCCAGCATCTTGAACACCGTTCAATAATTATCGAAACAGGGTTAATCCCCTCTCCTAGTTCCGCTCGGAAACGCACTTACCGACGCCAAGTGACAGAGCGACTTCCACGAGACATTAAGAACCCCCACGTGCCTTCCAACCACATATGTGGTCGGGGCTCGTGGGGGTTGCTTAGTGCGATGTGTGGGTATTTCCCCTACTGCTGTGCTGCGGTGCCTAGGCTATCCTCCATGCAGGCCTGCTGCTGAGCAGGGTCCTGCATCTCCAAGCACTTGTCGGCGCCGGTCTCACCGAGGAACGCGACGCCGAGGGCCATGACGGCGATGGAGCCAGCGAGGGCCAGGATGGAAGTAACCAGGCCGACGATGGACATCCAGGTGCGGCGCAGCTCCTTCGGGCGCTTGCCGCCAACGACCAGCGCGATGATGGAGACGATGATGCCGATTGGGCCAAGCAGGAGCGGCGGAACAATCAGCAGCAGGGACAGCAGCGCGATGATGCCGATGACCATCGCCCAGATAGCAACGGCGTTCTTCTTTGCCGGCTGGCTGTCAGCACCAGCGTAGGCCGGGTAGCCGGTGCCAGCGGCGGTTGCGTTAGCGTCCGTGGCGTATGCGTCGTGAGCGCGCTCCTCGTTGGCCTTGGAGGTTGCCTCACCGTAGGAGGGCAGCTTGCTGGTGCTGTCGCTGCTAAATGGGCTCTTTGCGTTGTCCGGGTTCTCTGGGTTGTTCAGGTTGTTCGGGTTCTCTGGGTTGTTCGGGGTGGTCATGTGGTTGGCCTCCTTGGGGCAGCCCTAATTGCGTGCTTTTATCGAATATGTGCGTTAAATAGCTTATGCGTTTGCAATCGCTTCCGGCCACGTTACTAACAGAACCTGTGAAATCACTGGCAGCCTAGTTTTGAGCAGCGCCATTCAAAGTATCTTCCATGCAGGCTTGCTTTTGCGCTGGGTCATCGATGGTCGTGCACATCTCAGGGTCAGGCGTCATCGTCCAACCGATGTGCGTATACAAGTAAATCGAGAAAGCAACGGACAAGATTAAAGCGATAATTGAGGTAATCAAGCCGGCGATGGACATCCAGGCGCGGCGCAGCTCTTTTGGTCGCTTCTTGTCTTTTTGCAATGCGACGATGGAGACGATGATGCCAATCGGCCCCAGCAGCAGCGGTGGGACAACCAGGAGCAAAGACACCAGCGCAATGATGCCGATAACGAGAGCCCAAATAGCGATCACGCTCTTCTTTTCGGTTTGAGGTTCACCGACCCCGCCACCGGCATAGGCCGGGTATACCGCACCTTCGGTGCTGTCGGAATCCTTCTTGTTGTCCGGGGTGTGCGGGTCGTTCGGGGTGGTCATAAGCTTGGCCTCCTTGAGTACAGCCCACAAGCCTTAATCGTGTAATTGCTTTTGACTAAGTCACCCACGCTGGGTGCGCTCCACGCTAGGAGTGCACCGCGTCGCGTCACCTACCACTTGCGCAGGTACTCGATACGCTGGCGCAGTTGCTCGGCGTCGCAAAGCGCGGTGGGTGGGCCGCCGCAGGCCTTGCGGACCTCGGTGTGAATGGCGCCGTGGGGGCGGCCGGTGCGCTGCGCGGTAATGGAGACAACGGTGTTGAGCTCCTTGCGCAGGTTGCCAATCTCATCCACCACGCCGGTGGATTCTTGGTTGGTGGCTGGCTCCTCACGGCGCTTCGGGGCGTACTGCATGCCGTAGAGCTTGCGGCGCTGCTCCTCAGCGGCCTCAGCAGCCCGGCGCGCCTTCTCCTCTGCTTCGCGGCGGTCGAGTTCCTCCGACTGCTTTTTGCGCAGCAGGTCCTTGACCTGGTCGGCGTCGAGAAGCCCGGGGATGCCCAGGAAGTCCGCGTCGACGTCTTCGGTGATGTCGCCGGTGTTGAACTGCGAGCCGTTAAACAGCAGGCCGGAAAATTCCGCCTCAGCGCCGAGGGCCTCGTAGGAGGGCTCGAGCATGTCGGGCTCAGATTTCTTACTATTGGCCTCCGCCAATAGCTCGTCGTCCCAGCCCTCTTTATCGGGGCTCTTTTCCTCACCCAGGACATGGTTGCGTTCCTTTTCCATGTTCTCAGCCAGGCCCAGCAGCACCGGCACGGAAGGCAGGAACACCGAGGCGGTCTCACCGGGCATACGCGATCGCACGAAGCGGCCGATTGCCTGCGCGAAGAACAGCGGAGTCGAGGCCGAGGTGGCGTAAACGCCCACCGCTAGGCGCGGGACGTCGACGCCCTCAGACACCATGCGCACTGCCACCATCCACTCGTCGGTGGACTTGGAAAACTCCTCAATGCGGTCCGAAGAGCCCGGGTCATCGGACAAAATCACGGAGACCGGGGTCGAGGAAAGCTGCTTCAAAATCTTCGCGTAGGCGCGCGCAGTTTGCGTATCGGTAGCCAACACCAGGCCGCCGGCGTCCGGCATGTTGCGGCGCATCTGCATAAGGCGCGTGTGTGCGGCCTGCAGCACCGCCGGGATCCACTCGCCCTTCGGGTCCAGCGCCGTCTTCCATGCACGGGCTGTCTGCTCAGGGTTCAAGATATCGCCCAGACGCGCGGCGTATTCCTCACCCGCGGAGTCACGCCAACGCGCCTCGCCCGAGTAAGACAAAAACACAACGGGGCGCACGACGCCGTCGCGAAGCGCATCGCCATAGTTATAGGCGTAATCCGAGCGAGAGACCAGGTGACCCTCACCGTCCTCCTCGTAGCGCACGAAAGGAATCTGCGAGTCATCCGAACGGAAAGGCGTACCGGTAAGCGCCAAGCGATGCTCGACATCGTCATAAGCCTCGCGCACGCCGTCGCCCCAGCTCTTGGCGTCACCGGCGTGGTGAATCTCATCCAGGATCACCAACGTACGGCGCGCCGAAGCCACCGCGCGGTGCTTGAACGGGTGCATGCCCACCTGGGCATAGGTCACCACGATGCCATCCATCGCCGGGTTCACGGCAGAAGAATTCGAGAAGTTCGGATCCAGCGCCAAGCCCACGCGCGCGGCCGACTGGGACCACTGAATCTTCAGGTGTTCAGTAGGCACCACGACGATGACGCGCTCGACCGTGCGGTCTTCCATCAGCTCCGTGGCAATGCGCAGCGCGAAGGTGGTCTTACCCGCGCCAGGCGTTGCCACGGCCATGAAGTCCTGCGGCTTCTTGGCGAGGAACTTGTCGAGGGCGGCCTGCTGCCAGGCGCGTAGCTTTCCGTTGTTGGCGAATCTTCTGGGGTTGCGGGACACAGAATTACTCACCGGGCGGCTCACTTGCGGCGCAGGCCCTTGTACACGCGCTCACAATCCGGGCATACCGGGGAGCCGGGCTTTGCCTGCTTGGTTACGGGGAAGGTCTCGCCACACAGCGCAACGACGTACTTACCGTTGACTGCGGAGTCCAAAATCTGGTCTTTCTTTACGTAATGAAAGAACTTCGGGGTGTCATCAGAAGTGGACGTGTCCTCGCGGACGTCGGGGCGTTCAATCGTCTTAGTCGTCGTACTCACTCCACCAATCATGCCGCATCGGTGTCGAAGTTCGCACCTCGCCCGTCTACCCTTGTACGCATGTCCCCCAAGAACTCGCGCGATAGGTTAAGCCGAAATTCCTCCGGCACCCCACAAACGGGGCGGCGCGGATGGGCGCGCCCTTTCCGACGCCGCGAAGCCCACCTCATCACCACCGCCCAGCTCTCCCCGGGCCAACAGTTGCATCGGCGCGAAGTCATCTATTCCATCCTGCAGTTTCTGCGCGTGCCCTCCCTCCTCATAGGCGGCGCGCTCATGTACTTCTTCGACGCCTGGCTCGCCGGCACCTTAATTATCGCCGTTACCTTCCCGCTGCCGTGGATCGCCGTGGTAATTGGTAACGCGCAGGGCCAGCGCAAGGACAAGCGCGAAAAGAACATCTATAAGCCGGCGCTTGCCCGCCAGATGGCGCAAATGCAGGCAGAACAACTAGCCCAGCCCAAGCGCGAGGGCATCGAGCAGCGGACTGCCGAGACCATCGAACATGACGACGACTCGCAATAATCGGCATAGATAAACAGATAAAGAAATAAGGCTGGAGAAAAGACGGAGAAAAGATGATGACTAAATTTGGACCTGACTTCAATCCCGAGCTCCCCGTCGCCGCCGTCGCCGCGGAGCTTGGCGAGTTCTTAAGCTCCCACGGTTTCACCGCCGACGGCATCGCCGGGCACTTGGGCCCCGAATACACCGAGGCGCTTCACCGCGGCGAGCCGGCCGCAGTGGCCCTGGGCGCTGCGGGTGATACCACCTTGGACGCACTCATCCGCCTGTTTATCCTGCACGACGCCGTGCCTCCGACGCAGCTTTCCGACGTCCTCGGCGCCCGCCTTGCTACCAAGCTCATGGATGCAGGCGTCGCGCAACTCGACGAGTCCGGCAATGCCTACATTGCCTATGACATCCGTCCACACATCATCGTCGGCACCAACCGCCTAGTCTTCTCTGACGTGGATGCTTCCCTGGTGGACCACGTCCCGGGCTCCGAGCACGTGCTCGGCGTGGGAGCGGCCAGCCTCTCGCTTTTGCAATCGACGCCGCTTACTCCGGTGGAGACCACATTGGACCTAGGCACCGGCTCCGGCGTGCAGCTGCTCGGCCAGCTTTCCACCGCCGCCCACGTGACGGCCACCGACCTACACTCCCGCGCTCTGGACCTCGCGCGCGCCACGCTGGCCGCCGCAGGCCCCGCGGCAGAAGAAAAGGTCGAACTGCTCCAGGGCTCCTGGTTTGAACCAGTAGCCAGCCGCCGCTTCGATCGCATCGTGGCCAACCCGCCTTTCGTGGTGGGCCTGCCGGAAGTCGGCCACATCTACCGCGACTCCGGGCTTAACCTGGACGGCGCCAGCGAGCTCGTGGTCTCCCAGGCAGTCGAGCACCTCGCACCAGGCGGCAGCGCACACATCTTGGGAGCATGGGTCCACCAAGGCGAGCAGTCCTGGCAGCAGCGCGTGGCCTCCTGGCTGCCGGAAAAGGGCGTGGCCGCCTGGATAATCCAGCGCGACGTCGCCGACCCTGCCCTCTACGTCTCCACCTGGCTCAAGGACGAGTCAGTGGACGTTCGCAGCGACCTCGGCCGCGAGCGTGCCCGGCTTTGGCTTGAGCACTTTAACGAGCACGACGTCACCGGCATCGGCTTTGGTTTTGTGGCCATCCAGCGCATCGACGATGACGAGCCTTCCGACGTCCTCGCCGAGTACATGCCACAGCCTTTCACCGATCCCCTGGGCCCAGAAGTAGAGGAATACTTCGCGCGCGTGGCCTGGCTCCGAGGTCTTGTCCCGGGCGAGCTAGAGACCAAGCACTTCCAGGTCCGCCCCGGCGTGGCCCGCGAGGACGTGCAGCTTCCCGACGCCGAGTTGGGCATGGGCTTTGCCCCCGCCGCGCTGCGCCTTACCCGCACGGAGGGCCCACGCTGGTCCCACGACGTCGACAAGCACATCGCGGCCATCGTCGCCGGCTTAAACCCAGCGGGGCTCTCCCTTGGCGAGACCATCGAGCTCTATGCCGCAGCCCAGGGCTTCGATGAGGAGGAGTTGGTGGCCTCCGCACTGCCGGCCATGGTTGACCTCATCCGCCACGGCCTCATCATCCCCACCGAGCTGGCCCCGTTCTGCAACCTCGAGGCAGGCGCGGTCGCTGCCAGCCAAACTGCTACTGCTGAGGAGGAAGACTAATGCGCGCAGTTTTAACCCGAGTATCCAGCGCTTCAGTGACCGTGGAGGGCGAGGTCGTAGGCGCTATCGACTGCCCAGAAACCGGCGGGCTCCTCGCCCTTGTGGGAGTATCGCGCGAAGACACTGCAGTAAATACTGCAGAGCTAGAAGCCAAGATAGAAAAGATGGCGCGCAAGATTGCCGAGCTACGCATCCTCGAAGGCGAGAAATCCGTCGAGGAAGCAGGCGCTCCCGTACTGGTAGTTAGCCAATTTACGCTCTATGGCAAGACCGCCAAGGGCCGCCGCCCCTCTTGGTCTGATGCCGCGCCCGGCGATGCAGCAGAGCCTGTGATTGAGAAAATCATTGCAAGTCTTCTTGCACGCGGCGTCCACGTTGAGACCGGAAAGTTCGGCGCGATGATGGAAGTCGCATCCGTCAATCAAGGCCCTTTCACCGTTCTGGTGGAAACCTAAAAGGGATCAATTAAAACCAAAGGGCAGTAGATGCCCCAACGGCGCAGGTGCTTTTACCTGCTCTTTTTCTTATAGTCTGTGACGTAGTTCATCGTTTAATTTAGAGTGTTGAACAAAGCACAATCTGGCGCAAAACTCAAATTTTAAGAGAGTGATAAAAAACGTACTTGCAATGCGATAATTTATTATCAAATCTTCTCCAAGCAGGCTTATGATAAAGACACAGCGAAGCAACAAGGGCTGAAGCTGCAGGACACAGAGTTAAAAAGTCCAACTGCAGTTGCAAAATTGTAGCCGCGAGAAAATTCTCAAGACTTGCAAAGTTGCGCCAAGCTCTAAGGCTTCGGTCGATCAACTAGAGACATCAAGGAGACCAAAAAATGTCTCACTCAGTCTTGCGGAAAGACACCGCTAACCATCCGGAGAATGAACCAAACATGCCTGAGAACATGAAAACCTCAAAAGCAGTCAAAGCTGAACAAGCCGCAGGATTCGATCCTGCAGAATCCCCATTCGCCGGCACCACCGGCGCACCGAAGTGGAACAACTCCGACCTAACCTGGATGCTCTCCCTCTTCGGCACCGCAATCGGTGCAGGCGTTCTGTTCCTCCCAATCAACGCCGGCATCGGCGGCATCATCCCGCTCATCATCATGACGGTTGTTGCCCTGCCGATGACTTACTGGGCACACCGCGGCCTGGCTCGCCTGGTTCTCTCCAGCTCCAAGCCATCCGGTGACCTGACCGACGTCGTCGAGGAGCACTTCGGCATCAAGGCAGGCGTGTTCATGAACATCCTGTACTTCCTGTCCGTCTACCCCATCCTCTTGGTCTACTCCGTGACCATCACCAACACGGTTAACTCCTTCCTGGAGCACCAGCTCGGTGTCACCCCGCCGGACCGCTGGCTGACCTCCCTGCTGCTCGTCGGCGGCCTCATCCTCATCGTCCGCATGGGCAAGGATGTCATCGTCCACGTCATGTCCTGGCTGGTCTACCCATTCATCGCCGTCCTGGTCCTCCTGTCCATCTACCTCATCCCGAAGTGGAACACCGCACTGTTCGATTCCTTCGACCTGAACGTTGCCCGTGAAGCTTCCGGCCACAGCTTGGGCGTCACCCTGATGCTCCTGGTTCCGGTTATGGTCTTCTCCTTCAACCACTCCCCGATGATTTCCTCCTTCGCAGTTGACCGCCGCGAAACCTACGGCAAGTTCGCTGAGGTCAAGGCACGCACCACCCTGCTGCGCGCAGAAATCCTGATGGTCGTCGTCGTTATGTTCTTCGTCTTCTCCTGCGCCCTGTCACTGTCCCCAGCTGACATGGCAGAAGCAAAGGCCCAGAACATCACCATCCTGTCCTACCTGGCTAATCACTTCGATACCCCGATCATCCAGTGGATTGCACCGGTTATCGCAATGGTCGCTGTTGCAAAGTCCTTCCTCGGCCACTACCTCGGCGCTGCTGAAGGCTTCGAAGGCCTCATCCTCAAGGGCAACAAGAACCTCGACAAGGACGACGCTGCAACCGCTCGCAAGCTCGACACTATCGCCCTCATCTTCATGCTGGTTACCGCATGGCTGACCGCTTGGGCAGACCCATCCATCCTGGGCATGATTGAGACCCTGTGTGGCCCGACGATTGCACTCATCCTCTTCCTCATCCCGATGTGGGCAATCCACAAGGTTCCTGCACTGCAGCGTTTCAAGGGCCAGGCTTCCAACTACTTCGTCTTCTTCATGGGCCTGGTAGCTGTCGCCACCATCCTCTACACCATCGTCCAGGCTTTCTAAACACTAGAAACCCCCGGACCCCCTCTCCCCCTCGGAAGATTCAAGGAAAAGCAATGTTCATCAGCATTTTCGATATGTTCAAGATCGGCATCGGCCCCTCAAGCTCACACACGCTTGGCCCAATGAAGGCTGGTAAGGCGTTCGTAGATGAGCTCAAAGAAAAGGACATCTTCGACCACGTCACCCGCATTCAAGCCAACGTGTACGGCTCCCTCTCCCTGACCGGCATCGGTCACTCCACCGATAAGGCCATCCTCCTGGGCCTGGCCGGCGAGGTGCCAGAGACCGTAGACATCGACGGCATCAACGAATTCGTGAAGAACGTTCGCACCTCCGAAAAGCTCATGCTCGGTGGTACCCGCGAGGTCGATTTCCCGAAGGAAGGCGGCTTCTACTTCCACAACGAGTACCTGCCGATGCACGAGAACGGCATGTGCCTCATCGCCTTCAACGGTGATGAAGAGTTGCTCCACAAGACCTACTACTCCATCGGCGGCGGTTTCATTGTCTCCCAGGAAGATTTTGCAAAGCGCGGCGAGGACAACGTCAAGGTTCCATACGCCTACGCAAGTGCACAGGAAATGCTCGCCCTCTGCGAGCAGCACAACCTGACTCTTCCAGAGCTGGGCATGGCCAACGAGCTGGCACACGCCACCGAAGAAGAGGTCAAGGAGCACATGCGCAAGGTCCGCGATGTCATGTACACCGGCATCGAGCGTGGCTCATCAACTGACGGCCCGCTGCCGGGCCAGCTCCTCGTCCCACGCCGTGCTGCTGCTTTGAAGCGCCTGCTGGAAACGGATGAGCCGCACGACGGCCTCAACATCCTCGACTGGGTCAACATGTTCGCGCTTTCCATCTCCGAGGAAAACGCTTCATGTGGCCGCGTGGTCACCGCTCCTACCAACGGCGCTTGCGGCATCGTCCCAGCAGTCATCGCCTACTACGACAAGTTCGTTGAGCCGGTCACCGAAGAGATGTTCTCCGACTACATCTTCGCCTGCAACCAGATTGCTTCGCTGTACAAGATGAATGCATCCATCTCGGGTGCCGAGGTTGGTTGCCAGGGCGAGGTCGGCGTCGCCTGTTCCATGGCCGCTGGCGGTCTGGCTCAGCTCATGGGCGCTACCCCAGAGCAGGTCTGCATCGCAGCCGAAATCGCTATGGAGCACAAGCTCGGCCTGACCTGTGACCCGGTTCTGGGCCAGGTACAGATTCCGTGCATCGAGCGCAACGCAGTCGCTGCAATTGACTCCATCACCAGCGCCCGCATGGCCCTTGAGCGCGAGTCCAAGCCATGCGTCAGCCTCGATGACGTCATCTGGACGATGTACAAGACGGGTAAGGATATGAACGCCAAGTACCGCGAGACCTCCCAGGGTGGCCTTGCACTGGCTATCCACCCACCTATCCCAGTCTGCGGCTAATACTGCCGTAAGGCACACCTTGAGCGGGTGAACACAGCGCTTGGCCGCTCGTGTTTACCCGCTTTTTGTCGTGTTAATATCTATCCAACTTTCTTAAAGTGTCAGGAACTTAAAGGACATGCTTCAGCTGATGAATGAACTCAACAGTCATGGCATAGACCAAGATTTCCTCGGGCAGTACGTACCACTCGTCGAATTTCTAGGCCAGGCCTTGGGCCCAAACACTGAGATCGTTCTGCACGATCTCGATGTCCCAGATCAGTCAATCATCGCCATTGCGAACGGCCACATCTCCGGCCGCCAGATTGGCGGTCCTGTAACTGATTTCGCCCTGTGGTTTATGAAACAAGGCGACGCCTCCGCCGTCCCCATGATGACCGGCTACCGGGCCGTCAACACGGAGGGCAAGATTTGCCACTCCTCTAGCTACTTCCTGCGTGATGAGACGGGCCACATGCGCGGCATGCTGTGCATCAACGTCGACATCTCGGATCTCGTAGCAATCCGCAACGCCGCCAGCTTCCTCATCGGCAACACCGAGGAAGCACCGGACAAGGCCGAAGCCTTCGGCGGCTACCCGGGAGCACGCACAGCCCAGGCTGCTGTGACTGCTCTGGCCCCACAGCCAGAGCCAGAGGAAGCGGTCAGCGAATCGCTGCGCGACAACGTAGAGAACCTGTTGGACTCCATGCTGGACTCCGCGATTTCTACCCAGTCCGTGCCTGTCCGACGCATGCAGCGCGACGAGCGCATCGAGGTCGTTCGCGCCCTCGAAGATAGCGGCTTTTTCCTCTTGAAGGGCGGAATCGCCGCCGCGGCAGAGCGCCTCAGGGTCTCCGAGCCGACCATCTACCGATACTTGGTAAAGGTGCGTAGCTAGTGGCCCCAAAGGCCAACTGCAAGGCCAAACTGCCCATGCCATGAGTGAGCCCTCCCCCGTATGCGGGGAGGGCCTCCTTTATGTCTGCACTACTTTTGAAAAATTTTTCTAAACCGGGGAACTAAACGCGCAAGCACTTCGTTGTACCTCATGTACAAAGCCGCAACCTCAGGAGGCTAGAGATGGCTGAAAAGTCCCACACCAAGGCCGCTGACCTTGGAAACAATTCAAATGAAGAGGAGCCGGAGGTAGACCGCGGCTCACGCCGCAACCAGACCAATGACAACCCTTCCGCCGACTTGGTCCGTGTTTATCTCAACGGCATCGGCAAAACCGCACTGCTCAGCGCTGAAGATGAGGTAGAACTCGCCCAGCGCATCGAGGTTGGTCTCTACGCCGAGTACAAGCTGGCGAATGCAGAAAAGGTCACCCGCGCCGAAAAGCGTGATCTCAAAATTCTGGTCCGGGAAGGCAAGAAGGCACGCTCCCACCTGCTGGAGGCAAACCTGCGCTTGGTCGTTTCGCTTGCGAAACGCTACACCGGCCGCGGCATGCCACTTCTGGATCTCATCCAGGAAGGCAACCTGGGCCTTATCCGCGCCATGGAGAAGTTTGATTACGCCAAGGGCTTTAAGTTCTCCACCTACGCCACCTGGTGGATCCGTCAGGCCATTACCCGCGGCATGGCTGACCAGTCCCGCACCATCCGTCTGCCAGTCCACCTGGTAGAGCAGGTCAACAAGCTCTCCCGCATCAAGCGTGAGATGTACCAGTCCCTGGGCCGCGAGGCCACCAATGAGGAGCTGGCTGAAGAGTCCGGCATCGAGGAATCCAAGATCGAGATGCTGCTGCGTCAGTCCCGCGATCCTGTCTCCCTCGACATGCCTGTAGGCACCGATGAGGAAGCACCACTGGGTGACTTCATCGAGGACGCCGAAGCTACCGACGCAGAATCCGCCGTTGTGGCGGCCATGCGCCACTCCGATATTCGCGGTGTCATCGACACCCTTGAGGAGCGCGAGCAGGACGTCATCCGCCTGCGCTACGGCTTGGACGACGGTGTCCCGCGCACCCTGGATCAGATTGGCCGCAAGTTTGGCCTTTCCCGTGAGCGTGTGCGCCAGATTGAGCGCGAGGTCATGGCCAAGCTGCGTGACGGCAACCGTGCAGACCGCCTGCGTGAGTACGCACTCTAATCTTTAGCCCTCTCCTGAGAAATTCTCTTCACCCTGTCAGCCACTTCTCCTTTAATAGGCAGTAGCTGACAGGGTTTCAATCTTTTATAGGTAGAATATGTGAAGCTACACCGCGCCGAAAGCAAGAGATGCGTTTATCCCTTTCGGAAGCAGGCTCGGCAAAGTGCGGTATTGTTTAGTTATTGTTCGAAGACGCTGCGAGCCATGTCGCCCGCACCGAAAGGTGCGTTCCGGCCTTTTTGCTCACGGCGCCTTTCACCATCGTGCAGAAAGGTATGCCCACGTGAGGGACCTAGTTGATACCACTGAAATGTACCTGCGTACCATCTACGAGCTTGAGGAAGAAGGCATCACGCCCCTGCGCGCGCGTATCGCCGAGCGCCTTGAGCAGTCAGGGCCCACGGTATCTCAGACCGTTGCACGCATGGAACGCGATGGCCTGCTGCACGTGCGCACCGACCGCAGCCTCGACCTCACCGCCCAGGGCCGCGAGCTCGCCACGGCCGTGATGCGCAAGCACCGCCTCGCGGAGCTTTTGCTTACCGACGTCCTGGGGCTCGACATTCACAAGGTCCACGACGAAGCCTGCCGCTGGGAGCACGTCATGAGTGAGGAAGTAGAAAAGCGCGTTGTCGCCGTGCTTTCCGACGCCACCCACTCCCCCTTCGGCAACCCCATCCCGGCGTTGGATCAATTAGGCATCGAGGTTGGCGAGGCACCGAGCGGCACCCGCGCCATCGACCTTCCCAACGGCGTAGAGACCAAAGCTACTATCACGCAGATTAACGAGATCCTGCAGGTAGATTCCGCCACGTTCCGCGATATCAACGCAGCCGGCGTCGTCGTGGGCGCGCCCGTCACCGTGGTCAACGCCAACGGTGCGGTGACCCTTACCACCGAATCAGGTGCCAAGATTGAGCTGCTCGACGATCTGGCACACGCAATCCGCATTGAGGTGAAGTAAATGAAACTCCTCGTCACTGGCGGCGCAGGCTACGTCGGTTCCGTCTGCGCGGCGGTACTGCTGGAAGCAGGCCACGAAGTCACCATCATCGATAACTTCACAACCGGCAACCGCGAGGCAGTTCCGGCGAACGCGCGCCTGGTAGAAGGCGACGTCGCCGACGTTGCCGATGAGGTGCTCTCCGAGGGCGGCTTCGACGGCGTCGTCCACTTCGCCGCCCGCTCGCTGGTTGGCGAGTCGGTGGAAATCCCTGCCGATTACTGGGAGCACAACGTTGTCACCTCCCTGAAGCTGCTCAACGCCATGCGCGCTCACGGTGTCAACAACCTGGTCTTCTCCTCTACCGCCGCCACCTACGGCGAGCCGCAGCAGGTGCCTATCACCGAAGACATGCCGACCCAGCCCACCAACCCTTATGGCGCGTCCAAGCTGTCCATCGACTACATCACCACCTCCTTCGCCAAGGCTTATGGCCTGGCCGCCACTTCGTTGCGCTACTTCAACGTTGCGGGCGCCTACGGCCTCATCGGCGAAAACCGCGAGGTGGAGACCCACCTGATTCCACTGGTACTGCAGGTGGCTTTGGGCCACCGCGACAAGATCTTCATGTTCGGCGATGACTATCCCACCACCGATGGCACCGCGGTGCGCGATTACATCCACATCCGCGACCTCGCCGAGGCACACCTGCTCGCGCTGGAAAGCAACGAGCCGGGCACCCACCGCATCTATAACCTGGGCTCCGGCGATGGCTACTCCGTCAAGCAGGTCATCGAGATGTGCCGCGAGGTCACCGGCCACGAAATCCCGGCAGAGGTTGCACCCCGGCGCGCCGGCGACCCAGCCACCCTGGTGGCTTCCTCCGCGAAGATCAAGGCCGAACTGGGCTGGAACCCCACCCGCACGGATCTGCGCACCATCGTCACCGATGCCTGGAACTTCACCAAGCAGCTCGGCGATAAAGCCCATTCCGCCAAACGCTAAGCCACTTTGCCGTCCCGGGCTTGCAGCGCCATGGAACGCGCAACCCCAGAGGAATGACGCAGGGCTTCGGTCAGCTGGCTTGCCAGGCCATTGCGGTAAAGCCGGTGGACCAGATTGCCGAAGGTATGCTCTGGGGCCTCCTCCAGCAGGATATTCAGCGCTGGCCCTGCCAGCTGGTAGCGCTCCATCTGCAGCTGTGCGATGGCATAAAGCACCAGCGCGTTATACCGAATAACCCCCTCGAAGGTCTTCGCCGTGGCCAGCATCAGGATGGCCGCTTTGTCTGGTCGCTCGCAGAGCTTCTCGATGACCAGGTCGCGCGACCACGTGGTGGCCAGCCAGGTGGCAGCGGTCTCGAGAGCCTCGACGTCGCCAAGCGTGGCGTGTAAATCCTGCACCGCGCGCAGCTGCCACCACGCATCATCCAGGAACTCCTCGAGCGCTAACTCTGGGTCATCCTCGTAGAGCTCGATCTCCTCGCGGAATTGCTGTGCCGCGGCCCGTGCGCGCTCTGCAATCTCGCGGCCCAACACCGTTCCTACCTGGTTATTGCCCGGCGCGAGCTTGGCGTAGAGCTCCTCGCGCGTTAGCTCCGGGATAAGGTCCTTATCCACGCAGTGGTGCATGGTGGGCGCAGAAGTCAGCGGTGGAATCTTTCCTTCCTGCCAATTCTTCATCGGCCCCTTGCCCTCGTGGTTGACGGCGCCGAAGAGAATTTCATAGCTGCCGCCGGTGATGATCTCCGGGGTATGCCAGGCGGCGTCGATGTCCATGCCGTCGTTGTGCTTGTGCAAGCCGTACATCCACTCGGCCAATGCGTCGACTTCACTGGGTGGGCGCTGGGTGATAAAGAAGGCGAAGACGCCCTCGGTGCGGTCGGTGGTAATTGCCTGCCAGACTTCCTCCGTCGCCGCCTTGGCGTCTGCGAAGTCCACGCGTGCGACGGGACCCAACGCTATGCCGTGTGGGGAAGGCTCGAAGGTTAGAAAGACTACGGAATCGGTGGGATAGAACCCGAGCACTCCTGGCAGGTTGGCCAAAAGGTGTCCCGGGGTGTTGATCGGTGGATAGCTGTGCTGATGTGTGTCTTGCTTGCTCATAGCACTTAGTTTGCGCGAGCGCGCGGGCCACACACTAGGGTCTGTTTTCCCAAACGGCCGAATCTGTGGATAACTCATCGCGACGCCACCTACCATCCGGGGCTTTTAGGATCCTAAAGGGCGAAATTCAGGAATACTTGTTTAAGGCTCGGTGTTGAAAGCGGTAAGTGTCTTCCGAAGCTGTATTGTCGGGGCACAGGTTAAGGAGGTATCGCACGCATGCATGATGATCAAAGGCGCATCTACGAATTGGAATACCCAGCCCCAATGGTGAAGGATTCTTCCAGTGAGGATGAAGGTCCCACGATGATCGTGGCTATGCATGGCTATGCCGATGCCGGCCAGGCGGTGGAGGCCTCTGCCGATCACTTGAAGGCCGCGCTGGAAAACCGCCAGCTCGCCTCCTTCAATAGCGACGAGCTCATGGACTACCGCTCGCGCCGCCCCATGGTCACCATTGACCATGACCGCACCGTCGAAATCGAAAACATCGAGCTCGGAATCAAGGTGCTGCGCGATAACTCCGGCAAGTCTTTCCTGCTGCTTTCTGGCCCTGAGCCGGACCTGCGCTGGGAGGCATTCACCGAGGCCGTCGTGGGCATTGCAGAGAAGTTCGACGTACACGACACCATCGTTCTCTACGCCGCCCCGATGCCGGTTCCGCATACGCGCCCCACGGTGATTACTGCGCACGGCAACTCCCCTGAGTTGGTAGGCCGCATGATGAAGATTGAGCAGACCATGATGGTTCCGGGCTCGGCCGCCCTCTTCCTGGAAAAGGCACTGGATAAAAAGGGCCGCAACGTCGCTGGCTTTACCGTTTCGGTCCCGCATTACCTGGCTTCCTCACCGTATCCGCAGGGTACTTTCTCCCTGCTGAACTCGGTGTCGAATGCCGCAGGCCTCAACCTGCCTCTGCGCAGCTTGGAAGAAGACATCACGCGCGTGAACCAGCAGCTCGAGGAACAGGTCATGGATTCCGAGGAGGTTTCCTCCGTGGTCCAGCAGCTCGAGCAGCAGTATGACCACTACCACGAGCGTTACCGCAAGGAGCACCCGAATGCTTTGCTGCCGGGTGAGGAATCCGTGCCCTCCGGCGAGGAAATCAGTGCGGAGTTCCAGGCTTTCCTAGCGAACCTGGACGGTGATTCCGAGCAGCGCCACGAGGTTCTGGACAGCGAGATCGATGACCGCGAAGATGCCGCCGATCGCGCTGCAGAAGATGATGAAGATAATCAGGAAGGCGAGAACTAGCCTCTTTCCACACGGCGGCGCCTTCATCCCCTAATGTGGAAAAGGTGAATCTTTCTCAGCTGCTGCCCGATCTCGCCGAAGTTCCTGATTCCCTCGTTGACGAGGCGATTTGGGATACCTTTACTAGCTGGACCACGCAGCGCGGCATTTCGCTGTACCCAGCCCAAGAGGAGGCCTCGCTGGGTATCCTCGCTGGCGATAACGTCATCCTTGCCACGCCCACGGGCTCGGGCAAGTCCATGGTGGCAAATGCCGCGCACTTCATCGCCTTGGCGCGTGGCCAGCGCAGTTTTTATACCGCGCCGATTAAGGCTTTGGTCTCCGAGAAGTTCTTCGCCCTGTGCGAGATCTTCGGCGCCGAGAACGTGGGCATGATGACGGGCGACGCCACGGTCAACGGCAATGCTCCCATCATCGCCGCCACGGCAGAAATTGTGGCGAACATTGCGCTTCGCGACGGCGCTGATGCTGCCATCGATCAGGTAGTCATGGACGAGTTCCACTACTACTCAGAGCCGGACCGCGGCTGGGCCTGGCAGGTGCCGCTGCTGGAGCTGCCGAAGACGCAATTCCTGCTGATGTCCGCCACCCTGGGCGATACCGGCTGGTTGGAAAAGGACTTAACCGAGCGCACCGGCCGCGAGACCACGCTGGTGGCCGGCACCACCCGCCCGGTGCCGCTGGATTTCTCCTACGTGTTTACCCCGGTTCACGAGACCATCGAGGAAATCCTCTCCTCTGGTAAGGCGCCGGTCTATGTGGTGCACTTCTCCCAGCGTGAGGCCGCCGAGCGCGCCCAAGCGCTGACTTCCCTATCTGGCATCATCACGCCGGAGGAAAAGGAAGCTATTGCCAAGGAGCTGGCGCACTTCCGTTTTTCCACCGCCTTCGGCCGCGACTTGTCCAAGCTTTTGCGTCGTGGCATCGGCGTCCACCACGCAGGTATGTTGCCGAAGTACCGCCGCCTCGTCGAGAGGCTTGCGCAGCAGGGGCTGCTTAAGGTCATCTGCGGAACCGACACTCTGGGCGTGGGCATCAACGTGCCGATTCGCACGGTGCTGATGACCGGCCTGGCCAAGTTCGATGGTCAACGCCAACGCATTTTAAAATCCCGCGAGTTCCACCAAATTGCCGGCCGCGCGGGCCGCGCGGGCTATGACACCGAGGGCACCGTCATCGTTGAGGCCCCAGAGCACGAGATCGAAAACGCCAAGGCGCGGCGTCGCCTCAGCAACGACCCGGCGCGGCTGAAGAAGCTTAAGAAGAAGTCCCCGCGCGATGGCGAGGTCTCGTGGTCGGAGAAGACCTTCGCCCGCCTGACCGAGGCCGAGCCGGAGCAGCTGACTTCGCAGTTCCGGGTCTCGAACTCGATGCTGCTCAACGTGCTTGCCCGCCACGGCAACGGGTACGAGCACATGAAGCACCTGCTGCGTACCAACCATGACACCCGTAGCAAGCAGAACCAGGACATCCTGACCGCTATCGAGCTCTTCCGCGGCCTGCTGAACTCCGGCGTGGTGCAAAAGTCCACCAAGGGCCTGGACATCTACGGCCGGCCCTATCACTTGGTCCGCGAACTACCTCGAGACTTCGCGCTGAACCAGCCGCTTGGGCCTTTTGCTCTCGCCGCACTCACTCTGTTGGACCCAGAGTCTGAAACCTACACCTTGGACGTCATTTCTGTTTTTGAGGCGATCCTCGATGACCCGCGCCAGGTGCTCGTGGCCCAGCAGAAGCAGCGCCGCGGTGAGGAGATTGCCGCGCTGAAGGCCGACGGCGTCGATTACACCGAGCGCATGGCCATCGTTGAGGACATCACCTGGCCAAAGCCGCTGGAGGAGCTGCTCGAGCAGGCCTATGACACCTTCGCGGAGACCAACGCGTGGGTCAAGGAGTTCGAGCTGCGCCCGAAGTCCGTGGTCCGCGACATGTTGGAAAACGCCATGACCTTCTCGGACCTGGTGGCCACCTACGGCTTGGCTCGCTCCGAAGGCGTTATCCTGCGCTACCTCACGGACGCCTGGCGCACGCTCAAGCAGTCCATCCCAGAGGAATACATGAGCGAGGAGCTTGCCGACGTCGTCGTTTGGCTCGGCGAGCTCATCCGCCAGGTGGATTCCTCCCTCGTGGACGAGTGGGCGCAGATGGCCGGCGAGGATTCACCGATTTCCCAGAAGGACCTAGAGCGCGAGCTGGCCTTCGGCGTTGAGGACCCTTCTGCCCTAACGTCCAACCGCCGCGCGTTTAGCATCATGGTGCGCAACTACTTCTTCCGTTTGGTGCAGCTTTTCGCGCTCGAAAAAGAGGATCGGCTGGCCGAGCTTCTGGACTACCTGGACGAGGTCCCCGACTTCGGCGCAGTCCTCGACGACTATTTCGACGAATACGACGACATCGATTCCGGCCCCGCCGCCCGTGGACCGGAGTTCTTCCGTGTTTACGGCCAGGACACCCGCTTGTGGGAGGTACGCCAGATCATCAAGGATCCTGAGGGCGATCACGGCTATCAGTTCGTTGGACGCGTGGATCTCGACGCCTCCGATGCAGCCGGCGAGGTGCGCCTATCGGAGCTGCGTATCGAGCACTAGCTTAGGAAAGGGTCTGCTGCGCGCCGCCAGCGCAGCCTAACCATGCTAGACAAGCCCTTTGACCTGCGACGACAATAAGAGTCGAAAGGACGAAAGGTGAAGGCCATGGTTGATATACTCCACCCCACCGAGCCACACGCGGCAGGCCATAACTCGCGGCTCAATTCGCTACGCGCAGCCGTGCTGGGCGCAAACGACGGCATCGTATCGGTCGCTGCGCTCTTGCTCGGCGTCGTTGGTTCTGGTGCCAGCGATCAAACAATCTTGACCGCTGGTCTTGCGGCCACGGTCTCCGGTGCAGTTTCCATGGCCTTGGGCGAATACGTCTCGGTGTCTGCGCAGCGCGACTCCGAGCGCGCACTCATTGCCAAAGAACGCTGGGAGCTCGCCGAGTTTCCCGAGCAGGAGCACGCCGAACTCACGGAGATGCTCGCGGGCTACGGGATGAGTGTGGAAACCGCGAGCCGCGCCGCCTACGAAATCGCCGATAATGACCCGCTCGATGCTCACCTGCGGCTGGAACTCGGCATCGACGGCGATGACCTCACCAACCCCTGGCATGCCGCCTTTTGGTCCGCCGTCTCCTTCCTCGCCGGCGCATTGCTTCCGATGCTTGCCATCCTCATCGCGCCTTCCGCTGTAGCCGGCTGGGCCGTCGCCCGAGTTACGCTCCTAGCGCTTGCGCTTACCGGCTATATTTCCGCCCGCCTTGCCCGCACCGACTCCGCCCGCGCAGTCATCCGCCTGCTCATCGGCGGCGCCACTGGTCTGGCCGTAACTTATGGAATCGGTACCTTGTTTGGGGTGGCCGTCGGCTAGCGCCGCGTTAAAACGCCAAAAAGGCTCGCACGATATTTCACCGTGCGAGCCTTTAAAAGTGCTTTAGCGAGCAGCCTCAACCTGAATGGTCTGAGCGATAGCCTGGATAACGCCAGCGATCTTGACTCCCTCCCAAATCTGTTCCTTGGTCATGCCCTCTTCCTGCAGGGTCTTGGAGTGAGCAACCAGGCAGTGCTCGCAGCCGTTGATTGCGGAAACAACGGTGTTCCACAGCTCGAAGTTAGCCTTCTCCACACCCGGCTTAGCAATGATGTTCATGCGCAGGCCGAACTTAACCTGAGCGTAGTCCTCGCCCAGCCAGCCCTTGGCGCGGTATGCAACGTTGTTCATTGCCATGACAGTGGCAGCGCCCAGCGCGGCCTCGATAGCCTCAGCGGAAAGGTGCTCCTTTGCCTCTTCCATGATCTCGGAAAGAACGGTGTCGTTGCGGGTTGCGGCAGCAGCAGCCAGCATGGAGCCCCACAGCTGCTCCTCGTTCAGCTCGGTGGAACGAGCGAGGGTGCCCAGGTTCAGCTTCTGGTCCTTTGCGTACTCCGGAAGGGAAGACTTCAGGTTATCGATAGACATATCTTGTGCTCCTTAGCGTTTTTGATAAGTGTTTTTCAGAAGAAGTTCAAAGGAAAGCCCCTTCGGTTGCCCGAGGGGGCTTTATTATCACGCGTGACTACGTTGTCACGCGTGACTACCACGCGCGGCCTAGCACGCGCGGTTCAGTCGCCCTTAGAGAGCAGACTGAACGACGTCCATCTTGTTGATGTTCTTGGTTGGGTCATTAGCTTCCCAGTTGCAAGCGCAGACCTCTTCGGACTGCAGTGCGTCCAGGACGCGCAGAACCTCGTCGACGTTACGGCCGACAGCGTCCGGGGTAACGGAAACGAACTGGATAACGCCGTCTGGGTCGATAATGAAGGTTGCGCGGTCAGCAACACCGTCAGCGTTCTCAACGCCGAGGGCGCGGATGAGGTCGTGGCGGATGTCAGAGAACATCGGGAAAGGAACTTCCTTCAGCTCTGGGTGGGTTGCGCGCCAGTTAAAGTGAGCGAACTCGTTATCGGTGGAGCCGCCGAGGATCTGGGTGTCGCGGTCCTGGAACTCCTCATCCAGCTTGCCGAAAGCAGCGATCTCAGTCGGGCAAACGAAGGTGAAGTCCTTCGGGTAGAAGAAGACGACCTTCCACTTGCCCTCGTACTTGTCCAGGGAAACCTGCTCGAAGTAATCCTCAGGCTGGTTAGCGTTAACGTCGTGCAGGTCGCCGCCCTTCAGTGCGGTGAGCTCGAACTCTGGGAACTTCTCGCCAACGGTCAAGATAGGCATATGAAAGACATCTCCTTATAGATGTTGAATCAAATTTCTGGGCTGCGCATTTTCCAGCGCTTGTGGGGCCTAAAGCCCCGCCGCAGCCAAGTATGCCAACATCCGTTGCGCATGTCAATAGGAAATCCTATCGATGGATGTTAAAGTTATAGGCATGCACAATAAAGAGTACCGTCCCACACTCGCTCAGCTGCGAACATTCGTCACCATCGCGGAGAACAAACACTTCGGCGCCGCCGCCGCAAAGCTGGAAATCTCCCAGCCTTCCCTCTCCCAAGCCCTCGTGGCCCTCGAACAGGGCCTTGGAATTCAACTCATCGAGCGCTCCACGCGCAAGGTAATAGTCACCGCCAACGGCGAAGAGCTCCTGCCCTACGCTAAAGCAACGCTCGAGGCCGCCGATGCGTTCCATGCCCATGCCCGCGGTGCCCACGGTACCCTCACTGGGCCGCTGACCATCGGCGTTATCCCCACCATCGCGCCATATATCCTGCCTACCCTGCTGCGGTCTATCACCGAGACCTACCCAGAACTCGAGCCGCGCTTCGTGGAGGAGCAGACGGAGCACCTTTTGGGCAAGCTGCGCGACGGCCAGTTAGATCTTGCCATCATCGCCCTGCCCTCCGAGGCCGCCGGCATGGTGGACGTGCCGCTGTACACGGAGGACTTCGTCGTGGTCACCGACAACAATGATGCCCTGGCAGGCCGCGAGGACCTCACCCCTGCAGAGCTAGATAGCCTGAAGCTTTTGCTTCTCGACGACGGCCATTGCCTCCGCGATCAAATCCTCGATCTGTGCCGCCGCGCGCATATCAACGCGTCTGAGGCCACTAACTCAGTTACTCGTGCATCCTCTTTGACCACCATCTTGCAGCTAGTTATGGGCGGGCTGGGCGCTACTTTGGTTCCGGAATCGGCCATTGCCACCGAGTGCACCAACCCGCACTTACAGGTCTCGCGCTTCGACCCAAGCGTTACCGCTGAGCGCGAGGTGGGCTTGGTCTTCCGCAGCTCCGCTGCTCGCGCCGAAGAGTTCCGCAAGTTCGGTGCTCTGGTTACCGCAGCCTTCGAAGAAGCCCTGCAGCGTTCGCGCAACGTATAAAAATCCTCGGCTCCTTGATTGGAACCGAGGAATTTTCTTTTATCTTTAGGCCTGTACGTAGCGGCCAGCGCACTGGCGGAACAAGTGCGCCTCAGCCAGCAAGGAAACTGGAGCGAAGATGATAAAGCCCAGACCAAGCGTGAGGAAACAAGCGATACCCAGCCCGAACATCATCAGCGCGTAGAGCAGCAGCTGCATGTAGTTGGCCTTGCCCGCCATGAAGCCCTTCTTGATGGAATCGCCGATGGAGTCACCGTCAGCTGCGAACCATGGCATCAGCTTGTACAGCGGAGTGACCAGCCAGCCGATGATGACCATCACTGCCAGGATGCCGAAGACGGTGCCAGCAGCCGCCAGAGCTGCATCCTCGTCCTGAACGTCCGCGCTGGTAAGCGTGGCAAAGGCCGCGCCACCAAAGACCATGACGGCCAAAATCATGACCACGAAGGACACGAGGGCGATGATCAGCAGCATCAGGAAGGTATTGCCCCATCGTACGTCCTTACCGATGTAGGACCAGCCAGTCTTCAGATCATCAATCTGGAACAGCGCCAGACGCATGACGAACAAGGAGACCAGCAGGGAAATCACCTGCGTGATCACGTTGGAGAAGATATTGCCCGTGAACGCGGCGTTGCCGTCGCCGTTGGAGGCCAAGATGAATCCCACAACGGCACCGAAGATGCCGAATACAGCCAACATCAAAAGCGAACCCAAAATCCACAGCTGCCAGTTACTAAAGACCGTGCGGAATGCCCAGCCGATAGCCTTCGTCGCAGAAACCGGGCCGTTGTAGCCCACGCCGCCCTGTGGCTGCTCGTCGTAGCCAGCGTTCCCGCCCGCGTTGTAGCTACCGTAGGAAGGCAAGCCGTAGTCAGGACGGTCCTCCGGGTGGTTGGTTGGCTCATAACGCGGGAAATCCTTACCGTCGCCTGCAGATCCAAAAGGTGAAGACATCTTCAATCCCCTCTATTTATATTCATTTTCTTTAGTCTCGATCGCACCTACCCTATCAACATTTCCCGCCGCTTACGACGGCTAGTAGAATTCACAACCAGCTATGACGATTCCTTCAACGCCCACCCGCGACGAGCTTTACGCCGCTCTCGACGAGGTTTCTACCAAAGATGCCCGCGCTTTCCGACGCCGCCTTCGCAAGGCCCGCTCACCCCAAGCCCTCACCGCAATCGGGGGCGATATCCAACAAGCCCGCGAGCGCGTCGCGCTAATCGACGCCGCCGTTCCCCCTATTTCCTACCCCGAGACCCTTCCGGTTTCCGGCCGCAAGGACGACATCGCAGAAGCCATCCGCGATAACCAGGTGGTCATCATCGCCGGCGAGACCGGCTCCGGTAAGACCACGCAGATCCCTAAGATCTGCCTCGAGCTAGGCCGTGGCCGCAAGGGGCTGATCGGCCATACCCAGCCGCGTCGTCTAGCCGCGCGCACCGTCGCCGAGCGTATCGCGCAGGAGATGGATCAGAAGATCGGCGAGTCCGTGGGCTACGCCATCCGTTTCGATGATCGCGTGTCTGCTACCACTGCCGTGAAACTAATGACGGACGGCATCCTGCTCGCGGAGATGCAGCGCGACCGCTTCCTGAATGCTTATGACACCATCATCATCGATGAGGCTCATGAGCGTTCCCTCAACATTGATTTCCTGCTGGGCTACTTAAAGCGCCTGCTGCCTAAGCGCCCGGATCTCAAGGTGATTATCACCTCCGCGACCATCGACCCAGAGCGCTTTGCCCAGCACTTCGCAGACGGTGAGGGAAAGCCCGCGCCCATCATCGAGGTCTCCGGGCGCACCTACCCGGTGGAAATTCGCTACCGGCCGCTCGAGTTCGAGGCTGGGGGCAAGGTCGTCGATCAAGATCCGCTAGACGGCCTGTGCGAGGCCATCGAGGAGCTCATGGCAGAAGGAGAAGGCGACATCCTCTGCTTCTTCCCCGGCGAGCGCGATATCCGCGACGCGCAAGAGGCCATCGAGGCGCGCAAGTGGCGCGGCGTTGAGGTCACCCCACTGTTTGGCCGCCTGTCCAACGACGAGCAGCACCGCGTCTTTTCCGAGCACCGCGGCCGCCGCATCGTGCTGTCCACTAACATCGCAGAGACCTCGCTGACGGTCCCGGGTATTCGATACGTGGTAGACACCGGCACCGCGCGTATCTCGCGCTATTCCACCCGCACCAAGGTCCAGCGCCTGCCCATCGAGCCAATTTCGCAGGCCAGCGCCAACCAGCGTTCCGGCCGCTGCGGCCGTGTTGCCGACGGCATTGCCATCCGCCTGTACTCCGAGCAGGACTTCGCCTCCCGCCCAGAATTTACCGACCCCGAAATCCTGCGTACCAACTTGGCCAGCGTCATCCTGCAGATGATTTCGCTGCGCCTAGGCGATATCTCGGAGTTCCCCTTCGTGCAGCCGCCAGAGAACAAGGCCATTCGCGATGGCCTGCTGCTCCTCCGCGAGCTCGGCGCCCTGCACTCGCAAGAGGAAAAAGACGGCCTTCCGGTTCTCACCGACATCGGCCGCGACCTTTCCCGCATCCCCGTCGACCCCCGCATGGCGCGCATGCTCGTCGAGGCCCACCGCTCCGGCTGCTTGGAAGACGTCATGGTCATCGTCGCGGCCATGACCATCCAAGACGTTCGCGAGCGCCCCCTCGAATACCAAGCGCAAGCCGACCAAGCCCACGCGCGCTTTAAGGACGCCTCCTCCGACTTCCTCGCCATGCTCAACCTGTGGGATTTCCTCAAGGACGCCCGCACCGAGATGAGCGGCAATGCCTTCCGCAAGCGCATGAAGAAGGAATTCCTGCACTACATGCGCATCCGCGAGTGGTTTGACTTGGTGCGCCAGCTTAGGGACGTCGCCAAGCAGCTCGGATGGAACCAGCAAGAAGCCACCGAACGCCGCCCCGATGACATCCATATGTCGCTTTTAGCGGGCCTTTTGTCCAACATCGGCGCGCGCGATGGCAACTCCAAGGAATTCCACGGTGCCCGCAATACTCGCTTCCTAGTCTTCCCCGGTTCCGCGCTGGCGAAGAAGCCGCCGGAATTTCTAATGGCCGCCGAACTCGTCGAAACCTCGCGCCTGTGGGCACGCGACGTTGCCGCCATCGACCCCGCGTGGGTGGAAAAGCTCGGCGCGGACCTGCTACGTCACAACTATTCCGATCCCGTGTGGTCGCGCAAGCGCGCCGCCGCCGTGGCCACACAGCGCTCGACGCTCTACGGCGTGCCCATCGTGGTAGACCGCACGGTGCCCTATCACCGCGTCGACCCGACGGCCGCACGCGACATGTTCATCCGCTCTGCGCTAATTGAAGGCGAGTGGAATACCCACCACCACTTCTTCCATGACAACGTGAAAAAGCTGGAAGAGGCCGCCGAGTTTGAGGACAAGGCGCGACGCCGGGGTCTGGTGGTTTCGGAGGACACTCTCTTCGATTTCTACGACACACGTATCCCCGCCAAAGTCACCACGGGCCGGCACTTCGACTCGTGGTGGAAGAAGCAGCGTCACAAGACCCCAGACCTGCTGGACTTCGACCCGGAAAAGCTTATCGAGGAAGACCACGACGTCACCGAGGAAGCCTTCCCGGACAGGTGGCTGAAGGGTTCGATTGACTATGACTTGAGCTATAAGTTCGAGCCCGGCGATCCCCTCGATGGCGTCACCTTGATGGTGCCCGTGCCGTTGCTTGCAGGGCTGGATACGGAGGGCTTCGATTGGCTGGTGCCGGGCCTGCGCCTGGAGTTGGTCACGGAGCTAATCCGTTCCCTGCCGAAGGCGTTGCGCCGCACCGTGGTTCCCGCACCGGAGTTCGCAGAGCGTGCCCTGCCGAGTCTGCTTCCTTATGAAGGCCCCCTGACGCAGCAGCTTGCCGACGTCCTCCGCGAGCTCGGCGGCCAAGGGATCAACGCTTCCGACTTCCGGCCTTCCAGCCTGCCGCCGCACCTGCAGATGAACTACGCTGCGGTGGATAAGCGCGGGAAGGTTATCGATTCTGACCGGGACCTCGCAGCGCTCGTGCAGCGCCAGGCGGGGCACATCAAGTCCTCAGTCTCGCGGGTCGGACGCAAGTCTGAGTCGAAGGCCGTCAAAGAGTGGACGCCGGAGACGCTCGGCACAATTGACGAGGAAGTCCAGACGGTGGTTGACGGCCATGAGGTCACCGCGTACCCCGCGCTCGTGGCAACCGCGGACGGCGTTTCCCTGAAGGTTCACCCCACCAAGGCCGCTGCCGACGCCGCCATGTTGACCACCACTCTGACGCTGCTCCTGCGGGAGATTAACGTCAATCACCAACAGATGGTCAAGGGCCTGCCCTTGCAGCAGCGCGTGGCTGTCGACGCCTACCCTCACGGCGGCGCCGAAGGCCTCGTCGGCGATGCACGGGTGGCTGCCATTCGCGATCTCATGGTCGAAGCTGGCGGTGCGCCTCGGTCGCCGGAGGGCTTCGCCAAGCTTCGCGACGTCGTCAAGCCCCAGGTGCCTGGCCGCGTCCGGCAATCCGTGGTGGCAATCGCGCCAGGGCTTGCCGAGTATGCAAACCTGCGCGCCGAGCTCGATCAATGGGAAGGCCCTGCCATTGACGACATGCGCGAGCAGCTGAAGTTCCTGCTTCCCGAAAACGCCATCACCTTGCATGGCATGGCGCACCTGCGCCATCTCCCGCGCTACGTACAGGCGATGCGGATTCGCCTCGACGAGATGGCAATAGACCCGGACAAAGACGCGGACCGGCAGGCCGAAGTCGACGAGGCCAAAGCGTACCTCAACAATCGCCTGCGCAACCTGCCCGCCGGGCGTGCCAAGACCCGCGAGGTCAAGGACATCTACTGGATGGTCGAGGAACTACGCGTCTCACTTTTTGCTCAGCGCCTCGGCACCGCGCACCCGGTATCCTTGCGCCGCATCCAAAAGGCGGTGGACAAGCTCCGCTAAGCACCGCGCCGTCTAGCTTCAGATGCGGCCATACGCCGTTCGCCGCCATCCGCAAACGAGCACCAGCCCTCGGCTGGCACTGCGGCTCTTAAAAGTTATCGCGGTCGCGGCGGCGCATCAGGCGAATTTCGGATTCGAAATCGTCGGCGCTTTCGAAGGACTTGTAAACGGACGCGAAGCGCAGGTAGGCCACCTCATCAAGGTCACGCAGCGGCTCGAGGATTGCAAGGCCAATGTCGTTGGCGTTGACCTGGGAGGAGCCGTGGCTGCGCACGGTCTCCTCTACTTCTTGGGCGAGCTTTTTCAAAGCGTCGTCGCTGACGTCGCGTCCCTGGCAAGCGCGACGGACGCCGCGGATTAGCTTGTCGCGGCTGAACGGCTCCGCCAGACCGTTGCGCTTAACCACCAAAAGAACCGCTTTTTCCACCGTGGTGAAACGGCCTTTGCAGGAGGCGCACTCGCGCCGACGGCGGATGGCGGTGCCGGCGTCGACTACACGAGAGTCGATGACTCGCGACTGTTCATAATGACAAAACGGGCAGTACACCGCACGGTTCCTTTCACTTTCACGTCATCCACCTCCCACACGTGGAAGGCAGGCGTTAAGACCGCATTTAGTGTACTGCCCAAACAACTGGGGATGCCATTTTCCGGCCGGCATCCAAGCCGAGTGATTACTTTCCCACACCAACAGCGCCGCACGCCCACAGAACCGCACGCCAAGGGCTCCGCCTAGCCAAACGCGCGACGCCAAACGCGCGACGGCAGCTAACGCGCGACGGGCTAGCGTGCAGCGGCGGCTAGTGCGTAACACCTGCCTGGACCACCTGGGCGTTCTCGGTGTGGACAGCACCAGTATCAGCAGTCAATCCTCCGAATACAGTTCCGACGAACACGGCTGCACCAAAGACAGCGCCCAACAAATAATTTGCACGATTCGACTGCGCACGCGAATATTCTTGCTCGCCATGACCAGCTGATTCAGCGTTCGCACAGCGGCGTATAGGGGCGCCATATGTTCGATTATCCACGCTAAGAGTTCGAACATCGTGGGACGCTTCCCCTACCCCAGCGCGGCGGACATCGTAGACATCTGCATCCCAAACAGAGGCCGCCGGCACGACGCGAGCGCGGTACGCGCGGCGAGCGTTAGTGGAAGTAACATGGTTGGAAGCGGTGTTGAGAGCGATAGCCATTGTGAGATCCTCCAGTGTTTGTGCGTTGCGATTAACTGATGGTTGCAGAGTACTTTTCTGCTGCGACACGTTCGAAAAGTTCCATCGCTAATCCGTTCGAATTAGTTGCTATGTTCGATTTATAACAACTTTTCGAAAGTTTGTCCACACCTCCGGCAAATCTCTCGAACATTTGTCCCCCACGTGGTAGAAAAGAAGGGAAGCTTTTCGAAAATTCGAGCAACCCAAGTTCAAACAACCCAAGTTCGAACAACCCAAGCCGCGACGGAAGCCGCGCGGCAACTTCCAACCCCGCCGAGGAGAAACCGTGCCACGCAAGCCAGCTAAAAATTCCGCTAAGCCCGACATCAACTCCCTTTCGCCGCGTCAACGCCGCATCCTCGACGTCATTCACGACGCAGTCATGCTCCGCGGTTACCCGCCAAGCATCCGCGAAATCGGCGACGCTGCCGGCCTCCAGTCCACCTCTTCCGTGGCCTATCAGCTCAAGCAACTAGAAGAAAAAGGCTTCCTACGCCGCGACCCAAACAAGCCCCGCGCCGTCGACGTACGCCACCTCAATGAGGAAGAGCCCAAGAAGCCAGGACGCAAGGCCTCACCCAAGGAAGAACCGCAGCAGCCTGTCGACGCCACCCCAGAGGACGCTTCCGCAGTTTCCTATATTCCGGTGGTCGGCCGCATTGCCGCAGGTTCGCCGATTACCGCCGAAGAAAACATCGACACCTACTTCCCCATGCCTGATGACGTAGTTGGCAACGGCGAACTATACATGCTCCAGGTTGTGGGAGACTCCATGCAGGACGCAGGCATCCTCAACGGTGACTGGGTTATCGTTCGTTCGCAGTCGGTGGCCGAGGAAGGCGAGTTTGTCGCCGCGCTTCTCGACGGCGAGGAAGCCACCGTCAAGGAATTCCACCGGGATTCCTCGGGCGTGTGGCTCCTGCCCCACAACGATGCTTACTCCCCAATCAAGGGTGACGATGCAGAAATCATGGGCAAGGTAGTTTCTGTATTCCGCAAGCTCTAATCACCCACTTCTGTTGCTTCAACGCCGGCCAACGGTTGCCCGAAAATACCCCCTTTTATGCGTAATTTTCCGGTTGTCCATTGGCCGGCGTTTAATGTCACATTTTGCAAATCTGCAGCTAAAGAAAATTTCGGCGATCGCATGCAAGATTGGCGATATGTGAAACTCTTTGTTTCGTTCCGATTCGTAGGGATTTCTGGAAAACTAGAGGCAAGCCAGTATCATTCCGGCAACAGCTTCCGCTTTACCCCCAAGAATCGGAGGTTGTCTAGCCCCAACCCCGTTCCTGGGCAGACCTTTGGAGGACCCTATGTACGCAGAGGAGCGTCGCCGTCAGATCGCCTCCCTCACCGCAGTTGAGGGACGCGTCAACGTCACCGAGCTTTCCGAGCGCTTCGACGTCACCGCTGAAACCATTCGTCGCGATCTCGCGGTTCTAGACCGCGAAGGCGTTGTACACCGCGTGCATGGCGGCGCTGTGGCCTCTCAGTCCTTCCAAACCGCAGAGCTGACCCTCGACACCCGGCAGCGTTCCGCTACCGGCGCCAAGATTGCCATCGCACGCGCCGCCATGCAGTTCCTCCCAGACGCCGGCGGCAGCGTCTTCCTCGACGCGGGTACCACCACCAATGCCCTGGCAGACCTCATCGGCCAACAATTCGCCGCAGGGCAATTTTCGATAGTTTCCAATAGCTTGCCCATCTCGCTTTCCTTGGCAAGCAACGGCGTTCCCGACGTTCAGCTGCTCGGCGGCACCGTCCGCGCCATCACCCAGGCAGTCGTGGGCGATACTGCACTGCGCACCATGGCGCTCATGCGTGCCGACGTTGCCTTCATCGGCACCAATGCGCTCACCCTCGACCACGGCCTGTCTACCGCAGATTCCCAAGAGGCAGCCATCAAGTCCGCCTTTGTCACCAACGCCCACAAGGTCGTGGTCCTCTGCGATTCCTCAAAACTCGGTAACGATTATTTGGTCAGCTTCGCCTCTATCGCGGATATCGACGTCGTCATCACCGATTCCGCCGCACCAGAAAGCTTCATCGAGGCGCTTCGCGAGCGCGAAATCGAAGTAGTCATCGCCGCCGATAAGTAGCATCGGCACATACAAAAATAGCCCCGCAAAAAGCGGGGCTATCGTTATGTTTTAGAACTCGTCCAACAAAGAGAGCGCTGCCGCTCGGGCTTCGGATGGACCCTCGGCGTTGATGGCGGCGTCGGCAAGCTTTTGGCACTGCTCGAACGTCAGCTCCGCAAGCTGTGCGCCCACGCCGGCGACGGCCGTGGAAGCCGCCGACAGGGAGTTCACGCCCAAGCCAGTCAGCACGCAGGCAAGCAGCGGATCCGCTGCCGCCTCGCCGCATACGCCAACCGGAACATCGTTATCCTGGCCCACCACGCAGGTGTGCTGGATAAGGCGCAGCACTGCCGGCTGCCATGGGTCAGTAAGATATGCCAGCTGCGGGGAAAGACGATCCGCCGCCATGGTGTACTGCGTCAAGTCATTGGTACCAATGGAGACGAAGTCTAGATGCGGCATGATGGTATCGGCCATCAAAGCCGCCGCGGGAACCTCAATCATGGCGCCCGCAGTAAGGCCACGCTCGCGACAAAGACCCGCGAACCACTTCGCTTCAACGGCGGTAGCGACCATCGGCGCCATAACCCACGTCGGAGCATCGTAGCCACGGTCTGCGGAAGCCTTCGCAATGGCATCCAGCTGGCGAGTCAACAGCGCCTCGTTATCGCGCGCGATACGCAGACCACGCACGCCAAGCGCAGGGTTTTCCTCGGAAGACAGGGTGGCATAAGAAATCGGCTTATCTGAACCCGCATCCAAGGTGCGAACAACCACCTTGGAAGACGGGAAGGCGTTAAAGACCTTCCCATAGATGCGCGCCTGCTCATCCACCGTCGGCTCCTCGCTCGCAGAGAGGAAGGAAAGCTCAGTGCGGTAAAGACCAATGCCCTCTGCCTGGGAGTCCGACGCGATACGCGCCGCGTTGCCGTCCGCGACGTTAGCCAAAAGCTGCACGCGATGGCCATCCTTAGTTTGCGCTGGGCCACGCCACTGCGCCACTCGCGCAGCCTTCTCGCGGTATTCCTCTACCGCCCGCAAAGACTCCTCGCGGTCTGCGCCCAAGTTCACTGTGCCAATAGAGCCGTCCACGAACACGAGCGTGCCGGCCTCAATGTCACGCAGCTCCGCGCCCGCGGCCACGATACATGGAATATCCAGCTGGCGGGCAATAATCGCCGTATGGCTCGTCGGGCCACCGAGCTCGGTGACCAAAGCCTTGATGTGTGCGGTGTCGAGGGTTGCGGTATCTGCGGGCGCGAGGTCATCAGCAAGCAGCACTGCTTCCCCGTTGACCATCGGCAGACCTGGCTCCTGCTCGCCACGCAGCTGCGCAATAACGCGGTCGCGCACGTCCTTTAGGTCCGTCGTGCGCTCGGCCATCACGCCGCCTGCTGCTTCAAACATGGTGACAAACTTCTCAGTCGCGCTCGCGGTTGCGTACTCCGCCGGCCGGCCTGCACGGATGGACTTGCGCACCGCTTTGTGCCAGCCGCGGTCCTTGACCATGCCGGCGGTAGCGCCCAGCACCTCAGCCGCCTGGCCTTCTGCGCCGGCCGCACGCTGCTCGAGGCGGCTTGCCACGATATCGACGGCCTCTAGGAAGCGGTCATACTCGCCGTCGCGCTTTTCTTCGTCGATTAGCTCCCCAGCAGTGGGCAGTTCTGGACGAGGACGCACCCACACGGCCTCGGCGTAGGCGACACCGGCGACGACGCCAGTACCCTTGATGGTTGATTGAGATTCGTTTTCCATCACACATTCCTTCGGGAGGGGATTTGCTCTCCCCCTAGATCATCACAGATCGGGTGAAAAAGCAACGAATACCACACTCTTTTGATTGACTTTCGGGCATAACCAGACAACAATCAACAGGGAGCAGAAATCTGCGCTCGACCACCGTCCAGCTAGCTTTCTCCCAATATACGCAAACTGCGAAAGGGACGAGTCTCCACAATGATTCTCACACTGACCCCCAACCCCAGTATTGACGCCACCCTAAACCTCCAAGAAGCCATCAATCCGGGCGCAGTTCACCGCGCCAGCCAGGTTTCTCAGGTCGCAGGCGGCAAAGGCGTCAACGTCACGCACGCGGTGCACCTTGCCGGCGAGAAATCCGTCGCTCTTCTGCCCGCGCGCAAGGGCGATCACTTCCTCACCTTGATGGAAGACGGCAACATTCCCTTCGATGCCGTATCTATGCCCGGTTCTGTCCGAACCAACACCACCATCACCGAACCAGATGGCCGCACCACCAAGGTCAACGGCCCGGGCCCTGAGCTCGACGAGACAGTCCAGTCTGCCATTTCCTCCTCGCTGGCCGCGCTTTCCATCGGCGCGGAATGGGTGGTGCTTGCGGGGTCCCTGCCCAAAGGCGTTCCCACGCATTGGTACGCCACGCTTGTCGACGCCATCCGCTCCGCCTCGCCCCAAGCACGCATCGCCGTCGACACTTCCGACGCCCCGATGGTCGCCCTTGCAGAGCGCCTCAACGAGTCCGCGCCGAATCTAATCAAGCCCAATGGGCTTGAGCTCGGCCAGCTCACCGATACTGACGGAACTGCACTCGAGGCGGCCGCGGAACAGGGCGACTACTCAGGCGTCGTCGAAGCCGCGCGCGTAGTGGTTGGCCGCGGCGTCGATGAGGTTCTCGTCACTTTGGGCGGTGCTGGCGCAGTTCTCGTTACTGCAGATGGCGCTTGGGCTGCTACCCCACCTCCCACGGCTGTCGCATCCACCGTCGGCGCGGGTGATTCCGCACTTGCGGGCTATATTTTGGCCCGCCGCGCAGGGAAGGACTTTGCGGAAGCTTTGCGCCAATCCGTGGCCTACGGTTCTGCCGCTGCGGCTCTGCCCGGCACCCAGCTACCAAAGCCTGCACAAGTCAATATCGCAGAAACCAAAGTTTTAACCCTATAACCGCGTTTAACTACAACTCTGATCATTAAAGGAGTGTCCTCATGGCATCCAATCTCATCACGACAGACTTGGTCGCGTTGGACGCCGATTTCGGCGACAGTGTCGAATCTGTCATCACAAACCTTGCCACCCTGGTGCACGAGACGGGGCGCGCGACCTCCGTCGAGGGTCTCGCCCAACCGGCCATCGACCGCGAGGCCAAGGCTGGCACCGGCGTGCCCGGAGGCGTTGCTATTCCACACTGCCGCTCTGAGGTCGTCACCGAGCCAACGCTGGCCTTCGCGCGACTTTCCCGCGGCGTCGATTTCTCCGGTCCTGACGGTGACGCCCACTTGGTCTTCCTCATCGCTGCCCCCGCCGGTGGCGGTAAGGCACACCTAAAGATCCTTTCCAAGTTGGCCCGCGCGCTGGTAAAGAAGGACTTCCTCGAGGCGCTGCGTACTGCGGCGACCAAGGAGGAAATCGTCAAGCTGGTGCTGGATGTGGTCAACGCGGAAAAGCCCAAGAAACCTGCGAATTCTGCTTCCGCGGCGTCATCTGCTTCCGCGGCATCAACTTCCGCCGCTACGGCGGCGTCCGCTACCGCAACACCAACTACCGAGAACGCAGCCACCAACATCGTGGCGGTCACCGCCTGCCCCACCGGCATCGCGCATACCTACATGGCTGCCGACGCCCTGACCCAAACCGCGGCAGAGCGCACCGACATAAACCTCACCGTCGAGACCCAAGGCTCCTCGAATAACACCTCCGTCTCGCAATCGGTGATCGACGCCGCTGACGCCGTCATTTTCGCCACCGACGTCGGAGTGCGCGAACGTGAACGCTTCGCCGGCAAGCCCGTCATCGAATCCGGCGTCAAGCGCGCCATCAACGAGCCCGGCGTCATGCTCGATGAGGCCGTCGCCGCCGCCAAGAACCCGAATGCGCGGCGCGTGGCGGGAACGGCGGCATCGGAAAGCGCGTCCGGAAGCGCATCAGGCAGCGGAGAAGAAGGTGAAGCACTCGGCTGGGGCAAGCGCATCCAGCAGGCGATCATGACCGGCGTGTCCTACATGGTGCCTTTCGTCGCCGCAGGCGGCCTTTTGCTCGCCCTCGGCTTCCTCTTCGGCGGCTACGACATGGCCAACGGTTGGCAGGCGATTTCCACCAACTACTCGTTGACCAACCTGCCCGGCCACCAAGTTGAGGTCGACGGCGAGATGATGAGCTTCGACCGCTCCGGCTTGCTGCTCTATATCGGTGCGGTGCTCTTTGCCATCGGCCAAGCAGCCATGGGCTTTATCGTTGCGGCACTGTCGGGCTATATCGCCTTCGCATTTGCCGGCCGCCCGGGAATCGCTCCTGGTTTCGCCGGCGGCGCCATCGCCGTCGCCCTCGGCGCGGGCTTCATCGGTGGCCTGGTCACTGGTCTTATCGCGGGACTCATCGCCATGTGGATCGGCAACTGGAAGGTCCCGCGCTGGATCGGTTCCCTGATGCCGGTTGTCATCATTCCGCTGCTGACCAGCCTTATCACAGGTCTGTTGATGTACCTGCTGCTCGGCGCTCCGCTGGCCGCAATTATGGAAGGCCTGCAGAACTGGCTTTCTTCCATGTCCGGCTCGTCCGCCGTGCTGCTGGGCATCATCCTCGGGCTGATGATGTGCTTCGACCTGGGCGGCCCCGTCAATAAGGCGGCCTATCTCTTTGCCACCGCCGGCCTTTCCACTGGTGACCAGGCCTCCATGGAGATCATGGCCGCCGTCATGGCCTCCGGCATGGTTCCGCCGATTGCGCTATCGATTGCGACCTTCCTGCGCAAGAACCTGTTTACCCCGGCGGAGCAGGAAAACGGCAAGTCCGCGTGGCTACTCGGCCTCTCCTTCGTCTCGGAGGGCGCCATCCCATTCGCTGCCGCTGACCCGCTGCGCGTCATCCCGGCGATGATGCTCGGTGGCGCCACCACCGGTGCACTGTCGATGGCCCTGGGCGTCGGTTCGCGTGCCCCACACGGCGGCATCTTTGTCTTCTTCGCCATCGACCCGGCCTGGGCTTATGTCCTGGCTATCGCGGCGGGCGTCGTGGTTTCCGCGCTGGCGGTCATCGCGCTGAAGCAGTTCTGGCCGAACAAGACCGTCGAGGAAGCAGCCGCCAAGGCGGAGGCTGCCAAGGCCGCGGCATAACGCGTACACTTGTAGACACGAAATCTCACATAGTCGAAAGGACTTATCATCATGGCATCTAAGACCGTAAAGGTTGGCTCTTCCGTCGGACTGCACGCACGTCCTGCGTCCATCATCGCAGACGCTGCAGAGGCTTATGACGAAGACATTCTGCTGACCCTCGTCGGCAGCGATGACGACGAAGAGACCGACGCAGCTTCCTCCCTGATGATCATGGCCCTGGGCGCTGAGCAGGGTGACGAAGTTACCGTTACCTCCGAGAATGCAGAAGCAGTCGAGAAGATTGCCGCTCTCATCGAGCAGGACCTCGACGCTTCCTAGCGTTAGCGTTAAAAGACTCCCGAGCTTTAAAGCTTGGGAGTCTTTTTTAAGTTTTGGGCATGCCAAAGCACCCGCGCGTGGCGGGGGGCTCTAGCTCACCGGCGAAGCCCACGGCGGCAACCAGGTGATTTTTCCGCGAATGCGAGCTAGCTTTCCACGGGAAGTTTTCGGCGAACTTCCTGGCGGAGAGTCGTCATTTATTCCGTTGTGATACGCACAGCAGGTAACGAGGTTTCCGATGTTCGTATCGCCTCCCCTAGCCCAAGAGGTGAGGTGATGGACCTGCGCACTATCCGCCGGGTGATTACAGCCCGGCCACGCGCACGTGGGATTTTCGGCCGCGGCCAGCAGGCGCTGCTTTTCATTAGCAAACCGCCGCGTGCGATAAAGATTGACCGGCCCTTCATAAGGATGCACGAGGCTGACCAATCCATGCGCGGAAAGCACGCGGGAGACGAAATCCGCGCCAGAAATGCTCGCGCCGTTGGTCATGCGCAGCTGGATTTCCTCCCCGCCGCCTTGCGCGATTTCCACGAACTCGTCCAAAGTGATGACGACGTGGGAGCCCGCCACCGGCTTGTGCGCACCGGAAAAGAATCCCTCGTAAAAGGATTGGACGGGCGCTTCGGGTTTTAAGGCAGAGAAGATATCGGCAATCATGTCCTGCTTGCCGGTAACGGTCAGGGACCACAGCGCTTGGCGACGCCGCGTAATCCGCACCCCTTCCTGTGGTTCCCGCGGCTTGGCGTATTCTTTCGCCATCGCGCGGGCTTTTGCCTTCAGCTTGTCCGCGGGAAGGGTGCTGGTGCAGAGTGTTTCCCGTACTTTCCACTTATCGCGTTGGCGTGGAATACGGGAAATGTAGCCTTCGATCATCGTCAGCGTGGACAGGCTATGCGCTGAGCCCTGCGCGTTGCGCTGGCAGCGCAAAGAGGAGGTGGGGCCAAAATAGATGCCCGCCAGATAGATAAGCTCGCGGGCCTGTAAGTTCGACGCGCCGAGCTGCACGAGCTGTGCTTCGCTGCGCCCGTGGGCGCCGGCAAGAATGGCCATGCCTGGCGCCTGGGCTGCGAGGAAGTCTGCTAGTGCGTTCATGGTTTTTAAGCCTAAAAAGCCCTCACCAAGCCCCACAAGAGACAATTTTTGGCCTGTGGATAACTTCGCCAAATTCACCCCGAAAAGGGGCGAGATTGGTGACGTATCCCGTTTTAGTACTTGGCGCCCTTGCCCTCACCAAGGGTTTCGTAGAGCCACTTCGCCGCAGGGTAGACCACAATGACGCCGATGGAGCCCCAAGCGATGCCCTCGAGGGAAACGGAACCCACGTTCAGCGTTAGGTTGCCGATACCCGCAATCAACGCCACCGCAGCACAAGTCAGGTTCACCGGATTGTTGAAGTTGACCTTGTTATCCATCCAGATGCGGATGCCCAGCATGCCGATGAGGCCGTAAAGCACGAGAGTCGCTCCGCCCAGCACACCGGTGGGGATGGTGAAAATCAGGGCGCCGAACTTCGGGATGAAGGCCAAGCAGATGGCGAAGACCGCAGCCACCCAGTAGGCCGCCGTGGAGTACACGCGGGTCGCGGCCATAACGCCGATGTTCTCGGCATAAGTTGTGGTGCCGGAGCCGCCGAAGCCACCGGCGATGGCGGTGCCGAGACCGTCGGCGATAAGCGCGTCGCCAGCTAGGTCATCGAGGTCGCGCTTCGTCATCTCAGACACGGCCTTAACGTGGCCGATGTTTTCTGCGATCAGCACCACCAGCACTGGCAGCGCCACGGCGATGGCGGAGAACTTAAACTCCGGCGAGTGAAACTGCGGGACGCCAATCCAGGCAGCATCGCGGATGGTCTGCGCGGTTCCTTCCGCTAGGTTTCCGGTAAGCGCCGCAAAGACCCAGCCCACGACAACGCCGATGAGGATGCCCAAGCGGGAGACCATGCCGCGCCCGCCCACGGTCGCAAGGACGATAGCAGCCAGGGTAATCGCCGCAACGAGCGGCTGGGTCTGGAAGTTCGTCGTGGCCGCCGGCGCCAAGTTCAGGCCGATGAGCGCCACGATGGAACCGGTCACGGCCGGCGGCATCACCGCGTCCAGCACACGGCGCCCCGCAGCTTTCACCACGAAACCGACGGCCATCAACACTGCACCGGTCACCAAAATGGAACCGGCCTGCGCACTAATGCCATACTGCTGCGACGCCGTCAGCGGTGCGATGAAGGCAAAAGAAGAGCCCAGGTAGGAAGGCAGGCGATTGCGGGTAATCAACAGGAACAAAATAGTGCTGATGCCCGAGAACAGCAGCGTCGTATTAACCGGGAAACCGGTCAAGGTGGGAACCAGCAACGTAGCGCCAAACATAGCCACCACGTGCTGCATGCCGATGCCGATAGTGCGCCCCCAGCTCAAGCGTTCTTCCGGCGCTACTACCGCGCCAGGTGCAATATTCTTACCATCGCCGTGCAGGCGCCAACCAAAAGTACTCACGAGCCTTCATTATGGCCCACCAGCGGCGTTTTAGGAAACTTCTTCCGCAACGTACTCCGCCAATTCGTGGGCAACGGATGCAGGCAGGCGGACGTCGACAAGCGTGCCCTCCCCTGTGTACTCCTCACCCAAAACGGTGCCTTCGGCATGCACACGGGAGACAACATCGCCGCGGGTAAAAGGAACCAACAAACGCACGTGCGCATCACGAGAGTTGAGAAAGAGCTCAACGCGCGAAGTCAGCTCGTCGATGCCCTCGCCGGTGTGCGCGGATACGTAAACCACGTTCTCGCGGTCGAGCACGTGACGAATCTCAGCAAGCACAAGCGGATCGGCCTTATCGATCTTGTTGATGACGATAATCTCCGGCGGCGCCTGCTCGCCTGTTTCCTGCACGATGTCGTAGATGACCTTATTGACAGCTTCGATCTGTTTCAACGGGAATGGGTCGGAGCCATCGACCACGTGCATCATGATATCGGCAGCCAAGACTTCCTCGAGGGTGGACTTGAAGGCCTCCACCAGCTGCGTGGGCAGGTGGCGCACGAAGCCGACGGTGTCGGTGAAGACGACTTGGCGGCCGTCGGCAAGCTCTGCGCGGCGGGTGGTTGGGTCAAGGGTGGCGAAAAGCGCGTTTTCCACCAGCACGCCTGCGCCGGTCATCGCGTTGATGAGGGAAGATTTGCCCGCGTTGGTGTAGCCGGCGATAGCAATTTGCGCGATTGTCGACGCCTGACGCTTTGAGCGTTTGATATCACGTGCGGTTTTCATTCCGCGCAGCTCTTTACGCAGGCGCGCCATCTCGGAGCGGATGCGGCGCCGGTCGGACTCAATCTTGGTCTCGCCGGGGCCGCGCAAGCCGACGCCGCCGTTAGAGCCCGCGCGGCCACCCGCCTGGCGCGAGAGGTTGCCGCCCCAACCGCGGGTATGGGTATAGAGGTATTCCAGCTGTGCAAGCGAGACCTGCGCCTTACCCTCTTTGGACTTCGCGTGTTGGGCGAAGATATCCAGAATCAGCATGGTGCGGTCAATGACCTTGGTGTTGAGCTCGCGCTCTAGGGCGGAAAGCTGGCCGGGCTGCAGTTCGCCGTCGCAGATGACGGTGTCGGCGCCGGTGGCTTCGACGATTTCTTTGAGTTCCTGGACCTTGCCACGGCCGATGTAGGTGCCAGGGTCGGGCTTTTCGCGCTTTTGGTAAATCGCTTCCACGACTTCGGCGCCGGCGGTCTCGGTCAGCGCGGCAAGCTCGGCCATGGTGGCCTCTACTTCGGCGACGGTGCCTTCGGTCCATACGCCCACGAGTACGACCTGCTCGAGGCGCAGCTTGCGGTACTCCACCTCATAGCCGTCGGTGGTGTCTTCAGCGCGGATGGTGGTGGAAACGCGGCGAAAGGCGTTGCGCTCGGCTAGGTCGAGGTCGCCCGTGGTGGGCTGGAATTCCTCACCAAAAGCCTGCGCGAGAAGTTCTTCGTGATTTTCGTTCATGTTGCTTTTATTCTTGCACGTCGCAGGCTTAAAACCCCAATTTTTAGTAGCTAAAGCCTGCGGAGATACAATAGCCACTATGACCGAATCTTCCCCCGCCTCCACTGCCAATACTGAGATGCAGGCAATTGGCCTGAACTTTGTGCGTTGGCAAGACGCCGTTGAGGCAGCCATTTCCACCAACCAGCTCACCGTCACCGGCGAGATCCGCGACGGTCAGCTCATCCAATTCGCGGACCCGTCCGGAGCGCAGATCAATATCCTCGCGGTCGAGCCTTTTGCCACCTACATCGGTTTCGATTCCGTGACGCAGGGCTTTGCGCATGTGTCCATGGTCAACGACGTGCTGGCTTTCATGGAAATCCTGGACCCATTCGGCACCGTTCTCGCACAGGCCACCGCTAACCTCGCGCAGGGTCCGCTGCTGGCAGACGAAGAAACCCAGCCGTGGCAGCAGGTAGGCCTTAGCGTCATGGGCTTCGGCGTGAAACGCTATGCCTCCGCCGCAGATTACGAGGCAGAGTTTGATACTTACCCGGCGGCCTTCGAGTCTGAGGGCGCAGAGATTGTCGCGCAGGGTTCCGGCGCAGCGGCGCCTACCCCGGGCTGCCGATTCGCCGCCCGCGTGATGGAATCCGAGTGGCGCGAAAACCAGCTCACCGGCGAAAAGTTCATGCACCTGGTCATGGACGGCGTCTTCCCGTTCGACCTCTGCTTACCGGCCAGCTTCGGCGAGCTTCCCGCCAAGGATGAAGTTCTGGCTGGAACTGGTATGCTGACGGCTTCAATCGAAATGCCCACCGGCGGCTGCGGCTCCGACGGCGGCTGCTCCTGCGGTTCTGGCGGATGCCACTAAATAAAACGAAGAAGGGCCAGGTATGGACTCGACAGGGCGTCATATGCTCGCCGTCACCCTTGCGGTGGTGGCAGCCGTTGCGCTCATCGTGACCCTGAAACTGCCTGGCCTTTTCATTGCGCTCTTGGTGGCAGGCGCCATGTGGCTTTTCGCCTCTGCACGTCCCGACGCCTCCGAGCACGCCGCCCTGCGCACCTCCATCAATCTTTCCGCGGACGATATCCGCGACGTGATCGCTGAATTCGACGCCTTCTGCAATTCGCAAAATACCGATGCCATTGCAGACCGCACTTTGCACCGCCCCGCGCTGCTGGATCTGGATTGCACGGATCCCACCATCGAGGCCTTCCGCTACGAATTAAACGGTGCCAAGCGATTTTTAAGCCGCTTGGACATCCGCGTATACCGCACAGACATCGAAACCGACGAGCTGGAATCCCTCTTAAGGGTTACCGATGACCGCGCCACCGAGCTGCGCGAGACCTGGCTCGCCGCCCGCCGCGCGGCCCTTTCCCTCGGCACGCACTACAAAGACTAAAGCGCGGTCTCGCCAGTTGCCACGATGCGCGAAGGGCCGGTAAGACGCGAGTCTTCGTCGAAGATCTCCACTTCCACCGTGCCGCCGGGAACATGGACGCTGACGGTGCCGGTGCCGTAGCCGGCGTCGGCAAGCGCGGCGCATGCGGCCGCCACGGTGCCGGTGCCGCAAGAGCGGGTCTCTCCGACGCCGCGTTCGAAGACACGCATGGAAACGGCGCCTTCAGCAAGCTGAGTCAGCACCTCAACGTTGACTCCCTCGGGAAAGAAGGACTCATCGAAAGTCGGCTGCTCGAAGGTCATCTCGGCCAGGCCTTCTGCCGAAAGCCCCGGGATGACCGCTGCCAGGTGCGGATTGCCCACGTCGACACCGAGGCCCGCAAAGCTCTCGCCTGCCATCGACGCCGTGGAAACTCCGGTTACCCGCGCAGCACCCATCTCCACGCTAACCTGCGCCTCGAACTCATCGAAGGAATGCACCGTCACCGTTTTCGCACCGGCACGGGTGCCGACGGTGAAGGAATCGGCATTCACCAAGCCGCGGGAACGCACCCAGTGGGCGAAGACGCGAGTGCCGTTGCCACACATTTCGGCGACGGAACCATCGGCGTTGCGGTAGTCCATGCACCAATCCTCGTCAGCAATTCCTTCGGCGAGCGGCTCCCCCAGCGCGCCCGCGCGGACCACGCGCAGCAGGCCATCCCCGCCGATTCCGGCGCGGCGATCGCACAGGCGCTGCACGCGCTCGGGGCTAAGCTCTAGCTGGCCGTCATGGTCTTCGATGATGACGAAATCGTTTTCCGTACCGTGTCCCTTGGCAAATTTCATGCCTCAATAATACGCAGCGCCTGCCCGCGCGTATCGGCGGCCGCATCCAGCCAGTTGATGCGCTTGTCGCGGTTAAACCAGGAGCGTTGGCGGCGCACGTAGCGCCGCGTTCCGGTAATCGTGCGCTCTATGGCTTCGTCCCAGGTCAGCTCTCCTCGCTGAGCTTGGAATACCTGCGCATAGCCGATGGCGCGGCCGGCGGTGGAATCTTCTACGAGGCCTTGTGTTTGCAGGCGCTCGACCTCCGTTACGAGCCCGCGTTCGAACATGCGTCGGCTGCGCAGCTCGATGCGCGGGTTGAGCCAATCTGCTTGCGTGCGCAGACCCAACAGCAGCGTGTTCCAGCGCGGCGGCACGTCCTTCGGCGGCTGGCTGGCTTTGAAGGGTTTGCCGGTCAGCTCGATGACCTCCAGCGCACGGACGGTGCGCCGCGGGTCCTTGTCCTCGATGATGGCGGCCGCGGCCGGATCTACTTCTGCAAGCTCCGCGTGCAGCTTATCGACGCCGATTTCCACCCTCCGCTGTTCATACTTCGCGCGAACTGCAGGGTCGGTGGGTGGAAACTGCCAGTCGTCGACGAGCGCCTGGACATAGAGCATCGAGCCACCCACGAGGATGGGCGTTTTGCCGCGGGCCATGATCGCCTCGACGTCGGAAATGGCGTCTGCTTGATAACGCGCGACGGAGGCCTTCTCCGTGACCTCCCAGACGTCAAGCTGGTGGTGCGGGATGCCCTCGCGTTCTTCCATCGTGAGCTTCGCCGTGCCGATGTCCATGCCGCGGTAGAGCTGCATGGAATCGACGTTGACAACCTCGCCGTCTAGCTCATGCGCGAGCTGCACGCCCAAGTCACTTTTACCCGAACCCGTAGGCCCTACGACTGCGATTGGTCTTAGCATTGCCACCCCGCCACGTATCGTCCAACGCCCAGCGTCGAATCCGCCGCGCGCAGTTCCGCCTTTAGCGGCCGCAGCGCCGCAAGCTCTGCCCACAGCGCAGTCTCCTCGACGCCGGCGGCACGCAGCTTATCTTCATCGCAGCTTTCGTCCGCGCCCGCTAGCAGGGATTCGCACCACTGGGCGGCCGCAGGGGCGGCGTCGATAAGCGCGAGCGGCGCGCGTTGGGTAAGCCCGGCACTGCCGTCTACGCACACGATGGTGAGAACGCCCGCGCGCGGGGTGCCTAGGTGCTCGCGGACCTCGCCCACGCGATAATCCGGACCACCTGCAAGCATGTAGCGCGCCATAAGCTCCGGCAGGTAATTGCCTTCGCCCAGCTCCACGCTCGGGGCACCCCACGCGCGCAGGGAACCTGTATGTGCCGTATGCCAGCGTGCATCCCTGGAGCCAACGATGTCTAACACCAGCTCCTCATTGGCCGACGCGTATTCGCGGACCAGCTGCCGAGCTGCGCCTAATAGCGCGCGGCTAGGGGCATCTGCGGGAGATAATTCCTCCGCCAAGGCCGGCGAGGAAGGCATAATCAAAAGATTTAACATTGCTCACTCATCCTAATGCAGGAGAAGGTACTGTTAGGGAGAACACTCTAGGCAGCCGTGACGCGCGGCGCGACTTTCATAAAGGCGGTTTCAACCATGTCTATCCCAACCCCAGGTGCAATGCCCAAGAAGGGTGCTCGTCCAGGCCCTCGCCCGGGCGCACAGCCGGCGGCTAAGGTCGCAAAGAATGATCCGGCCAAATGGGGCCGCGTGGAGGAAGACGGTTCCGTCTTCGTCAATGCTCCCGAAGGCGAGCGCAAGATTGGCGAGTGGAAGGCCGGCACCCCGGCTGAGGGCTTGGCGCACTATGGTGCCCGCTACGATGACCTTTCCACCGAGATTGAGCTGCTGGAAACACGTTTGAAAGCGCATCCGGGCGAGGCGGAAACCATCAAGGCCACCGCCGCGGAGCTGCGGGAGTCTTTGCCTACCGCTGCCGCTATCGGCGATATTGCGGCCTTGGACAAGCGTTTGGGCGCTGTCATCGAGCACTCCGTAAGCGCCGGCGAGCAGGCGCAGGCCGATAAAGCGCGCCGCCGCGCGGAAGGCATCGCGGCCAAGGAGAAGCTCGCGGCAGAGGCCGAGGACATCGCAGCGAACTCCACCGAGTGGAAGGCCGCGGGAGATCGCATCCGCGCCATCCTCGAGGAGTGGAAGCAGATTCGCGGAATCGACCGCAAGACTGACGACGCCCTCTGGAAGCGCTACTCGCGAGCACGCGACTCCTTTAATAGGCGTCGTGGAGCGCACTTCGCGGAGCTAGACCGCAATCGCGCGGCGGCCCGCAAGCGCAAGGAAGAGCTCGTCGAGCGCGCCGTGGCGCTGCAGGATTCCACCGACTGGGCAGCCACCGCGCGCGCCTACCGTGACCTGATGACCGAGTGGAAGGCCGCCGGCCGCGCCCCGCGCGAGGCCGATGACAAGCTGTGGGCTCAGTTCCGCGCTGCGCAGGACCACTTCTTCTCCGCTCGCAACGCCGTCAACGACGAGCGCGATAAGGAATTCGCCGCCAACGCGCAGGCGAAGGACGCCCTGATTGCGGAATACGACTCACAGATCGATCCTTCCAAGTCCATCGAGGCTGCTAAGGCGAAGCTGCGCGAGCTGCAAGAAAAGTGGGAGGAAATTGGATTCGTCCCACGCAACCAGGTCCGTGAATACGAGGCCAAGATTGAGGCCCTGGAAAAGCGCGTTTCCGCCGCGGAGGATTCCGAGTGGCGCCGTACCGATCCCGAAGCTCAGGCACGCGTGGCGCAGTTCCAGTCCAAGGTCGACGATCTAAACGCGCAAGCCGACGCCGCCGCTGCCAAGGGCAACGCCAAGAAGGAGCAGGACCTGCGCGCCCAGGCCGCGCAGTGGCAGGAGTTCGCGGACGCAGCGGCAGCTGCTGTAAATGACAAATAATTTGCTCGTCCAGATTGTCCCCGGCCGCGGAGAGCCAGCAGATTGCGTCCGTAGCTTCGTCTTCGACGCGAACCTGTATGCGCAAGAGGCCAGCGGTGACCCAGCCGCATCTTCTGCGCCTTCGCGGGTGGTCCAGCGCCTACAAGGCTCGAACGAGTCGCAGACCTATCTCTTTGGGCTAACTTCTCCTACCCCACTGGAGGTGGGCGCGCTGGGCTTGCCCACTATTTCCGCGGTGGAGCCCAGCCCGGAGTTGGATTTCGACGGCTTCATCCATATCTCGCTGCCTCTTCTTGAAGAAACACAGAATGCGGAAATCGAGTGCGTTCTCGCGGCGGGCCTGCTGCCCATGCCCGGCGAGGAGCTGTCCGCGGAAGCGCGCGGAGTGACCGAGCAGCTTGTCGACGCCGCCCTCGACCTGGCCCATAAGCTCGGCCGCAGCGTCGCACAGATAGGTATGCTCTACCCTGCCGATGCGGACTACTCTTATGACCCGTTCTCGGGCCCGTATATCGCGCGGGGCTTTGCACAAAAGCACGCCGAGCACCAGATGTTCGTAGAGTTTCCGGATACGCCAGCGCGGCCTTTCCCGGTGGCCTCGCGCAAATTTCATGTCTTTGCCGACTATGACATCCCCGCTGAGTATCTGGATGACATCCTGGAGCTTTTGACCGTGGCCTCCACGGATGCGGTCTACGGCGATTTGAGCACCGAGCCTATTTACTGGACCGCGCAGCGTTTGGAGGAGGCGCATCGCAGGCTGCGGGCACGGCGCTCGCATACTCTTCTGGTTGCGATCGAGGAAGCCGGGCGTATCGTGGCGCTGACGGAGCTTTCCCGGCACGCGGATGCGGACCCGGAGGTCTGTGAGTGGACGCTGACGGTCACCGCCCGCGATAGGCGTCGACGCGGACTGGCCACGGCTGCGAAACTGCACGCACTGCACGAGGTCGCGCGGTGGTGGCCGGACGCGCGCCGAGCATATTGCTCGGTCGCGGATGCGGACCCGGCGATGAACCGCATCTATAAGCACCTAGGCGCGAAGGTTATTTCCACTTCCTCAGCCTGGGAGCTGCATCTCCGCAGTTAAGGACTGAGCATTCGGGGCTTAACGCTTGTGTGCTTGGCGGCGCCGGTCGTCGATAAGCAGCGGATTCTCCTCCGGAGGAAGTGTAGTCGCGGCCTCCGTCTGCAGGACGCCGACTTGATCGAGGGAGCTGGCTGCGGCGCGGGCTTTTTCGGCCGCTGCAATCTGCTCGGGGCTGCGCCTAAAGGCCACGCGGCAGTACGCCAAGAATGCAATCAGGCTAGCGAGCACGCCGACCCACATGCCGATGGAGGCGCCGTCCGCGGTCGAGCCGCGGTACCAGAAGCCCCAGAGGTTAAGAAACAGCGAGATTGCCACCAGCATCCATGCAGCAAGACCGAAGTTTAAGCGGCGGGTGATGACGGTGAGGCTGGTCAGCACGCCGATGCCCAGCAGGGCACACCACCCCGAGATGTTCTCCATGATGGAAATCTTCACGCTCGGGCTGTCCAGACCAAGAACCTCCCAGCCGTTGGCGGTGCCGGCATAAGGCAGAACCAGGTACGCCACCCACGCGACAATCGCTACGATGAGCGCGGTTTTGTAGCCTCCCAGTTCCATCTTCTGGGCGGCAGCGCGCTCGGCAGCGTGGGCGGTGTCGTACTGATTGCTCATGAAATACTCCTTTAGCAGCCGCAGGAATCTTGGGTGGCGGGGGCGCCAACCTGCGGTAGCCCCAAACCTACGCCGATAGGCGCGGTGGTTGGGGTCTGCCCCGCTGCGGACATGTCGCCGGCCTTAGTGCGGCGGTGCTCGGTAACGCCGGAGTCAGCCACGAGGAAGAAGGAACCGGAATCGGTAACGGTGGTATGCACGACGTCGCCTGGGCGGATATCTGCGCTGATGGAAGTGCCGGCGGCGTCGATAGGCGCAAAGTGCACGAGGCGGCCATCGCGGGAACGGCCGGTCAGGCGGTGAGTCTTGTCAGCCTTGCGGCCGCCCTCGGCCTGCACCAGCAGCTCGACGTCGGTGCCAACCAGCTTCGCATTCTCCTCGGCCTGGATGGAGTCCTGCAGCGCGACGAGGCGCTCGAAGCGCTCCTGCACGATGTGCTTCGGGACCTGCTTTTCCATCTCCGCCGCCGGGGTACCCGGGCGCGGCGAATACTGGAAGGTAAAAGCGGAGGCAAAACGGGCGCGCTTTACCACTTCCATGGTGGCCTCGAAGTCCTCTTCGGTCTCGCCTGGGAAGCCGACGATGATGTCAGTGGTGATGGCCGCATGCGGCATCTTCTCGCGGACTTCATCCAGGATGGCGAGGAACTTCTTCGAACGATAAGACCGGCGCATCTCCTTCAAGATGCGGTCGGAGCCAGACTGCAGCGGCATGTGCAGCTGCGGGCACACGGCTGGGGTCTCGGCCATAGCGTCGATGACGTCGGAAGTAAATTCTGCCGGGTGCGGCGAGGTAAAGCGCAGACGCTCCAAGCCCTCGATCTTTCCCACCTCGCGCAGCAGCTTCGAGAACGCGAACTTATCGCGCGGTAGGTCAGGGTCTGCAAAGTTCACGCCATAAGCGTTGACGTTTTGGCCCAGCAGGGTGACCTCGGAAACGCCTTGGTCTACCAGTGCCTTGACCTCGGCCAGGATGTCGCCCGGGCGGCGGTCCTCTTCCTTACCGCGCAAGGAAGGAACGATGCAGAAAGTACAGGTGTTGTTGCAGCCCACCGAGACCGAGACCCAGCCAGCGTAGGCAGACTCGCGCTTTGCAGGGAGCACGGAAGGGAAAGCCTCGAGGGAATCAACGATTTCCACCTGGGCCTCGTCATTGTGGCGCGCGCGTTCGAGCAGCGTAGGAAGGGCACCCATGTTGTGGGTGCCAAAGACCGCATCAACCCACGGCGCGTTATCGAGGACGGTGTCTTTGTCCTTTTGCGCCAAGCAGCCGCCCACGGCAATCTGCATGCCGGGGTGGTTCTCCTTGGTCTTCTTCAATGCGCCCAGGGTGCCGTATAGGCGCTTATCTGCGTTCTCACGCACCGCGCAGGTGTTAAAGACGATGAGGTCGGGCTCGTCGCCGGAGTCGACTGCGCAGTAGCCTGCCTCCTCCAGCAAGCCGGAGATGCGCTCGGAATCGTGCACGTTCATCTGGCAGCCAAAAGTACGCACTTCGTAGGTGCGGGGCGCCTCAGTCTGGGGATTACTCACGTCGGGTCATTCTATCGGCCAAAGCAGCCAACTCATAAACCCTAGGATTCCAGCTCCGCGATGCGCGCATCCAGCGCCGCAATGGCAATCCGCATGGACATGCCTTGGTTGAAACCGCGCCGCGCCAGCACGCCTACGATGCGGCGCAAGTATTTATCACGCTCTGCCCTATCCTCCGGCACCGTTTTCACAGAGCGTGCCTTCTTTACTGCCAAGGCCTGGGCAATGGACTCCTCAGATTCCTCCGTCACCTGTTCCAAGGCCTCACTCCGCAGGGCTTGGGACACGCCCTTTTCCTGCAGCTCGCGATCTAGCACGCGCGCGGATTTACCCCTGCGGGCATGGCGCTGGCGCACCCACTCTTTGGCAAAGGTGGCGTCGTCAAGCAGGCCCACGTGCGTTAGGTCATCGAGGACCATCTCCACCACCTCAGCGTCGAATTCGAGGGCAAGGAGGCGGTCGCCTAATTCCTTGCGCGAACGCGCGCGCTGATCCAGCAACAACAGCGCGCGCGAGCGCACCTTGGCTTTGGCTTCTTCTGCTTCGGCATCAAAAAGCCCGCCTCCAGCGGCGCCGGATTCATATTCGGCAAGCGCCTGGCGAAGCTTTTCGAGCTTTTCTGGGGCGGGCTTTGACATTTAGTCGTCGTCGAAGTCGACGTTCGGAACCAAATCGACGGCGTCATCCGTCAAGGAATCGTCCGCACCGGGCACGTCCATGTGGACTTCCTCCCCCGTCGCGGCCGCGGCGCCGATGCCCAGCTTGGTGAAGATCTTCTTCTCGATCTCATCAGCCAGGTCCTTATTTTCCTTCAGGAAGTTACGGGCCTTCTCTTTACCCTGCCCCAGCTGGTCACCCTCGTAAGTAAACCAGGAACCGGACTTCTTGATAAAGCCATGCTCCACGCCAAGGTCGATGATGGAGGACTCACGCGAAATACCCTCGCCATACATGATGTCGAACTCGGCGATCTTGAAAGGCGGGGAAACCTTGTTCTTCACAATCTTGATCTTGGTGCGGTTACCAATCGCATCCTGGCCATCCTTAAGCGTCTGGATGCGGCGGATATCGCAGCGCACGGAAGCGTAGAACTTCAGCGCCTTACCACCGGTGGTGGTCTCCGGGGAGCCGAACATGACGCCGATCTTCTCGCGCAGCTGGTTAATGAAGATGGCGGTGGTGCCGGAGTTGTACAGCGCGCCGGTCATCTTGCGCAGCGCCTGGGACATCAGGCGGGCCTGCAGGCCGACGTGGGAATCACCCATCTCGCCTTCGATTTCCGCCTTCGGGGTAAGGGCCGCGACGGAGTCGATAACGATGATGTCGATAGCGCCGGAACGCACGAGCATGTCGGCGATTTCCAGCGCCTGCTCACCGGTATCCGGCTGAGAAACCAGCAGGTTATCCGTATCCACGCCCAAAAGGCGAGCGTACTCAGGGTCGAGGGCGTGCTCGGCGTCGATAAACGCAGCGATGCCACCTTCCTTCTGCGCAGACGCAATCGCGTGCAGCGCAACGGTGGTCTTACCCGAGGATTCTGGGCCGTAAATCTCCACGATGCGCCCGCGCGGGAATCCGCCGATGCCCAGTGCGATGTCGATGGCGGTGTTGCCGGAGGAAATCGCGCGGATTGGGGGACGCTCGTCGTCGCCAAGGCGCATGACAGCACCCTTACCAAAATCCTTCTCAATCATCGCCATCGCGGCGTCGAGCGCCTTCTGGCGGTCATCTCCCTTGCCCGCCGCAGCGGTGGACTTCTTCTTCGTTGCCATTTTTAATTCCTAACGTTGATTTACCTGCGCATCCCACAGGCTCATTGATTTAGACTGCCCAACCGCACCTGCGGTTCCGCAGCAAAAGCTAAGCTAGCGCCGACGCCCGACACCCCAAACCACCTTACACACAAGTGTTCGAAACTAAAATACAAACCCCGCGTGTCCGCCCGGTTTTAACTCACAGGTCTTCGAATGCGTTCGAACAACTAGAGCGTGGGGTAGTCCACGCCCAGGCGGCGGTTTTCCGGAACATCAAAATCATCGCACAGACCTTCCCATACCTCGCCTGGGTCTACCCCGCGTTCGATGAGCTCGTCAGCAGTCTCACCGTATTTAGCCAGCACGTGGGAGTGACTTATCCACTTGCCTTCGGATTCACCGAATTCATCGACTATCAGTTGGTGATACTCCGTCAATCGCATGCCCGCTATCCTACAGGCCGAACTTCCAAGCCCCAGTCCCTGCTCAACACACCCGCCTGAACGCCGTTCAAAAGGCGAGTTTCCCAGCCGCAATGCCAGGCGTGTAATCTGCCCAACATGAAGAAGAACTCTGTCGCGGGCGACATCGCTTACGTTGCCGTCTTTACCGCTCTCATTATTGTCTTCGCGTTTGTTTCGATCCCCAGCCCGGTCTCCGGCGTTCCGATCGTTTTGCAGAACGCCGTCATCACCCTTGCTGGCCTGATTTTGGGCGGGCGCCGTGGCTTCTACGTAGGCCTAATTTTCATCGTTCTAGGTCTCGTTGGCCTACCGATCCTGGCTGGCGGCCGCAGCGTTTTGAGCGCACTGGCCGGGCCTACTGTGGGCTACATCGCGGGCTATGTCATCTCCCCTGCCATCGGCGGCGCGATTGCTTACCGCGCCCCGCGCAACAAGGCCGGCATGTGCATCGTCATTGCGCTCGCGGGCATCGTCAGCTTGCTCGTGCAATACACCTGCGGCACCATCGGCATGGCCTTGCGCGCGGGCATGGGCTGGGGCGAGGCCGCACTCGCGCAGATTCCTTTCCTGGGCCCTGACGCACTAAAGCTGGCGGTCATGGTCGTTATCGCGATTGGCGTGCACGCGGCGTTTCCGGATCTGATGGGACGCAAGCCCAAGAAGGCATAAATGTCCACCATCGAGTTCCAGAACGTCAGCGTCGCTTTCGACGAGGAAGAGGTTTTAAGCGATATAAACCTCACGCTTTCTGAGCAGCGCATTGCCATCATTGGAGCGAACGGCGGCGGTAAATCCACGCTCACCCGCCTCATCAATGGCCTAGGCGAGCCCACCTCGGGCACCGTGCTTGTCGACGGCGCGGATGTCGCCCGCCACGGAAAAGAAATCCGCCGCAAGGTCGGTTTTGTCTTCTCCGATGCGGAGAACCAAATTGTGATGCCGAACGTGCGTGACGACGTCGCCTTTTCGCTGCGTCGGCTAAAGCTCAGCAAGGCCGAGCGGAACGCGCGCGTGGATGCTGCGCTGGAGCGCTTTGGGCTACGCGAGCTGGCAGACCAGTCGCCGCATACGCTTTCTGGAGGGCAGAAGCAGCTGCTGGCTTTGGCCGCGGTTCTCGTGATGGAGCCGGTGCTTATCATCGCCGACGAACCCACCACTCTTTTGGACCTGCGCAACCGCGACCGCATCCGCCGCGAGTTTGCGCGCTTGGAGCAGCAGCTTATCGTGGTCACGCACGACTTGGATTTCATCCACGATTTCGACCGAGCCATTTGCATCGATGAGCACCGCATTGCTGCCGACGGCGCGCCCGCTGAGGTCATCGAGTTCTATCGCTCCCTGATGGCCTCCCGCCCGCTGTAATTTCCGCCCGTTGTAGCAAAGGGAGACATTCGTGCCACAGAATATTCCGCTTGGGTTTTATGTCGATGCCGATACCTTCATCCACCGCTTGCCGGCGTGGGTGAAATTTGTGGTGCTCATCGCTTTCATCATCAGCACCACGATTTTTGCAAAGACCATTCCCGTAGCCGTGGGCTGCGCGGTAGTCGCGCTTGCGGTCTACCCGCTCGCGCGTATCCCTGCGCGCGTGGCTTGGGGCCAGCTTTATCCCCCGCTCTATTTGCTCGTGGCGCTGGCGGCGCTGCAATGGTGGCAGCAAGACCTTGAAACGGCGGTGACCACTTTCTTTAGCATTTATGCCGCCATCGTCGCGGCAGTGCTCCTCACGCTGGCTACTAAGGTCTCGGAGATGATGGAGTCTTTTGAGAAGGCGCTCGCGCCTCTTGGCAAGCTGGGGCTGCCGGTGGAAAATATCAGCCTGGCGATGTCACTTACGATCCGCCTCCTGCCGCTGATGCTCGGCACGGTTCAAGAGGTCATGGACGCCCGCAAGGCCCGCGGTGCGGGCACTTCCCTGCTGGCTTTCGGTACTCCGGTGGTCATCCGTTCGATACGCCGCGCCCGAGCCATGGGCGAGGCACTCCAAGCCCGCGGCGTGGGCGACTAGATACCGACTAGATCCACAAAGACCCTCGAGAACTTCTCTCGAGGGTCTTCTTAAAACTAGAGGCTACTGCTCGCCGCGCAGTTCGCGCAGGCGGGCCTGGACGGCGTCATCAGCAGCGGCGTTTGGCTGCGCCGCCTGGTCCGCTGCAGAACCAGCGGTGCGGTTGCCCTCGATTGCCTGCTGGGAGTTGCCCTCAACAGCCTTGGAGGAACCCATCTCTGCACGAATCTGCTCCAGACGGGAGTGTCCTGCCAGCTGCACGCCTGCCTGCTCCACCTCGTGCATGCGGTTAGCCACGGAGTTCTCCGCCAGCTCCGCCTGGCCCAGGGCCTTGGTGTAGCGGCGCTCAATCTTGTCACGGACGGAATCCAAAGACGGAGTGTTGCCGTTAGCGGTCATCTCGTTCATGGAGTTGAGAGACTCGGAGACCTTCTCCTGCATCTTCGCCTGCTCGAGCTGGGAAAGCAGCTTGGAACGCTCGTTGACCTTTTCACGCAGGGCCATGCCATTGCGCTCGACGGCCTTCTTGGCCTGCTCTGCCTGCTGAAGGGCTTGATCGTGGAGCTTCTTGGTGTCTTCCACAGACTGCTCTGCGGTAACCAGCTGTGCGGCGAAGGCCTCTGCGGCGTTCTCGTACTCGGTGGCCTTGGTGTTATCGCCTGCAGCGCGAGCCTTATCAGCAAGCTCCAGCGCCTGGCGGGTATTGCCCTGCAGCTTCTCAATCTCATTCAGGCGGCGGTTGAGCTGCATCTCCAGCTGACGCTGGTTACCGATGACAGCAGCTGCCTGCTGCGAAAGCTCCTGGTGCTGGCGCTGTGCGTCCTCGATGGCCTGCTCGATCTGTACCTTGGGATCAGCGTTTTCTTCGATCTTGGAATCGAAGAGTGCCATCAGGTACTTCCATGCCTTGGAAAATGGATTCGCCATTAGTGTGTTTAAGCCTTCCTAAGTTGCGTTTAACGCGTGACTAAAAGTGTTTCGTTACCCCACCAATACTAACGAAATCCGCGCCCCACTGTGGTGCCCGAAGGCATAAAGTTCACTGTGAGACGCGGAGAGTTTTAAAGCTCCGAAGCAGCAGGTGCGGTGGTTGCCAGTTCCTCGTCCATGGACGGCAGCGCCATGAAACCTGCAGCCTCAATCAAGACGTCAGAAACGCTGACCTCTAGAGCGTGGCAGACGGAGGCCAAAAGCTCGGAGGAAACTTCCTTGCGGCCGCGCTCGAGCTCCGAAAGGTAGCCTGGGGAAACACGCGCGACGCTAGCAAGTTCGCGCAGGGTCACGCCCTTGTCGGCGCGGAATGCGCGAAGGGTCAGCCCCAGAGCCTCACGCAGCAGCGGCTCCGGCGCGCGTTTGGGAGCCTCAACAGCACCTGCCGAGGCGTTGAAAGGCTTTTCAAGAAGTGCAGTAGTAGTGTTCATCAATCTGTACAACGGCGCTGCGGCCGGCTTTGTTCCCGAAAATCCTATTTTTCTTTCAAAGTTGATAGAAGCAGGCTCAAGACCTCTTCCACGGCGGCTTCACGGATCGCGTTACGGCTGCCCGATAGCTGCTCCAGTTGTATGCCATGGGCAGGAACCCCGGGGCCAACGATGCCCACGAAGACCGTTCCCGCGGATTTGCCCTCTTGCGGGTCAGGTCCTGCCACGCCTGTCAGCGATAGCCCCCAGTCCGCGCCGGTCTCGCGCACCGCAGCCTCGGCCATCGCCTGCGCGGTTTCGGCTGAGACCACTCCCTGGGCTTCCAACTCCTCCACCGGAACCGACAAGAAGTGAGACTTCACCTCGGTGGCATAAGTTACTAATCCACCGCGCAAGACTGCCGACGCCCCCGGGACCGTAGCGAGCGTGGCCGCCGCTAGGCCCGCAGTCAAGGACTCGCAGAAGGATACGGTCTGGTGGCGGTTGCGCAGGGCATCGACAAGCGCGGGCGCAGACATCAGGAGTTCTGCTTCCTACCGTCGATGAGGTACTGCACGCCCGTGACCACAGTGACCACGACGGCGATAAACATGACCACGAAGGAAGGAATGTCCATCCAGCTCGGCAGCGGGCACAGGTACATCGCCACGGCAAGGGACTGCAGGACGGTCTTGAGCTTGCCACCTTTAGACGCCGGGACGACCTTGCCCTGGCGTAGAAGGGCCATGCGCCAGAAGGTGATGCCGAATTCGCGGACAAGGATGACCACGGTAACCCATACCGGCAAAGCGCCGATGATGTTGAGGCAGACGAAGGCCGCGGTCATTAAGGCTTTGTCTGCGATAGGGTCGGCGATTTTGCCGAAGTCGGTGATGAGGCCACGGGAACGGGCGATGTCGCCATCGAGTTTGTCCGTAATCATTAACGCGGCGAATACACCAAACGCCCACCAGTCGTGGCCGGCCAGCACCAACCAGACGAATACGGGGATAAATAAGATGCGCAAGCTCGTCAGAATATTGGGTAGATTCCAGTTGGAAACGTGGGGATTTACATCCGACGCCGCCGCCGTTTTCTGCCGAGCCCTAGAGTGATTCACGGATTTTATCCTACCTGTCCTATTGAAGCCGCTGCGGCAAACTCCCCCATCTCTTTAAGATAAGTTCATGAAATACTTCGCAGTCAGCTACGAATACAACCCGCAAAACCCGGCCATCGCGGAAAACCGCCCAGCGCACCGCGAATTCATCGGTGATCTAAATGAAAAGGGCATAATTTTAGGCTCCGGCCCCTTTACTGATTCCAAGGGCGGTGCGCTCATCGTTTTGCAATTTGCCGATGAGGCCACCGAGGTTGCCGAAGCCATCAAAATTATGGACCAAGATCCATTCTTTGTCTGCGGCGCTGTTACTGCGCGCGCATTCCGCGAGTGGAACCCGGTGATTAACTCTTTTGCTTAAAGGTTAGGGCAGTTCGGTCTCTGGCAGATCGGCTGCCTTACCGACGAGCTCGCCCGACTTGGTGCGGACGATCTTGTTGCCCTCTTCGTCCCAGTCGTAGTGGTTGTGGGACACGGTGATGCCGCCCTGCGCTTCGTCGCGCTTGTTCTTAAGGACAGAAGCCGCGACGGTAAGCCCCAGCACGCCGACGATGACGAGCAGGGAGACCAAGGTCGGAATCTCCGGGATAGCCTCCACGTTTTCACCGCCGTTGATAAACGACAGGTTGTTCTCGTGCAGCGCGTGGAAGAGCAGCTTGATGCCGATGAAGCCCAGGATGATACCCAAGCCATAAGGCAGGTAAACCAAGCGCTCGAGCAGGCCATCGATGAGGAAGAACATCTGACGCAGGCCCATTAGCGCGAAGGCGTTGGTGCTAAAGACCAGGAACGGCTCCGAAGTAATGCCGTAGATCGCTGGGATGGAGTCGAAGGCGAACATGACGTCGATAAGCCCGATGGCGACCAGTGCCACGAACAAAGGCGTCAATGCCAGCTTGCCCTTCTTTGACCCGGACTCCTCGCGGTGGGTCAGCTTGTCACCGTGGTAGCGCGGGGTGACGTGGATGACCTTGCGCAGCCACTTGATGATCAGCATGTCATTCGGGTCAGTCTCTTCAGCATCGGTGACCTCGTCCACGATGAGCTTGACCGCGGTGTAGATGAGGAAAATGGCGAAGAGATAGAACACGTCGGACCACGCCTGGATGATCGCAGCACCGAGCATGATGAAGATGAGGCGGAATACCAAAGCCAGGACGATGCCGATGAGCAGCACCTTTTGCTGGAAGCGGCGCGGAATCTTGAACGCGCCCATGATCAGTGCGAACACGAAGAGGTTATCCACGCTCAACGCCTGTTCGGTTATCCAACCGGTAAAGAACTGGATGGCGTGCTCATGATCCCACAACGCCCACACGATGCCGCCAAAGATGACGGCCATGCCCATATAGAACAAGGTCCAGAAGCCGGATTCCTTCATGGAGGGCTCGTGCGGCGAACGCACGTGGCTCAAGAAGTCAAAGATGAAAAAGCCGAGGATGACGGCGATGGTTAGTATCCAAATCCACAAAGGGACATGCATATAGAAATATCCTCCGGTCGAGTAAGAAAAGATTTGACCGGAGGTCTCCCCCAACTCGTCTACTGCGAGCCAGCGAGACCGGGAACTCATTTCCCTGCGGAGTTGCCGTGTTGACGATCATCGCTGTGGAACGGGGTACTCCCCTCCAAGACTTGTACTATCTTACACAAAAGTTAATACCCCACCGCAATGGCTGCGGTGGGGCGAGAAACTTATTGCCTAGAAGGCGCCGGAGGACGGGTTATACGTCGCTTGGACAGTGCGCGTGTCCTCGCCACTTGGGGCGGAGGCATCGTCGGCGGAAGAATCTTCCGCCGATTCAGCCTGCGCCATCTCGTCCTGGATTTCCTTCGGTGCCTCTGCTGGGTCGGCGCCCTTGATCATCCAGATGATGGTGTCGAGTTCTTCCGGCTTGACCAGCACCTCACGGGCCTTGGAGCCCTCGGATGGGCCCACGACGCCGCGGGATTCCATGAGATCCATCAGGCGGCCCGCCTTGGCGAAACCGATGCGCAGCTTGCGCTGTAGCATCGACGTCGACCCCAGCTGGGAGGTGACAACCAGCTCGACTGCCTCGAGCAGATCGTCCATGTCCTTGCCGATATCGTCGTCGATTTCCTTCTTCGCCTCGGACTGCTTTTCCTCGGTAACGCCCTCGGTGTAGTTGGGCTGGCCTTGGGCCTTCGCGGCGTCGACAACCGCTTGCACTTCTTCGTCGGAGACGAAAGCGCCCTGCATACGCACCGGACGGCCGCCCTGCGGAATGAAGAGACCGTCACCCATGCCGATGAGCTTTTCTGCACCGCCTTGGTCCAAAATGACGCGGGAGTCCGTAAGGGACGAGGTAGCAAATGCCAAGCGGGAAGGAACGTTGGTCTTGATAAGACCGGTGACCACGTCCACGGAAGGTCGCTGGGTTGCGAGCACCAAGTGGATGCCGGCCGCACGCGCCTTCTGAGTGATGCGCACGATGGATTCCTCGATTTCCTTTGGCGCGGTCATCATAAGGTCGGCCAACTCGTCCACGACACAGACAATATACGGGTACGGGCGCATCTCGCGCTCGGAGCCGAGCGGCGCTTGGTGCTCGCCGGAGATGACCTTGCGGTTATAGTCCTCGATCTTGCGCACGCGGGCAGCCTTCATGTCCATGTAGCGCTGCTCCATCTCCTCGACGAGCCACTGCAGGGCCGCCGCCGCCTTCTTCGGCTGGGTGATAATAGGCGTAATAAGGTGCGGGATGCCCTCGTAAGGAGTCAGCTCCACCATCTTCGGGTCAACGAGGATGAGGCGGACCTGCTCCGGGGTCGCGCGCGTCAGGAGGGAAACCAGCATCGAGTTAACGAAGGCCGACTTACCGGAACCGGTGGCGCCGGCGACGAGCAGGTGCGGCATCTTCTGCACGGAATAGGACGAGTACTCGCCCTCGATGTCTTTGCCCAGGCCGATGAGCATTGGGTCCTCATCACTGGATATGGCCGGGGAATCCAGAACGTCACGCAGGCGCACCATCTCACGGTCTGCATTCGGAACCTCGATACCCACCGCAGACTTGCCCGGGATTGGGGTCAGCAGGCGCAGGTTGTCCGTCGCCACGGCATAGGCCAGGTTGGACTGCAGGTTCGTAATCTTGGAGACCTTCACGCCTGGTCCCAGCTCGATTTCGTAGCGGGTGACTGTCGGGCCACGGCTAAAGCCGGTGACCTGAGCATTGACCTTGAACTCCTCGAAGACATCGGTAATCGCCTCGATGATGCGGTCGTTGGCCTCGGTGCGGGCCTTGGTGGGCTTGCCCGCGGTCAACAATGCGGTGGTAGGCAGGTCGTAGTCGGACTCGTTGCCCATCGCGCCAACCTGTGCGGCGGCCGGTTGCTGCGCTGCAGGGGCCTGCGCGGCCTGTTGCTGCGCAGCAGGCTCCTCCACGGACTTGCCCGTCGCCGCATCGCGGCCGGAGCGCTGCTGGAACAGGCGCACTGCCTCCGCGTGTGCGGAAGAAACAACGTCGGAAGCAGCGTCCATTGCGGCCGCACCAGCAGCGCCGGCAGCGGCGGCACCAGCAGCGCTTGGCGACGCCTTCTTGGCTACAGGCTGAGCCGCAGGTTCTGCGGCCGGCTGCTGGACCGGCTGCTGAGTCGGCTGTGCAGATTCTTGACGCTGCGGTGCAGAAGGCAAAACGGTGGTCTGCTCTTCATCACGCACGGCCGGGAACTCGTCGGTGTCCTCGATGTTGCGGGAGCCAGCGAAGTCTGGGCGGCCGTGCTGGACTGGCGCGGGGTTAGAAAAGACTTCGGTGGGCTGGCCGGCCTCGTCAAGCAATGCTTGCTCTTCTTCCTGGGCAGCCGGCTTGGTGTTCGCGGAATCGAAGGACACGGTGGGCGGGTTGGCCGATTGGTAATCTGCCGGGTAGTTATCCATCGGCGTCGCCAAGCGGCGTGGGGCCTGGCGCCGCGCGCGACGTGGCTGCGACTGCTGGCGCTTATCACGTGGGGTGCGCTCGCGGCCTTCGGCAATGTCTTCGATGTCATCGTCGACGTGGCCATAGACATCGTCGTCGATGTCCTCGTCATAGTCGTCATAACGCTCGGCCTTCTTCTCGCGCAGGCCCGCCATCAGGTCGTTGAAGAGCGCAGAGAGGTAGTCGAAGGCCTGGCGCAAGGTGATGCCCGTGACGTTCAAAGCGCCGTAGATGATGAGCAGGATCAGCAGCGGCACGGCGACGTAGGCGGAAAATGCTGCCTCCAAAAGCTGGCCTACGGCAAAGCCGATGGCACCGCCGGCGTCTCCAGCCGCGTTATCATGCCAGGAAAGCTTGGGCAGACCGGCGAAGATGTGAATTAGGCCCAGCATCGAGACAACAATGAGGCCGATGCCGCCCATTACGCGGGGCTGCAGACGACCAGCTACGCCGGAAACTCCCATCATCAGCGCCATGGCGAGCGCGATCAGGGCGACCGGCAAGACGTAAGCGCCCGCGCCGATGACATAGCGCACGGCGTCGGTGAGATAGGCGCCGATAACGCCAACGATGTCGAACCAAACCGCGCATGCCAAGACGATGGCTACGCCGATAAGTGTTAAAGCAACGGCATCTGGGTTGGAAATCTGGATGGTGCGCTCTTCGCGCGCGATTGCATCAGGAGCAGTTGCCGGATGCTCATCGAGCTCATGCTCGCGCGCTGCGCGATCTTCTGTGGCCTTTGCGCGGGTCACCTTGTTTTTCTTTTGTTTGCCGCGAGTAGAAATTTCCTCTGGCTCCCTTGCATCGTCGTATGCGAATTCTTCATAGCCTTCTGCCCCGCCGTCACTCGGACGCAGATTGCCAAAACCGCGGCTAACGCCGCGCGTCATATCGCCCATGCCACGCGCGGTGGCACCGAATGCGGCACTTAGGCCACGCCCGACAGCACGAAATGCGCTGCCGGTCCGCTCATAAGAGGGATCAGCAGCGCGGTTGGCGGAAGTAAGCGTCAGGTTCTCTGCCGCATTCCGCGACGTGGACTTGGCCGCTCCAGACCGCCCCGAGGGGCGCGATCGATTCGCAGGACGGGCCGCCCCCTTGCCGGAGCGGCCGCGATGCGAGGCGCGTGACGGTGCGTTTTTGACAGACATGCCAGCCACTCTAGTAGCCCACACCCCACTAATCACATACGCCACACGGGTTTCGAGGAAGTATTTTCCTTAGTTAATGATGCGTCTGCGGGCCCGCGGGGCTACCCGCAGGACGTACGCGGCTATATCTAGCCTAGAGGGTTGACCTAACGACGGCGCTTACGTCACCCTCAATTTTCAGCGAGCAAGCATCGCGGCCAAAGACCCACAGCACGAGCTCTGGAACGGGCCCCATCACGCGGACGACGTCATCGCCGCGATCGGCGACCTTCCTATCGTCCGCGACGACAATACGGCCAAAGTTCTCCGGATACAACACGACCGGCTTGGAAGACTTATTCAGCATGCGTGGCGCGAGCATTTTCAGAGCCTTATGCAGCTCGCCCAAAACCACCGCGGAGAACTCGCGTTGCTCAGTCATGCCATTGGCCCGGCGCACGTCCTCGTGGTGGACAAAGTGCTCGGTGAGATTGATCTTGGAGTCAACAAGACGCATTGGGTTGGCGCGTCCGGCTCCCCTCCCCCAGTCATCGACGAGCTCGGTGAAATCGCGGGCAGCCGCCTGCTCCATCGCGGCGTCGAGACGGCCGGCAAGCTGTGGGACCAGCATGCCCGCCGCAGCGTCGGGACGATTCTCACGCACCCACAGGTGGGCAGCTAGATCGCGGGTGCTCCAGCCCTGGCAGAGGGTGGGAGCGTCTGGTCCGAGCTTATGAAATAGCGTCACCAGCTTGGCGCGCTCAGCAGAAGAAAACGACATGTGCCCCAGCATAGACTGCTGGGGCACACGCCGTCAGGCGAACAAGGCGGCTCGATACGCGCTGCCAAACCTAAAGGATTCTAAAAAGATTCTAAAGGGACTCGCGGGAAGCCTCTACCTCATCGTCGTCTGCAAGCAACGGACCAGAGTTGGTCGGAATGATGGTCGGCAGGATGACCGGCTCACGCTTGTACTTGGAATCCATGAGCTTGGTGACCTTGCGGCGGACCTTCTGGACCATGCGGTAGGTATCGTTCTCACCTTCGGCAGCGAGATCGTTCATGGTGTTTTCCACGATCTCGGCAACCTCTGGCACGATTCCACGGTCGTCGTCGGAGAAGCCCGTGGTGGAAACCGCTGGCTTTTCGAGCAGACGCGAGGTGCGGTTGTCGATGACACAGGTGATGGAGACAACGCCGCCAGCGCCCAGGTTGGTGCGGTCTGCCAAGGTATCGGCATCGACGTCACCCATGGAAACACCATCGACGTAGAGGTTGCCCACCGTGATCTGGCCAACGACCTCGGCGCGACCCTTGCGCAGGTCTACAACGACGCCGTTCTGGGCGAGAACTACGCGGTCGCGGGCGACGCCAGTAGAGACAGCCAATTCCTTGTTCGCACGCAGATGGCGCCACTCGCCGTGGACGGGCATAGCGTTCGTCGGACGTGCAGCGTTGTAGAGGAACAAAAGCTCGCCGCCGTAGCCGTGGCCGGAAGCGTGAACCTTAGCCTCCTTGTTGGTGACAACCTCGGCACCAATCTGGGAGAGCATGTTCATCACACCGTAGACGGCCTCTTCGTTACCCGGAATCAGGGAGGAAGAGAAGATGATCAGATCGCCATCGCGAACGGTGATCTGGCGGTGCTCGCGACGCGCCATGCGCGACAGTGCCGCCATCGGCTCGCCCTGGGTACCGGTGGTAATCAGAAGGACCTTGTGCGGTGCCATCTTGGCAGCCTCATCGATCGGGACGATAGTGCCGCGCGGAACCTTAAGGAAGCCCATCTTCTCGGCGATTTCCATGTTGCGCATCATGGAACGGCCGTTGAACGCGACCTTGCGGCCAGCGTAAACGGCGGCGTCGATAGCCGCCTGCACGCGGTAGACGTTCGAGGCGAAGGACGCAATGATGACGCGCTGCTTGGCATTGGAGACCAAGCGGCGGAAGGTAGCCGGGATATCGCCCTCAGATGCGGAAACGCCTGGGATGTTCGCGTTGGTGGAATCGCAGAGCATGAGGTCGACGCCCTCGTCGCCGTAGCGAGACAGCGCCGGAAGGTCGGTCGGACGGTTATCCAGCGGGGTCTGGTCCAGCTTGATGTCACCAGTGTGGATGATGTTGCCAGCCGGGGTGCCCAGCATGATGCCCAGTGCATCCGGAACGGAGTGATTAACTGCCCAGAAGCGCAGACGGAACGGACCGTAGTTCACGTCGGACTTCTCGTTGACCTCAACGAACTTCGGCTTCTGGCGGTGCTCCTTACACTTCGCCGCAATCAGGGCGATGGTAAAGCGCGATGCCACGATTGGGATATCCGGGCGCAGCTTGAGAAGCCACGGGATAGCACCAATGTGGTCCTCGTGAGCGTGGGTAACCACGAGCGCCTTGACCTTGTCGATCTTCTTTTCGATCGGGCCAAAGTCCGGCAAGATAAGGTCCACGCCCGGCTCCCCGGAGGACGGGAAGAGCACGCCACAGTCAATGATGAGCAGCTCGTCCTGGTACTCAAAGACGGTCATGTTACGACCGATCTCAGAAATACCGCCCAGAGCGTAAATGCGCAGGGCATCCTTCGGCTGCTTCGGCGGCTGCGGCAGGCGCTTGGTCAGATCCGCGCCCTGCATGGACTTCGGAACGTTGCGGCGGCCGCGGTTGTTGTTGCGGTTGCCACGGCCACCATTGTTGTTGCCGTTATTGCCGTTGTTGTTATTTCCGTTGTTCTCGGCGTTGTTGCCGCCGCGGCCGCGACCGCGACCACCGCGGGAGCCACGGGAACGCGAGCGGCGGTTGCCGCCGTTCGAGTTCTCGGAATTGCCGTTGCTATTGGACTTCTTGTCGCCGGATTCCTGCTTTGGCTCCGAGTTGCTCGGTGCCTGAAAAACCGGCGAAGCCGCCTCGTTGGAGGCGGACTCGGTTTCCGCTGGTGGGCCCGCCTTGCGGGTAACCTTGCGGGAACGGTTACGGGGTTCAGTCATTCTTAAAGGACTCCAGCCTTTTCCATATCACGGCGAAGTTCCTCAATCTCCTGCTCGCTTGCTGCGACAACAGGCAGACGAGGATCGCCGACTTCGATGCCCTGCAGGCGCAGGGCAGCCTTTGCGAGTGTTGCTCCTCCCAAGCGTGCTTGAGCTTGGATGAGCGGGGTCAAAGTTTGTGCGTTGATCTCCCTTGCGCGTGCAAGATCGCCTTCTTCGAAGGCATCCAGAAGATCTGCGAGACCGCGCGGTGCTGCATGGCCAACCACGGATATGACGCCAGATGCGCCCAAGGTCAGCCACGGCAGGTTTAGCGGGTCATCGCCGGAGTACCAGGCGAGGCCGGTCTCCTGAATAAGTGGGGTGGCTGCACCAAGGTTGCCTTTGGCGTCCTTGATGGCCTGAATAGTCGGCAATTCCGCGAGGCGACGGATGGTATCCGTCGCAATCGGAATGCCCGAGCGGCCAGGAATGTCATAGAGACAAATTGGGGTATCGGTTGCCTGAGCAATCGCTGCGAAGTGCGCATACACGCCTTCCTGCGAAGGCTTGGAGTAGTAAGGGGTCACGACGAGCAGGCTGTCTGCTCCCGCTTCTGCGGAAGCCTTTGCCATCTCAATCGAGGTGGCGGTGTTGTTGGTACCTGCTCCAGCGCAGATCTTTGCGCGGTCCCCTACTTCTTCCTTGACGGCCTTGAGCAGCGTTAGCTTTTCATCCAGCGTTGTCGTCGGCGATTCACCGGTGGTACCGCCCAGAATCAAAGAGTCGATACCGTTGTCAACGAGGTGAGCTGCCAGCCGGCGTCCCGCAGCGACATCGAGTTTGCCATCCCCGTCAAACGGGGTGACCATGGCTACTCCGACACGTCCGAAGGTTTCTACGCCTGTCTTTGCTGTCATACCTGTGCTCATAGCCGTCAAGATTACCCGCTTCCCGCGAAATTTTGTTCATCGGGGTCGCGTGGCGGAACAAGCTATGGCCACCGCCACGGACTTGAGCTAGGCGTATGGGCTCGATGCCATTTCGGTGCCGTCGGCAAGCTGGGTGATGTGGAAGTCATCGAATACCACCGGCGACTGCTCCCGCAACAGCTTTAGGCAGGCAATAGCTAACTCGCGCATCTCGGTATCCGCCTGCTCTGTGGCACGCGCGCCGATGAAGTGACGCCAAGCGCGGTAGTTTCCGGTAACCACGATGCGGCTTTCCGTGAGATTGGGCAACACCGCACGTGCCGCCTGCCGAGCCTGCTTCTTGCGCAGCAGTGCGTTGGGCTCATCTTCTAACTTGCTCTCCAGCGCGCTGAGCAGCTCGTTATAGACAAAGCGAGTTTCATCAACGGCCTGCATAGTAAGCCGCGTCAGCTGCTCGTCTTCAGCAATGAGCTTGGGCAGCACCACCTGAGTTTCCTCCGGGTGGACATAGCGCTGCGAGAGCTGGGAGAAGGAAAAGTGGCGGTGGCGCACCAGCTCATGACTGGCAGAGCGCGACAGGCCGCGGATATACAACGTAGCCGTGGCGTGCTCCAGCAATGCGTCGTGGCCGACCTCCAGAATGTGGCGCAGGTAGGCCGAGTTTGTCGCGGTGCGCGGGTTCGGCTTATCGAAGGACTCGTAGCAAGCCCGGCCGGCAAATTCGACGAGAGCCTCGCCATCGGAGGCTGCCTGTTCCCTCTCCCACTCGATGCCCTGCGGCGGGTGGAACTGCGTTGCCGCGATGAGCTGGACGTCCAGTTCGCTAATGCGTGCCATATCTAGTGCCTTATGTCTCCCTGATAGTCCGACTTATAGGCCCAAGTACTTCTCAAGACCGACGGTCAGCCCTGGGTGCTCTGCAATCTGGCGAACGCCGACCAGCACTCCCGGGGTGAAGGAAGAACGATCATAGGAATCCTGGCGGATGGTCAAGGACTGCCCCTGGGCGCCAAAGATGACCTCCTCGTGGGCAACCATGCCGCGGGTACGCACGGCATGGACTGGGACACCGTCGACGTCGGCGCCGCGTGCCCCTTCGAGAGCCTGCTCGGTAGCGTCCGGCATCTGACCTAGACCTGCTTCCTTGCGGGCGGCCGCAATGCCCTGCGCGGTGTGGATGGCGGTGCCAGAAGGCGCATCCAGCTTGGTTGGGTGGTGGTACTCCACAACCTCGGCGGTCTCGAAGTACTTCGCAGCCTGTGCTGCGAAAACCATGGTCAGCACGGCGGAGATGGCAAAGTTTGGTGCAATTAGGACGTTGCCGGCGCCATCTTGCTTGGTCCACTCCTCGGCCTGTGCCAGGCGGTCTGCGTCGAAACCGGTGGTGCCCACGACGCAGTGAATGCCGTTGCCAATGCAGAACTCGAGGTTTGCCATGACCGAAGATGGCTGGGTGAAGTCAACGATAACCTCGGCGTGGCTATCCACCAGCACCTGCAGGTCGGTATCGCGGTCAACCTCAGCGACCAGCTCGAGGTCATCTGCCGCATTAACGCCTTCTACAATCGCCTGACCCACGCGGCCCTTCGCACCCAAAACGCCAACTTTGATAGCCATAAATGCTCCTTTGCCCTGTTCAATATTCAATGTTCGATGTTCAATCTAAATTTAAATACGTATAAGCACGCTACATCTAGCGCAGGCTTTATTGCCTGCCCCAACGCCGACCAGTCTAACGCGCCAGTTGGCAACGCAGACTTTGTGCCATGCGTATCTATATTGCTTCCGTGCTTGTCGACGACGTCGCTCGCGCCCACGATTTCTACGTCAACACCTTGGGATTCAAGGTCAAAGACGATGTCACGCACGGCGACTTCCGTTGGCTCACTGTCACCAACGCCTCCGGTCCAGCCGACGGAAGCGGCATCGAACTCCTGCTAGAGCCCAATGGCCCTCCAGCAGCAGCTCCTTTTACCGAGGCACTCAAAAAAGACGGCATTCCGTTTACCCAGTTCCTGTCTGAGGACGTGCAGGCCGAGTACGAAAAGCTCAGCGCAAAGGGCGTTAATTTCACCATGGAGCCAACCGACGTCGGCCCTTCCATCATCGCCGTCTTCGACGACACAGTGGGCAACCTGATTCAGCTAGTCCAGCTCAAGCATTAAAGCCTTTCAAAACTAACAAGACACAAAAATCTCCTCCCTCAACATTTCACGCCGCAATAGCAGCGCCAGCTTAAACTTTAAGCAGATGTTGAGCGGAGGAGATTTTTTATTTTGGAATGCTCAAGGCTTTAGGTCATAAGGCCTAAAGCCTGAAGCCTTAAGCCTCTTCGACTGGAACCAAGGAGATCTTTCCGCGGTTGTCGATGTCTGCGATTTCGACCTGAATCTTATCGCCGACGTTGACGACGTCCTCGACCTTCTCGATGCGCTCGTCGCCGCCGAGCTTCGAGATGTGGATGAGGCCATCGCGGCCTGGGGTCAGGGAGACAAACGCGCCGAAGGCTACGGTCTTAACGACGGTGCCCAAGAAGCGCTCGCCGACCTTCGGCAGCTGCGGGTTAGCGATGGAGTTAACCTTCTCGATCGCGGCGTCGGCAGCCTCGCCCGTGGCAGCAGAGATGTAGACGGTGCCATCTTCCTCAATGGAGACCTCAGCACCGGTCTCCTCGGTAATCGAGTTGATGGTCTTGCCCTTCGGACCGATGAGCTCGCCGATCTTGTTGATCGGAATCTTCACGGAAGTGATCTTCGGAGCCAGACCAGACATCTCGTCTGGTCCTTCGATGACCTCAGCCATGGTCTCCAGGATGGTGGCGCGGGCGTCGCGAGCCTGCTCCAGTGCCTTAGCCAGGACCTTGGACGGGATGCCATCGAGCTTGGTGTCCAGCTGCAGCGCGGTGATGAACTCGGAGGTACCTGCGACCTTGAAGTCCATGTCACCGAATGCATCCTCGGCGCCCAGGATGTCAGTCAGAGCGACGAACTTCTCCTTGCCGTCTACCTCACCGGAAACCAGGCCCATTGCGATACCTGCAACCGGGGCCTTCAGCGGCACACCAGCGTTGTACAGGGACAGCGTGGAAGCACAAACGGAGCCCATGGAAGTAGAACCGTTGGAGCCTAGCGCCTCAGAAACCTGACGGATGGCGTACGGGAAGTCCTCACGGGAAGGGATGACCGGCAGCAGGGCACGCTCGGCAAGAGCACCGTGGCCGATCTCGCGGCGCTTCGGGGAGCCAACGCGGCCGGTCTCACCGGTGGAGTACGGCGGGAAGTTGTAGTGGTGCATGTAGCGCTTGCCCGTGACCGGAGTCAGGGAATCGATCTGCTGCTCCATCTTGAGCATGTCCAGGGTGGTAACGCCCAGGATCTGGGTCTCACCGCGCTCGAAAAGGGAGGAACCGTGTGCGCGTGGGATGAGGTCAACCTCAACGCCCAAGTCACGGATGTCGGTGACGCCACGGCCGTCGATACGGAAGCCCTCGGTGAGGATCTTCTTGCGCACGATGGCCTTCATGACAGCGTTATACGCAGCGCGGATCTGCTTGGAGGCATCCTCATCCTCAAACTTCTCGAGGAGATCCGCCTCGACCTGCTCCATGTACTCGTTGGTAGCGTCGTCACGGTCCTGCTTGCCGGGGATGGTCATCAGCTTCTCCAGCTTCTTGGAGGCTGCCTTTTCCACGGCGTCAAATACGTCATCGGTGTATGGCGGGAAGAGCGGGAACTCCTGGGTTTCCTTAGCAGCGCGCTCAGCCAGACCTGCCTGCGCCTCGCAGAGGGTCTTGATGAATGGCTTTGCTGCTTCAAGGCCTGCGGCAACGGTGGATTCCTGCGGTGCCGGTGCGCCTTCCTTGATGCGCTCTGCAACATTGATGCCGGCGCCTGCCTCGACCATCATGATGGCAACGTCTTCCTTGCGGCCCTTCTTCACAATGCGGCCGGCGACGACCATCTCGAACAGCGCACGCTCGTGCTGCTCGTGGTTCGGGAACGCAACCCACTGGCCTTCTGGATGCTTGTCATCAGCGATAAGCGCCATGCGCACGCCGCCGACGGCGCCGGATACCGGCAGGCCGGAAAGCTGGGTGGAAGCAGATGCGCCGTTGATGGCGATGACGTCGTAGTACTCCTCCGGCGCCATGGAAAGCACCGTGACAACGACCTGCACCTCGTTGCGCAGGCCCTTGACAAAGGTCGGACGCAGTGGACGGTCAATCAGACGGCAGGCCAGGATGGCCTCGGTGGAAGGACGGCCTTCGCGACGGAAGAAGGAGCCCGGAATTTTGCCGGCTGCGTACATGCGCTCCTCGACGTCCACGGTCAGAGGGAAGAAGTCGAAGCCCTCACGCGGCTGGTTGGAGGCGGTGGTGGTGGACAGGAGCATGGTGTCCTCGTCCAGGTAAGTGGTCACAGAGCCGCCCGCCTGACGAGCCAGCTGGCCAGTCTCGAAACGGATGGTGCGGGTGCCAAAATCGCCATTGTCAAGGGTGGCGACTGCTTCGGTGATACCGAATTCTTCATCAATGTTGAACTCAACAGCGTTTCTAGCGCTCAAAGTTTTCTACTCCTTGTAGCCCGGCGATCATCGGTGCCGCCGGTTAAAAATGGTTAGGTTTCTACAACGAGTAGCGATTTTAGCAGCTTTCCTGGGATTATGTCGAACATCACGCTCCCCGACTCGCGGTCCAGACTTAGACTTAAACCATGGTCATGTTGTTGCTGTGGTCGCTTCCCACACTCATCTACCTTCTCCTGCGCCGCCAGCCGGCAGTCGCCGTCTGCGGACTGGGACGTCCATGGGCGCGTGGGTGGGCGTGGGCAGCAGTGATGCTGCTCGTGTTGCTGGTGCTGAGCTACCTCGCGTTGTTGCCTGCGCCGCCGGAGGTTGTCGCGCAGACCACGACTGCAACAACGGCAATGGGATTCCTCGCGATGGCGCTGCGCGCGGTGGGCGAAGAAATCTTCTTCCGCGGTTTCCTACAAGGAATTATCACCCAGCGCTGGAATGCCAGCGCGGGAATTACAGTGCAGGGCCTCCTCTTCGGCCTCATCCACCTACCGCTGGCCATGCTGGATGTCAGCCTCATCCCGCTCTTTGTTTTGCAGATTGCCACCGGCTTCGCCATGGGTTGGCTGCGCGAGAAAAGCGCTTCTCTATGGCCCGGCGCCGCCGTGCACGCTACCATCAACGTCCTCACGGCAGTACTCCTCGTGTAGCCCACGCACAGGACTAGGCGAACGGGTCGCGCCCTCCGAGCATCATTTCGAAGCGCGAATAGTCCTCAAGCGACGCAAAGTGGCGCGCATAGAGGTCCACGTCTCCCTCGACCGTGCCGTCGAGTGCGGGCGCGACATCCACGATGTGGCGCATCACGATTGTGGGATGCTCTGCCGATTCTTGGCTACGCGCCAGCGCCTCGACCTTCGCGCGCGCCTCATCGTCGTCTGTGGCGCGGACGAGGACAAAATCTTCCCGGAAATACGACGGCTCGCTAGGCTCTACCGATTCAAGTTCAAAAACGACAATGCCGATATAAGGTTCCATGGTGCCAAGCTACCATCTCTGGGGCCGCGATACCTGCTGCGTGATCGAGACGGCCTCAAAAACGCAACAAACCCCGTCCGAAGACGGGGTTTGAAAGCAACCGAAAGGCTTAGCGGCGCAGGCCCAGGCGGGAGATGAGGTCACGGTAACGATCGATGTCGTTAGCTGCGAGGTACTTCAGCAGGCCGCGGCGACGACCGACCATCAGCAGCAGACCACGACGGGAGTGGTGATCGTGCTTGTGGAACTTCAGGTGCTCGGTCAGGGTGTTGATACGGGAGGTCAGCAGAGCGATCTGTGCCTCTGGGGAGCCGGTGTCGGTCTCGTGCAGGCCGTACTCCTTGAGGATCTCTGCCTTCTTCTCAGTGCTCAAAGCCATGTTGGATTTCTCCTATTGTATTTCAGTCCGCATGAAATTCTTAGCGCCTTTAACTGCTGCGGACCGCAGTCACAAAGCCAAGGGACAACTCTAACAGCTTTTCTGCCCCAAACCCAAACTGCGGCTTCTTGGAACAATCCGCAGGAAGGCACGCCACTTTCTGCACGTTAATGCTGTTGCAGAAGCGAATCGAGCTTGTCCATCAGCTCGGCCACAAAACGCGGGGCATCCACATCTACTGCCACGTGGGCGGCCTTGTGTGGTTCTTTCAACCGGGCAACGTCGCCGATGGTGCGGCCTGGGGTCGTGCCAGTGGTTTCGCAGGCCAGGTTGGTATCGAAGCAGGTGACCAGGCTAGGGTCTGCCGCCACGGCCACCGCGAGCGGATCGTGGAGGCCACAACCGCCCAAGTCCGGTTCGATTGCGGCGTAGGCGCGGATGTAATAGTCGAGCATGTCCGCATAAACGCGTCCGGCCCGCGTCCCGAGCCCACGCCACTGTCGGGTCTCCGCAGTGGTCAGAAGCGTTTGCAGCGTGACATCCAAGCCCACCATCGTGACATCGCGTGCAGTGCGGAAGAGGAAGTCCGTGGCGGCAGGGTCCTGCGCCACATTGGCCTCAGACCAGGTGGTGACGTTGCCCGGCACGGTCAGGGCGCCGCCCATCATGACGATGCGAGTGTCCGCGAGTGCCGGTTCAGCTTTCAGCGCCGCCGCAATCGTGGTGGACGGCCCAGTCGGGATAATCACCAGTTCCTGACCGTGCTCCCGCGCGGCGCGGCACAAGAACTCCACCGCGGATTCCTTCTGCGCGTGCCCGTGCGGCGGCGGAAGCAGGACGTCGCCAATGCCATTGCGGCCATGGATGAAGGCGGAAATGGGCTTGACACGGAAGTCGGCCGGCTGCGCACCGGCAAAGACCGGGACGTCGCCCGCGCCGAGCAGCTCCAGCAGCACCAAGGTATTGCGCACGCCCAGTTCCACAGGTACGTTGCCATAAGTCACTGTCACGCCGATGAGCTCGAGGTCTGGGTGCGCCAGCGCATAGGCCAGCGCCAGAGCATCGTCGATCCCGGTATCAAGATCCAAAATGACCTTCATTTAGCCCTCCTGCAGGAAGTACTCGTCCTTCTCCCAACCGCGGGCCTTAGCATCCTCGGCGAGGACCTCACGTGCCTTGGCCACATCTGCCGCCATCGCGTCCAGCAACTCTTCTACCGAGTTGAACTTCACCATGTCGCGCAGATGATCCACGAACTTTACCGTGGCCACGTGCCCATAGAGATCGGCATCGCGATCCAGCACGAAGGACTCGATGGAACGTTCTTCGTCGCCGAAGGTCGGGTTCGTGCCCACGGAGATCGCCGCCGCATAAGCCACGCCGTGGTCCATGTTGCCCTCGACGGGCGCCTCAGCCGGCTCCAGGATGAACCAGCCCGCATAGACGCCATCGGCCGGAATAGCCACGCTATCCGGGAAGTACTGATTGGCGGTGGGAAAACCGAGCTCCTTGCCGCCGCGCCCGGCACCGCGCACCACCGGGCCAGTCACTGAGAAGTGGCGGCCAAGCGCCCAGTTAGCCTTGGCAATCTCGCCCGCCGCCAGGTTAGCGCGGATGTTTGTGGAGCAGATTCGCACCCCGGCGTCGTCAAGCAGCGGCACCACGTCGACGCTAAAGCCATAGGTTTTGCCGAACTCCACCATCGCGTCCGCCGTGCCGCTCGCGCCCGCACCGAACGTGAAGTTCTCCCCCACGACCACGTGACGCGCATGCAGCTTTCCCACAATCAGGTCTTCGACGTAGTGCTGCGGAGTCGTGCCCACGAGCTCCTTGGTGAAGTCGATGACGAGCACCGCATCGATGCCCATCTCTTCCGCCAGCTGCAGGCGCCGCTCAAACGTCACCACGGACAGCGGCGCGCGCTCCGGGAGGAAGACCGCGACGGGGTGCGGATCAAAAGTCACCATCACCGTGCGCAATTCCTCCGCGCGCACATAGCTCACCGCATTATTGATCAGCTGCTGATGGCCGCGGTGTACGCCGTCAAAGACGCCGATGGTCACCGCAGTCGGGCCAAAGTCACCGGGGATGCTGTCGATTCCGTACCAAATATCCACGGCCACCATGCTAATGCACGGCGAGGCGTGGAATAGACTGCAGGGCATGACTGATGCGCTCGCAAATTCTGGCCTGGTGGTAGTGGACAAGCCGCAAGGCATGACCTCACACGATGTGGTGGGCCGCCTCCGCCGCATATTTCACACCCGCAAGGTGGGCCACGCAGGCACCCTCGACCCGATGGCCACCGGCGTTTTGGTGGTCGGTTTGGAACGCGGCACCAAGTTCCTCGCGCACATGGTCGCGTCAACCAAGTCCTACGACGCCACTATTCGCCTTGGCATGGCGACGCATACTGACGACGCCGAGGGCGAGCGCACCTGGGGCGAGCCTGCAAGCGAACTCGATATGGAGCAGGTCAATAAAGAGGTCGCAGCTCTCACCGGTGACATCATGCAGCGCCCCGCTGCGGTCTCTGCTATCAAGATCGACGGCAAGCGCGCCCACGAGCGCGTGCGCGAGGGCGAAGAGGTGGAAATCCCCGCCCGCCCGGTTACGGTCAGCCGCTTCGACATCCTCGCCCACCGTATCGAAGGTGAGTACCTGGACCTCGACGTCACCGTTGATTGCTCGTCTGGCACCTATATTCGCTCCCTCGCCCGCGACTTAGGTGAGGCGCTCGGCGTGGGCGGTCACCTCACCGCCCTGCGCCGCACGGAGGTGGGGCCTTTTAAGCTTGGCGACGCCCGGACCCTCGACGAGCTCGCTGACGCTCCGGCGCTTTCGCTTTCCCTCGACGAGGCGCTCGCCCGCTCCTACCCTGTCCTTCAGGTCACCGAAGACGAGGCAAAGGCGCTAGCCATGGGCAAATGGCTCGAGCCGCGCGGGCTAAAGGGCACCTATGCGGCGGTAGATCCTGATGGTCGCTCGATTGCGCTCATCAAGGAAAAAGGAAAGCGCCTGGCCACGGTATTCGTGGCGCGGCCGTCGACGCTTTAAGCCTGAGAGTGGGCTATCGAGAGCCCACCCGCTAAAAGCACACCGCGGGCACCACCGTGGACACAATGACGAAGCCATCGCGGATCATCCAGCGCCCGCTAATCAGCGGCACTGGGGTCGGGCGGGCCAAGATATAGGAGATCAAGGTGCCGTCGAGGCGCAGGTCGATCTCTGCTTGGTCGAAGTCCAGCCAGCGATGTGTCATGGGAAACCACGCTTTGTACGTGGCTTCCTTGGCGCAGAACAAGAGGCGATCGGGACAAGCAATCCCGGCGTCGGCAAGCTGCGTTAACTGCGCCATCTCCCCTGCGCGCGCAATCATGGTCAGCACGTGATCGGGCAATGGCTCGGCGGGTTCGGCGTCGAGGCCCATAGAGCGCACATGTTTACTCGGAGCCGCTACCGCCGCACGCAGGCCCTCTGTATGCGTCATGGAACCGGTATAGCCGTGCGGCCACAGCGGCATGCCCCGCTCGCCGCGCATGATGGGCTCCTGACTTGCACAGCCCAGCTCCTGCAAAGCGCGATGCGCGCACCAGCGGGCGTCTCCAAATTCCGCCTTGCGCACGTCTACTGCCTGGGAGACCAAGGATTGCTCCTGCGGGTCCAGCTGCGTGTAATTCATCAAATCCGTAAGCGCAGCGTCGGTGCGCACGTAGCAGTAGCGGGCGGTATCTGGGAACAGGTGTGGTTCCAGCATTAGCGCACCTCCTCAAGCGCCGAGGACGCGGGCTCATCACTGTGTAGGACCGGATAGGGCCACTGCTGGAGATGGCCGTGCGCCTCCCACTCGCGGGGATAGCCCAGTGAGACCTCGATGTGGTCTACCCCATCGACGTTGGTGCGGCCGGGCAGATGCAGGTGACCGTAGATGACCGCCTGCGCGTTATAGCGCCGCGCCCACGAGCGGGTATGGCGAGTGCCGCACCACAGGGCGATTTCCGGCCACGCCATGCGCAGCGTGGGTTCTTGAACCAGCGGCCAGTGATTGACCAACACCGTAGGCCCACTTACCCGGGAAAGGCGCTTGATGGAATAGGCAAGGCGATCCCAGCACCAGGCGCGAACATCGACGAAGGGAGCGATGGCGAAGTCATCGGTCATGACAATCTGGCGTTCACGGGCGCGTTCTAGGGCACCCTCGACGGTGGTGCCGGGTGGGCGGAAGCTGTAATCATAAAGGGTAAACAGCGGCACGATGGTCACCCCGCCGAAGACGGGATATGGGTCTTCCGGAGTCACCACGCCGATTTCGCGGCAGCCCTCCACCAGCTCGTCATACTTGGCGCGGCCCTGGCACCTATCTTGGGAACGCGAGAAGAGCTCGTGGTTTCCCGGCACCCAGATCACCTTGGCATAGCGCCGCGAAAGCTTAGTGAGGATGCGCAGTACGAGTTCGGTGCGCTCGGCCACGTCACCGGCCACGATGAGCCAATCGGCAGGATCTTCCGGGTAAAGCTCATCGATGCGGCTGGAATTAGCGCGCACTGCCGCGTGGAGATCTGACACCGCCCATAAGGTGGCCATGGCGTGCTCCTTTCTTCGTTCTCCTTCAGGTTAGACCACAGCCCAGCGCATCGAGCGGAAGCGATAGACCACGCCGAGGAAACGGATGAAAACAAACAGCGCAAGGCCGCACCACACGCCGGGCAGGCCCGCGCCCAAGGCGTAGGCCGCCCACACGCCGGGCAGGAATCCGCAGAGCACCGAAACGACGGTCAGCGTGCGTAGGAAGGCGGCATCGCTGGCGCCGAGCAGGACGCCGTCGAGTGCAAAGACCACGCCTCCCAGAACCACCATGGCAATCATGATGAGCCACGGCAGCCGGATGACCTCGAGCACCACTGCATCGGTGGTGAACAGTGAAGGAATGATGCCGATGCCCAGGGCTAGGACTACGCCGAGCCCGAGCGCAAAGGCCGTGGAGTAGAAAGTGACCTTGGTGCCGACGCTGCGCGCATGTTTGGCCGAGCCCGCGCCGAGCGCCGCACCGGTCAGCGCCTGGGCGGCGATGGCCAGAGAATCCAGCACAAGCGACAGGAAGTTCCACAGCTGAATCATGATCTGATGCGCGGCAAGCTGGGCCGTACCGAAGCGGGAGGCCACGGCGGCGGCCGAAAGGAAGGCCACCTGGAAGCTGGCAGAGCGCACGATGAGATCGCGGCCCAACACGAGCTGGCGCTTGACGACGCCCCACTGCAGCCGCCAGGAGCCCACGTGCTCACGGTGAAGTTCCCACAGGAAGAGCGAGGCCATGATCGCCATGCCCAGCACCGTGGCCCAGGCGGAGCCGGCAAGGCCCCACTGGTGGACGAATACTGGCACAGCAATGGCGCCAGGAATGAGGCCGGCCAGGGTAAAAAGCAGCGGTTTTACAGTGTTTTGAACGCCGCGCATCCAACCGTTGCCTGCCATCTCGATGAGATTGAGCGGGATAGCGAAGGCAGCGATGCGCAGCCACAGCGCGGTGTCCTGGGCAGTTTCTGGATTGCCGGTTAGCCAGCGCGCAAAGTGCCCTGCGCCCAACCACATGATGACCGCCAGAGTCATGCCCACGCCGATGGCCACGTAGGTAGCCTGCACGCCCTCGGCTACGGCCTCGTCCTTTTTACCGGCGCCGAAAAGCCGCGAGGCGCGTGAGGTTGTGCCATAGGAAAGAAAAGTCAGCTGGGTGGTGACAACCGTGTGGATGGTCGCCGCTGCACCGAGTGCGGCCAGCTGATGCGCGCCCAAGCGGCCCACCACTGCCGTATCCAACAACAGGTAGAGCGGCATGGCAGCGAGCACGCCGAGCGCCGGAAACGCGAGGCGAAATACCTCACCAGCGCTCACGCGGGTGACTGCCTTACCTGGCTTCGAAGTATCTTCTGCTTCTGCCGAAGCATTGTCCTGTTCGCGCCGCGTGATGGTTACTCCTCTACAGCATTTTCTTCGTCGTAAGCGGCAAGTGCGTCGACGAGATGAGCAATGATTTCTTCTGGCTTGCCTAGGGCCGTATAACCGGCCGCCGGGATGTGCCCGCCGCCGTCGAACATGAGCGCCACCTGCGCGCAGTTAACGGTGGAAGAACGCAGCGACGCCGCCCAGACTCCCGCGCGTTGCTCTTTGAACACCACGCCCATGTCGGTGCCTTTGAGCGCGCGCACGAAATCCACCATGGATTCCACGGCGGAATCGGAGTGCGACTGTACTTCCTCAACGGGCACAATAAGCGTGCCGAGGCGGTGCTCGCCGGCCTCGATGATGCGCAGACCAGACAGCACGCGGCCGACCATCTGCACGTCGTCGGCAGTATTGGAGTCCATGAGGTCCACTGCAATCTGTTTGGTATCGAGCCCGTAGAACATCAGGCGGGCAGCGATGTCATGCATGGCTGGCCGGCCCCAACGGAAGCTGCCGGTGTCGGTGACCAGACCGGCATAAAGGCAATGCGCGATCCCGCGATCGATCTGCACGGAGAGCATATCGAGGACGTCGAGAAGCACCACAGTGGTGGACTCGCACTCCGGATCAATCAGGTTGATGGACCCGAAACCGCGGTTCGATGCGTGGTGGTCGATGCACAGAACCCGGCCAGTGCCCGCCATCTTCTCCAACTCCCCCATGAGAGCGCCGGTGCGGTCGATGGAACCGCAGTCCACCGTGACATAAAGGTCATAGCCTTTTGGCAGGGTGTTGACGAGCTCAATCTCGTCGGCGGCAGGGATGGTGAAGAGATTGTTAGAAATCGGGCGTTCCTGGCCGATGACGGTGCGGGTCTGCTTGCCCCGCTGGCGCAACGCCAGGTTCAACGCGGCGGCAGAGCCGATAGCATCCGCATCGGGGCGCAGGTGCGTAATGATGCAGATGCTGCTCGCTTCTATCAAGGCGTCGGCGGCGCCTTGATAATCAGCGCGGCGCACCCTAGGCCTCTTCCCGATCGGAATCCTTGTATGGGTTCGCGTCTCCAGCCGGCTTCGCGTTGGCCTTCAGCTTGGCAAGCTCCGCATCGCGGGCGCGGGCGCGCTCCAGCAAATCCTCCATGTGGGCGGAAGCCTCCGGAACGGTATCGACCTCGAAGGCGAGCGTCGGGGTAAAGCGCACGGAGAGCTGATCGCCCACAATCTTGCGCAGTTGGCCCTTCGCGCGGTTGAGTGCCTCTGCTGCCTTGTCGAAGTCCGGCTCAGAGTCGATGTCCTTGCCGCGCACGGTGTAGTAAACGGTGGCATCGTGGAGATCACCCGTGACGCGAGTATCGGTGATGGTCACCATCTCGAGGCGACGATCCTTGATCTCGCGTTCGATAGCACTCGCCACGATTTCCTGAATACGCTTGGCCATTCGTGCAGCACGCGCGTGGTCAACCATGGTGCAACTCCTTCTCCGTCGAACTAGCGATCTCTACCAAGATCTATAAAATCGTGTTCATCTTACATTACTCCGCATACACGTCCTGCAGCAGAAAGAGGAAGCGTCATGCCCCAGCCTTTAAATGAGTTTCATGCCGATGCTCCGAACAAAGCAGCAAACTGCCTCGAAAGGGCTGAACTCACGCAAGCTTCTCTGCTAAACAAGGCACGCACTAGCAAACCCAACTTGTCTAAAACCTGTCTGGATAGTTGAAACACTAAAGTTCAGCAGAAGCTACAAATAAAATCGCCAGGGCTTCCCCAGCGGGGAAACACCTGGCGATTTTATTTATGCTGCTTGCGGACTAGGTACGCGGAACCTCGACCTCTTCGTAGGCCTGGATCTGGTCGCCCACCTGGATGTCTGGATAGGACAGGACCATACCGCACTCGTAGCCGGCGTTGATCTCGTTTGCGTCGTCCTTTTCGTGGCGCAGGGACTCGATCTTGGCGTCGGAAGTGATGACGTTGCCATCGCGAACGAGGCGGACCTTGCCGTTGCGCTTGACCTTGCCCTCGGTGACCATGCAGCCTGCGATGGTGCCGACGGCGGAGGACTTGAACAGCGCGCGGATCTCCGCAGCACCGGTGTCGCGCTCCTCGTAGATTGGCTTAAGCATGCCCTTGAGAGCAGCCTCGACCTCTTCGATGGCGCGGTAGATAATCGTGTAGTAGCGGATATCCACGCCCTCGGCGTTAGCTTCCTCAGTTGCCTTACCCTCAGCGCGAACGTTGAAGGCGATGATGATGGCGTCGGAAGCCGCTGCCAGGGAGACGTTGGTCTGGGTTACAGCACCGACGCCACGATCGATGATGTTGAGCTGTACCTCGTCATCGATCTCGATGTCCAACAACGCATCTTCCAAGGCTTCCACCGAACCGGCGTTGTCGCCCTTGAGGATGAGGTTGAGGGTCGAGGTCTCCTTGAGAACTGCATCCAGATCCTCGAGAGAGACGCGCTTGCGAGCCTTTGCCTGCAGAGCGGAACGCTTACGAGCATCACGCTGTGCAGCAATCTGGCGTGCCACGCGGTCATCTTCGACCACGAGCAGGTTGTCGCCGGCACCTGGAACACCGTTGAGGCCCTGGACCTGAACCGGACGGGACGGACCAGCCTCTTCGACGTCGTTACCAAACTCGTCGAGCATGCGGCGGACACGGCCGTGCGCATCGCCGACGACGATGGAGTCACCAACACGGAGGGTACCGCGCTGGACGATGACGGTGGCAACCGGGCCGCGGCCACGGTCGAGGTGAGACTCGATGGCAACGCCCTGTGCGTCCATCTCTGGGTTAGCAGTCAGCTCAAGCGCTGCATCAGCAGTCAGGATGACTGCCTCAAGCAGGCTATCGATGTGCAGATCCTGCTTTGCAGAGATGTCGACGAACATGGTGTCGCCGCCGTACTCCTCCGGCACCAGGCCGTACTCGGTGAGCTGGCCACGGATCTTATCCGGGGAAGCCTCTGGCTTATCGATCTTGTTGACTGCAACCACGACTGGGATGTCCGCAGCCTTGGCGTGGTTGATTGCCTCAACGGTCTGCGGCATGACGCCGTCATCGGCTGCGACAACCAGGATTGCCAAGTCAGTGGACTTCGCACCACGTGCACGCATAGCGGTAAACGCCTCGTGACCCGGGGTATCCAGGAAGGTAATGGTGCGCTCGCCATCTTCCAGTTCAACGGTGGTCTGGTATGCACCGATGCCCTGGGTGATGCCGCCGGCCTCGCCCTCGCGCTCGTTGGTCTTACGGATGGAGTCCAAAAGGCGGGTCTTACCGTGGTCGACGTGACCCATGACGGTAACAACTGGAGGACGGTTCTCCAGCGCCTCTTCGCCGCCTTCGTCCTCACCGAACTTCAGGTCGAAGGACTCGAGCAGCTCACGGTCCTCGTCCTCTGGGGAGACGACCTGGACGTCGTAGTGAATCTCAGCGCCGAGCAGCTGCAGGGTTTCCTCGGAAACGGAGGCGGTTGCGGTAACCATCTCGCCCAAGTTGAACAGTGCCTGCACCAGTGCTGCCGGATCTGCGCCAATCTTCTCTGCGAAGTCAGCCAAGGAAGCACCGCGGCGCAGACGAATGGTCTTGCCCTTGCCGTCAGGCAGGCGTACGCCGCCTACCTCATGCTTCTGCTGCTCTTCAAACTCATGGCGCTTCTGACGCTTCGACTTCTTGCCGCGACGCGGTGCGCCACCTGGACGGCCGAATGCACCTGCGGTACCGCCGCGACGTCCGCCGCGTCCGCCACCGCGGAAGCCGCCTGGGCCACCTGGACCGCCTGGTCCACCCTGGCCACGCCCACCGCGGCCGCGGCCACCGCCGCCACCGTTGGAGGACTTAGACGGCATGGCTGCCGGGTTTGGATGCGAAGGCATCATGGCCGGCGATGGACGACGACCGCCGCCCTGCCCCTGACGCTGGTTGCCCTCGCCCTGGCCCGAGCGTCCGCCGCCCTTGCCGCCGCGGTTATCGCCTGGCTTACCGCCAGGACGCTGGCCCTTGGAGCCGCCCGGACGTGGTCCTGGACGGCCGCCCTCGCCACCACCCGTGGAGAACGGGTTGTTGGCCACGCGGCGGGTGCCGCCCGGCTTCGGCATGGGGCGAGGCATAGCGTTGCCTGGGTTTGGACGTTCTGCGCCCGGCTTCGGGGCAGACTTAGAAGCGGACTTGTCCGCGCCGTTTGCCTGTGGCTTCTGGCCACCCTTCGGGCCCGGCTTAGCAGCACCTGGCTTCGGGGCGCCTGGCTTGGCAGCGGACTTCTGCTCTGCCTGTGCGGAAGCGGAATCCTTTGCGGCAGGCTTTGCACCTGGCTTGGCAGCTCCCGGCTTCGGGGCGCCTGGCTTCGGTGCGCCTGGCTTTGGCGCGTTAGCTGCAGGCTTTTCTGCCTTGGCAGCGCCTTCAGCCTTAGCTGGCTTAGCGCCCTTGGCAGCCTTGTTTGCGGCAGGCTTCTGCTCTGCCGACTTTTCACCGGCTGGCTTCTCGCCGCCGGACTGCGCCTCGTAGTGGGCGCGCATCTTCTTTACCACTGGAGGTTCAATGGTAGAAGAAGCAGTCTTGACGAATTCGCCCTGCTCCTTGAGCGTAGCGAGTAGTTCCTTGCTGGTTACTCCGAGCTGCTTTGCGAGCTCGTGAACACGTAGCTTTCCGGGCACTTGTCTCCTTGTGATCGTTACTAGGAGCCAAGGCCTGGAAGTGGCCTGACCCCTAGTTAATGGCTATGGACTTTCATCGCTGATGCTTCATCGTTGTGCGCTCATCAGTGTTCGGTCTTCCTTTAACTCTGGCTCGTGAAGGCGCGGTGCCTTCACGAATGCACCTATGATTCGCCGGCTTTCGCCAACTTCTCCAGGTACTCACGTACGTGACCTGTATCCACGTCAGTGGATAACCGAAGCGCGCGCCGAAATGCTCGGGTGCGCTCCGCCAGCTCTAATGCAGAAAGTTCCGGGCTAATCCAGGCTCCCCTTCCGGGAAGGCGGCGCCGCGGATCCGCCACGACACGTCGGCCGCTTGGGTCATCGCGGTCAACGACAACACGCAATAGCTGCGTATCGGGAAAGCGGCGGCGCGTAGCAATACAGGTACGAATACGTACGTGAGGGTCTGACTGTGGTTGTCTCAGTGACATCCAACTCCCTTACGTTTTCGCGCTTACCTGAAAAACGCCACAGCTTTTCTGCATGTGGGCCGTTATATAGCTTACGCGAAAACCTGGCAGAACCTTAATTAGTACCTTTATCCCTGTGCAGCCCGACTACTAGTTGGATTTTGCATCGGAGTGGATGTCGATCTTCCACCCGGTAAGACGCGCCGCCAGGCGGGCGTTCTGGCCTTCCTTACCAATTGCCAAAGACAACTGGTAATCCGGAACGGTCACGCGCGCAACCTGTGCTTCGTGGTCGATGACCTCAACGCGGACAACCTTAGACGGCGCCAGGGAGTTGCCCACGTAGACGCTTGGGTCCTCGCTGTAGTCGATGATGTCGATCTTCTCGCCGCCGAGCTCACGCATGATGTTGTTGACGCGCTGGCCGCGTGGACCAATGCAGGCACCCTTGGCGTTAAGCCCCTTGGCGTGACCCACCACTGCCACCTTGGAGCGGTGTCCGGCCTCACGCGCGATGGCCACCAGCTCAACGGTGCCGTCGCCCACCTCAGGGACTTCCAGCTCGAACAGGCCGCGCACCAGCTCCGGGTGGGTGCGCGAAAGGGTGATCTGCACCTGCGCGCCGTTGCGGGTAACTCCCACAACATATGCCTTGATACGGTCACCGTGCTCGAGTTTCTCACCCGGCAGCTGCTCAGCGGGCAGCAAGATAGCGTCCTGGGAATCCAGTTCAGTACCGAGCTGGACCACAACGACGCCGCGCTCGTTGGCGCGCACATCGCGCTGGACGACGCCGGATACGACGCGCCCAGTCAGTTCCGAATAGGACTCATAGGTTTGCTCGGCTTCTGCCTCGCGCAGCTTGCGGATGATGGCCTCGCGCACTGCCTGCGCCCCGAAGCGACCAAAGTTTTCCGGCGTATCGTCGTGTTCGCTCAAAGTCTCGCCAGTTTCCAGGTCGGTCTCCGTGACGATGACGGAAACTGCACCGGTATCGGCGTCGATGTCAACGCGGGACTTGGTGCCCTCCGCCTTGGTTTCTGCCGACTGCTTGCGATAATCCAGGTACGAATACAACAAGGCACTCGCGATCGCTTCGAGCAGGTCCTTGACGTGGACGCCGCGCTCGTTCTGGATCGTACGGAGTGCCTCTAGATCAATATTCACTTTTCATCCTCTCGGGTTGCCGAGTTCTGCTCGGCGTATTCAAACGTCTGCTGCGCTGCCTCCTGCTCGTCCGCAGAAGGTTTAGCAAATTCAATTTCTACCACCGCGCGGTGGATATTTTCCAATCGCTCGATGCGGAATTGGACTTCCTTCTTCACCGTATTGATAAGCGCTACCGCAGCCTCATCGGCGGAAAGCGCGCCGATACGAGCCACTTCGGTCTTGCCCGGAGTGGTTTCAAATGCGACGAGGCGGCCACGGTTGCGGCGCCAGTGGCGCGGGGCGGTAAATGGCAGATCGACGCCCGGGGTCGAGACCTCCAGGGTGTAGCCTGCGCCAAAGTTCAACTCGCCTGATTCTTCCTTGGCATCGAAGAATTGGGAGATCTGATTGGAGACTTCTTCCAGGACATCGGAGCTCGGGCGCGTATCACCATCGATGCGGATGATGACCTGGGATTTCTTTCCCGCCTTGGTAGTCTTTACGTCCTCCACGTCGAGCCCGCGGGGCTCCAGCAATGGTTGGAGTAGTTCAGTTAATTGTTCTGCATCTGGAAAAGCCATGCGCTCTAGCCTAACTGTTACGTGTAAGGTCTTTTGCGTGAACCGCCGTGCCCTAACCCCCATCGCAACGCTTACCGCCCTTGGCGCACTCGCGCCCGCGCTGAGCGGATGCCAAGCCGTCGACTCCATCGTCGACTACTTTGGCCCCCGCCCCGATGAGGCACTCGTGGACTTAGGCCGCAGCGCCGACGCGGACGCGCAGCAGCTCGCCGCGGTTGATCCCCACGCTTCGCAGTTGCGCTCCGAGCAGGCCGACGCCCTCTATGCCGAGGTCGAGCGGCTTTGCGGCCGCAACGAGGAAGGCACTGCCCCGCGCTCCTGCGAGGTACAGCGCGACCCGCAGGCCGCCGACCAAGAACCGGCCGCAGAAAATGTCGATGTCATCGAAGTCATGGACCAAGCCGCGGTGCATACCCGCGACGCCCTGAGCGAGGTCAGCGCAGAGTCCCGCGCGCTGGTGACCAACCAGGCCATCATCTTGGACGCGTGGGAGCCTTCCCAGCTGCCGGAGTCCCCGGAGCTTGATCCCAGCGAAGCCGCCCGCGCCCGAGAGCTTCTGGAATGGGAATACGAGCAGGTCTACGGCCTGGACTTCGCCCGCTCCTACGCCGCGCCGTCGATGGAAGAAAACATCGATCACCGCCTCGAAATGCACGAAAAACGCATCGCAGCGCTGCAAAAGGCACTCGCCCCGCTTGGCGAAGTCCCCCAACCGGCCCCCGCCTACGAGCCAACGCCTGAGGAAATGCCGCTGCCTAGCGACGCCGCTTCCGCCCAGGCTTTCGTCGACCACCTGGGGTGGAATGACTCCCTCGAGTGGTCTTCTGCCGCGTCACAAGCCGCCGCCCCCACTGCCGAGGGCGAGGAACGCGTGGCCTGGCGCAACTGGCTCATCGCCGTTGCTGCCCAATCCCGCGGTTTATAGAAAAGCGTGAATCCCTAAACAAATCTTCGGGCCCCGCCTTAAGGCTGGGCTTTACAATGGCCATGGTGTCTCACCAGAAAATACGCCACCTTAGATGGCCCGCTCATCCCTAGCAAGGACGGCAACTCAGCCATCGTGCCAGTCCAGGTAACGGCCGGGACCTCTACCGAAAGCGCCGACAAGGTCACCCAGCTGCGCGAGTACTTCGGTGAGCACGCCGGCACCCGCAGCGAGGGCTCTGTACTGGTAGGCGACCCCGACTCCCAGCTAGCTGACGAAGAATCCGCGGCCGCGAGGATGCCCGGGCCGATACCCGCCGGGTCGCTCGGAGTGTTCTACTCGATACACTCATCGTGCGCACCGTCTTGGTACCGGCCTTGGTCCAGATCCTCGGCGAGAAGTTCTGGTGGCCCACACACCTAAAGCGAGCTGCTACGAACAGCGCTAGCGCACAAACTGCAACGCCTCGCGAATAATCAGCAACTGTGCTGGCTGACGCAGCACGTGATAGAGCTTCTTACCTACGCCCGTAGAGGATTGATTCCAATCCTTGCGGGCGTGATACATATTGGCGGGCCATACCGCAAGCAACAGTGCTACTGCGGACCAGCCGCCGACGGAACGTGTGCGCTCATTAATTACTGCTGCACCGGTGGCCAGCTCCCAGATACCTGAGGCATAGTTATAGAACCGCGCACCGCCTGGCAGACGCGGCGGCACGATGGATTCAAATTCTTCCTTCTTCACAAAGTGCAGCGTGCCCATGCTTAGCATCACAGAGCCAAACGTAAGGGCACGGGCACGCTTCCAATCAATAGCCATGCCCTGACTCTACATCGCCGAGTTTTCTCCACCGAGCCCACAGCCGCTTAAGGCTTACTGAGTAGCGGCCAGACAATGAGCAGCAAACTTTACGACGCATTTCATTGCGAGGGCCCTCCCACCGCTTTTACGTTGGTTGGCCATGGACACACCGGAGATACCGCGTGGGTGTTCCTTTAATGACACAAAGAGAAGGAGAACTTTCTCAATGCGTTCAAAGAAGAAGTTTGCAACCCTGTCCGCTGCCGCTGCAATGGGCGTTGCCGCACTGGCGCAACCTGCCGCAAACGCTGCCCCGGCCTCCGCATGGGAACAGGTTGCAGCATGCGAGTCCGGTGGTAACTGGCAGATCAACACGGGCAACGGCTACTACGGTGGCCTGCAGTTCAATGCACAGACCTGGAGCAGCTTCGGCGGCCAGCAGTACGCCCCAACCGCTGACCAGGCAACAAAAGAGCAGCAGATTGCTGTTGCCGAGCAGGTCCTGGCTACCCAGGGCGCCGGCGCTTGGCCAAACTGTGGTGGCCCGGTAGGCGGCTACTAAATCCACACTCATATGTGCCATAAGGCCCTGCCCCCTCGAACCGAGAGGGGCAGGGCCTTCGCGTATCCACAGCAACCCACCGCTTTGCATCCCCCATCATCGGACCGCTTTGCATCCCCCATCAACGTACTTCTGTGTGCAAATAGGCCGCCTAAAACACGGCAAACAGCTGCCCTATTTACGCAGAGCGGTACTCGCCCTCTAACGGCTCACCTCAACCCCGCGCACCGCACCCCACAAACCGCACCACCCCACACGGAAACGCCCCGCGAACCCGCGCGGCCGGAGTGACCCCAACTGCCAGGTACTTATATATGCAAATAAGGCCCCCAAATCACAAGATTGGAAGCCTTATTTACATACAGCGGTACCTGCGCCTTAACAGCGCGCTCTTAACAGCACGCGCCAACAGCGCACTCTAACGGCACGCCTCAACCGCGCACGAGCTCCAAGAGCTTGTCCACGATCTGCTCAGCTGGCACCTCAAGCGTTTCGCCACCACGGATGCGCAGCTCGATGATGCCATCGGCAAACGAGCGGCCAAGGATGGCGATGAACGGCATACCCAGCAGCTCAGCGTCCTTGAACTTCACGCCCGGAGATACCTTCGGACGGTCGTCAAAGAGAACCTCGATGCCAGCAGCATCTAGGTCCTCGACCAGCTTCTGCCCTGCCTCAAGCGCAGCGGCGTCCTTGTTCGCCACAGCCACGTGCACCTGGAAAGGAGCAACTTCAACCGGCCAACGCAGGCCCTTCTCGTCGGCCATCTGCTCGGCCAACACAGCCATCATGCGGGAGATACCGATGCCGTAGGAGCCCATGGTCGGAACCGCACGCTTGCCGTTCTCATCCAGGATCTGAACATCGAATGCCTCGGTGTACTTGCGGCCCAACTGGAAGATGTGGCCCAGCTCGATACCGCGCTCCAGGGTCAGGGTGCCCATGCCGTTCGGTGCCGGATCGCCTTCCTTGACCTCGGCGGCCTCGATGAACTCGTCAACCTCGAAGTCGCGGCCAGCAATACAGCCCACCACATGGTGATTAGCCTCATCAGCACCAGTGATCCAGGAAGAGCCCGTTACCACGCGCGGGTCAGCGTAGACCTTCACGTCGTTTGCATTGAGAGAACGCGGGCCCACGTAGCCGCGAACCAGGAAGGGGTTCTTCTTGAAGTCCTCGTCACCGGCCAGCTCAAACTCGGCAGGCTCAAGGGAGGCCTCAAGGCGCTTTTCGTCCAGCTCGCGATCGCCCGGAATCAGAACAGCAGCTAGCTGCCATTCCTTTTCTTCCTCGCTTGCCTCAGGCTGTGCCACCTTGATAACCATGCACTTCAGGGTGTCAGCGGCTTCCACCGCACGGCCTTCAACCTCGATGCCTTCAGAGTTAGCCCACTGCACCAAAGAGTCAATGGTCGCAGCATCAGGCGTCTGGTAAACCTTCGCCTCTGCCTGGCCTTCAATTGCCTTTTCTTCCGGCACAGGGGTAACCACGGCCTCAACGTTAGCCGCGTACTCGCCCTCCGTGGCGCGTACGAAGGTGTCCTCACCTGCCGGAGAGACAGCCAGAAATTCCTCGGACGCGGAACCTCCCATGGCACCAGAGGTTGCCTTGCAGATGGCGTAATCAATCTTCAGACGGTTGAAGATGTTCTGGTAAGCCTTGCGGTGGCGCTGGTAGGACTCGTCCAGGCCCTCGTCGCTCATGTCGAAGGAGTAGGAATCCTTCATCACAAACTCGCGGCCGCGGAGGATGCCCGCACGCGGACGCTCCTCATCGCGGTACTTGGTCTGGATTTGGTACAGGGTAACCGGGAAGTCCTTATAAGAGGAGTACATGTCTTTTACCGCCGAGGCGAACATCTCCTCGTGCGTCGGGCCGAGCAGCATGTCTGCGCCCTTGCGGTCCTTCAGGCGGAAGAGGTTATCGCCGTACTCGGTCCAGCGCTGGGTCTGCTCATACGGCTCACGCGGCAAAAGGGCCGGGAAGAGCATCTCCTGGCCGCCGATTGCGTTCATCTCCTCGCGCACGATGTCTTCAATCTTGGACAGGGTGCGCAGGCCGAGTGGCAGCCAGGTGTAAACGCCCGGCGCGGCGCGGCGGACGTAGCCTGCACGAACGAGGAGCTTGTGGCTGGTTACTTCGGCATCTGCCGGATCTTCGCGCAAGGTGCGAAGGAAGAGATTCGAAAGGCGAGTAATCATGCCTAGCACTCTACCCCGCTAGTATTTAGCTATGCTCATTCTCCTCCCTCCTTCTGAGACGAAAGCCCCCGGCGGCACCGGTGCCCCGCTCGACTTCGGAGCATTGTCCTTCCCCTCGCTGAACCCGGCGCGCCAGGAGATCGCGCAGGCGCTTGCCTCTCTCGAGGTGGATGAGGCGATGATTCAGCTAAAGCTCTCGGAAAAGCTCCGCGGGGAGGCCGAGGCCAACCAGGTAATTTATAGCTCTCCTACCCTGCCGGCCATCGAACGGTATACGGGTGTGCTTTATGACGCGCTGGATGCCGCCACGCTTTCCGACGCCGCTCGTTCCCACCTAGCCATCGGCTCCGCCTTGTTCGGCATCGTCCGCGCCGATGATCTGATTCCGCATTATCGTCTCTCCGGCGGAACGAAGCTGAGTGGAAACACTATGAAGTCTTGGTGGGGTAAGGCGATCACTGAGGCCTTGGAGGAAGTCGCGGCCCATGAGCTGGTGGTCGATATGCGCTCTGGCACCTACCAGCAGCTGGGCAAGCTCAAGACGGCGGCCACGGTTCGCGTGGAATCGGTTCAGCCTGATGGCTCGCGCAAGGTCATCTCTCACTTCAACAAGCACTACAAGGGCCTACTCGCCCGCCACGTGCTCAGCCAGCCGGTGCTTCCAACCACCTTCGAGGAGTTTTCCGCAGCCGCCGCAAGCTTCCCCGAGTGGGAGACGGAAATCCGCGGCAGCGAGCGCGCCCCAGAATTGGTGCTCGTGCTTGACTCCTAGGACCGAACACCGGCAAATTAGCTGTTATAGCGCAGGCTATTGCGCTCTAGGCTGCATTCGGTGGCAATCGCAATCCCGGAGGCAAGCTTGCCTCGCTCGCGCAGGCGGTACAGCGAATCAACGATGCGGTCGCGCAATCCCCACGGCGAGATGGTGTTGATATAAATCTTGGTCCCGCCCTCAAAGCCGGCCAGCGTGGACACGCGCAGTTTGATCATCACTCGCCACGGCTGCGCGAGGTCGACCGATGGCGCCTTGTGGTGCCATTCCTCATTACAGGCCACATCGGGGCCAACTGCCGCATGGGCCGCGTGGATAAGGTCAGACATTCCGCGGATTTCCCCAGGCGTTTGCTTCCACGGCTCGCAGTGCTCGGACTTGGAGAAGATCTCCAGTGTGGGATAGCGATGGCCAAAACCGGCAAAGAGTACCGCATAATCGTTTTCTGCAATCACCAGGTTGTGCTGCGCCGCGTAGCCTACGGCCCAGTCGTTGTACATGTTGGGGTGTGCACGCAGGATGTCGTTTTCATGCGCGGCCGACATGCTGAGGTCATCTATGGCCACCAGCTGCTTGTGCAGATGGTCAAAGGAAGCCCCGGCGGGCGCCAGCCAGTTCTGGAAGGCCACCACATAGTCGGCGTAGCGGTTGCGCTCATAAAGGTCACGCATGGAGTCTGCGGTAAACGAAGTAAAGAGGAAATGCTCGTCGGGGCTGAGCGTGCCAGACGAGGCCAACTGCGAATCATCGGTAGCACCGTCCACAAAGTGGCGCGCGCCAATGATGACATCGTGACCGCCACCGAAAAAGCAGCCGGCGTGTGTAAGCAGTTCCTGCTCCCCTAGGTCCGCATCTCGACCGGCCGCCCTGAGCTTCGTCCGCACGATGTTTAGAACGTGCTCGCGGCCTACAGGATTCGCAATGTAGCCCTCCATCCTCTCTTTAGTCTCCGCGTCCATCTCATACTCGTAGTTGGCCTTCCAGTAGTCGAAGGAGACGATCTCAAAGAGGTTCGGTACGCGCCTAAAAGCAGGCTGGGTTGCATCCAACGAATCTGGCGCAACCCCACGCACTATCTCGCCAGAGGCTAAGATGCGTGATTTCTCAGGCGGGGTTTCCAGCTTGCGCGAAGAACAAAAAGCACAGGTGTTTCGCGCGGCATCGGCAGCCAGCGGTTGGGAGCTAGAGGCGGTATGCGCAAACGGACGATTCCCGCGGCCTGGAACGGTCCATACCTCGGTTCCGGAGAAGGGATTGACCTGTTTGACGGTGCCATCCGCCATTACTTGAATTGGCTCGATGCGGCTAAAAAGTGCTTCGCTCATGTTCCATAGGATAGACCGCGGCATGGCGGCTTGCGCGGGCTCGTAAGCTGGTGGCCATGCACCTTGATTACTTCGAAGTCGATGTCTTCGCCACCACGGCCTTTAGCGGCAATCCACTAGCTGTCATCGCCGGGGCGGATGAGCTTTCGACCGAGCAGATGCAGCGCATTGCTAACTGGATCAACTTCTCGGAGACGACGTTCCTGTTGCGCCCTACGACCGCAGACGCTGACTACCGGGTGCGTATCTTCACGCCGCACGAAGAATTCGCTTTCGCAGGTCACCCCACGTTGGGCACAGCACGGGTGTTCTGCGAGCTCACTGGACATACAGGCGACCTCGTTCAGGAATGCGGCGTTGGGCTGGTAGACATCAAGGAAGAAAGGGAAGTCTTTTCCTTTGCCAGCCCCGCGCTTTACAAATCTGGGCCATTGAGCACGGCCGAGCTGAGCGAGTCCGCCGCAGCACTCGGCATCGATGAGGCCGAAATCTACGACGCCGCATGGGCTGACAACGGCCCCGGCTGGCGCCTAGTGCAGCTTCGCGACGCCGCCGCGGTCCGCACACTGCAGCCCAACAACGCGCGCGGCATCAAGGTCGGTGTCGTGGGACTTGAGTCCCCGCAACGAGCAGGTCAACCGCTCTACGAGATACGGGCTTTTACCCCTGGTTTCGAAGACCCAGTCACAGGCTCTCTCAATGGCACAGCAGCCCAATTCATGCGCAAGCGCGGCCTGGTACCGGCTAGTTACACCGCACGGCAGGGCAGCCAGCTTGGCAGGAACGGCTTGGTGCATATTACTGACGACGGCGCTAATGTCTGGGTCGGTGGAAACGTCCACGTACGAGTTCGCGGAAGCTTGGAGGTTTAGGCATGTCACTTCCCTTCGAACTGCACCACACCTTTGCTAAGCGCCTTCCCGGCATGGCGCGGGAAAGCCGCGGCGAGCAGCAACCTGCGCCCCGCTTGCTCATCTTGAACGAGGATCTAGCTACGGAGCTGGGCCTCGACCCAGAGTGGCTGCGCAGCCCCGCTGGAGTCGATTTCCTTTGTGGGCGCAGCGAGGATAGCCCGGCACACGCGATGGCCTATGCCGGTTACCAATTCGGCCAATTCAATCCGCGCATGGGCGACGGCCGCGCCTTACTACTGGGTGAAATCGAGACTCCGGAAGGCCTGCGCGATCTCCATGCGAAGGGAACCGGCCCTACCCCGTACTCGCGCCCTGGGGCTGACGGGCGCGGAACAGTCCGTTCTATGTTGCGCGAGTACCTGTTCTCGGAGGCGATGCACGCGCTGGGCATTCCGACGACGCGCTCGCTAGCGGTCCTTTCTACTGGCCGGCGCATCCAGCGCCAGGTGGAGGAGGAAGCCGGCATCTTGGTGCGAGTAGCTGCCAGCCACATCCGCATCGGTTCTTTCCACTACGCGGCGCAAACAGGCCAGCTACAGCAGCTGGCGGATTTCACGATCGCCCGGCATTACCCTGGCGCGAGCTACAAGGAGCTGTTTACCCGCGCCCTCGACGCCCAGATTGCTACGGTCGTAGCCTGGCAGCACGTAGGTTTCATCCATGGCGTGATGAACACGGACAACACCACCCTGTCTGGCGAGACCATCGACTACGGACCGTGCGCCTTCATGGAGACCTACGATCCTGATACTTGTTTTAGCTCCATCGATACCCGCGGTCGTTACCGCTTTGGACATCAGCCCGACATCCTGGGCTGGAACTTCGCGCGTCTGGCGGAGAGCATGTTGCCGCTTTTCGACACCTCCCCCAACCAGGCCATCAACTTCGCCCAAGAAACCATCAACAGCTACCACGAGCGCTTCGCTTCTCAACTTGAGCGCGACTTCGTCAAGCGCTTTGGCATCGGCACCGATGCTGAAGTCAGCGCTAGCAAGCACGCTAATCTCCGCAGTGAGTACTTCACCGAGCTGGCAGAAAAACAGCCGGACTTCACGCTGGCCAACCTAGAGCTGTGGGAGAAGCTGCACGGTACGCAGCCAACGAATCCGCCCGGCGGCCAGAAGAACAGCACCGTTCCGCGGATCATCCCGCGCCCGCACAACGTGGAGGAAGCGCTGCTCGAGATGGACGCCATCCACGAGTTCTTGGACGCCGTTACTCGCCCGTTTGCGCCCAACGCCAAATACGAAACGCCCGGCAACCTTGAGGGCTACCGGACGTACTGCGGAACTTAGGCGAAGTTTTTACTTCTCGTCGAGCTTGAGGGTCTTCTGAGTGTAGTCCCACATCTCGTCGTAGAGCTTCTTATCCTTGGCCAGCTTGATGCCGTAGGAAGGAATCATCTCCTGGATCTTGTCGCCCCACTGGATCATGTTCTCGCCGAAGCAACGCTCAAGCAGCTCGATCATGACGGCCGGGGTGATAGAAGCGCCTGGGGAAGCGCCGAGTAGGCCGGCGATGTTGCCCTCTGGGTTGTTAACGAGGGTGGTGCCGAACTCGAGGGAGCCGAAGTGCGGTGCAGCGGCCGGCTTGATGACCTGAACGCGCTGGCCGGCGATGACGGTCTCCCAGTCTGCTGGGTCTGCGGAAGGAACGTATTCCTTCAGCGCCTCGACGCGCTTGTCGAAGTCCTTGAGAACCTCGGAAACCAGGTACTTGGTCAGGCCGAACTCCTGCACGGCAACGCCGAGGTAGGAAGGAATGTTGTCCGGGCGGATGGACTTGAAGAGGTCGAGGTAGGAGCCCTTCTTCAGGAACTTCGGAGACCAGCCACCGTATGGGCCGAACAGCAGGCCCTCTTCGCCGTCGATGACGCGGGTGTCAAGGTGCGGAACAGACATCGGAGGAGCGCCGACGGCAGCCTTTCCGTACACCTTCGCGTGGTGCTGCTTGACCAGCTCAGGGTTCTTGGAACGCAGCCACAGGCCGGAAACTGGGAAGCCAGCGAAGCCGGAGACCTCGCGGACGCCTGCTTTGCGCAGCAGATCGAGTGCGTATCCGCCAGCACCAACGAAGACGAACTTCGCACGGACCACGGAGTAGTCACCGGTGTGCAGGTTCTTGGCGTAAACCTTCCAGGTGGAGCCGTCGCGCTTGATGTCAACGACCTCGTGGCCGTAACGGATCTCGGTGCCGGACGCCTTTGCAGCGGTGAAGAATTGCTTGGTCAGTGCACCGAAGTTTACGTCGGTGCCTGCCTCGGTCCAAGAAATTGCAACCTTCTTGGAGTTGAAGTCGCGGCCTTCGGACATCAGCGGCAGCTTCTCCTGGAATACTGCGTCGTCGTCGGAGAACTGCATGTTCGGGAACATGTGGTTGTCCTTGAGGGCCTCGAAGCGGCGCTTCAGGTAATCAACCTGGATGGAGCCCTGTGCGAAGGACACGTGTGGGACCGGGTTGATGAATGCCTTCGGGTCGGTCAGGATGCCGTTGTTGAGCTGGTGAGACCAGAACTGGCGAGAAACCTGGAACTTCTCATTAATGCCCAGAGCCTTAGAAATGTCGATGCGACCGTTCTTTTCTGGGGTGTAGTTCAGCTCGCACAGCGCAGAGTGGCCGGTACCAGCGTTGTTCCATGGAGAGGAGGACTCCAGAGCAGGTCCATCGAGGCGCTCGAAGACCATCTGGGTCCAGCTTGGCTCCAGCTCGCGGAGCATAGCGCCCAGGGTGGCGCTCATGATACCGGCGCCTACGAGGGCTACATCTACCTCATCTACAACTTGTGCTGTCTTCTTGTCGGAGGACACCTTGCTATTACCTCTTCAGATTGAAAGTTATTGCTCCTGGACAAAGCTCTCGCTGGTGAACAAGAGCCTTTAGTGTCTTACGTTCTCGCCTACCTTTTACATTCCACTATCAGGAGGACAAAGCCTGCGGCGGCTTTGGTCACGCAAAGGCCAGGCAACTGCCCTAATCCTTTGTCGCTGACAACGGCACATAACAAGGGACGCGTCACGCATTACCAAACCACCATACGCCCTTAATGTAGAAATTGGGATTCTTCAACCGGGAAAATGTCCGTTTTTCACAGTCCGTATCACCCCACTTTGCCTAGACTGTGCATATGACTGAGTCAACTCTGCAATGGAAACAAGACATTTTGGGCACGGGTTTCCAAGCCGCGACCTTGCCCCTAGGCGCCGACCCCGACGGCGAAGGCGAAGTCGAGGCCACCTTGATTCGCTATACAGGCACCGCGAACGACGCCGACGAAGCCACGAACCGACAAGACGCCGAGCACACCGGGTTAGATAACCGGGTCGCCGTCGTGTGGGTTCACGGCATGACCGACTACTTCTTCCAGGCGCACGTGGCAAAGCACTTCCACGAGAAGGGTTACGCGTTCTACGCCCTCGATCTTCGCAAGTGCGGCCGCTCCCGGAAGCCGAACCAGAAGTGGCATTACACCACGGACATGCACCACTACTTTATGGACTTAAACGTGGCACTCGACGCCCTCCCGCAGGACAAGGTCGTGTTCTTGGGCCACTCCACCGCGGGTTGCATCCTTCCGCTGTGGCTTGACCAGTTGCGCCGTTGCGACGAGCAGCGCCACAACCGCATTGCAGGGCTTATCCTCAATAGCCCATGGCTTGACATGATGGGTGTGCCGAAGCCGGCTTACACGGCGCTCAAACCAGCCATCTTCGCTTTAGGCAAGCTCGCCCCCACTCTCCCGCTTTACGGCGGCAATCTCACGGCATTCGGTGATTCCATCCATTCCAGCCGCTATGGCGAGTGGAACTATGACCTTGAGAAGAAGCCCCTGGCGGGCCACAAGAAATATATGGGATGGATCCGCGCGGTGTTTAAGGCATTCGACGCCATCCACTCCGGCCGCATCGATGTCGGTGTGCCAATCCTGACGCTGACGTCCACCAAGTCGAATTTCACCGCACCGTATTCGGAGGAAATCAACTACGTGGACGCGGTAATTGATGTCAAGCAAACGCAGCGCTGGGCCAAAGAGTTGGGCACGCACTACACGTTGCACCCGATTGAGGGCGCGCGCCATGACGTGTTCTTGTCTCGGGAGCCGATCCGCGACGAGGCCTTCCACGTAGTCGATGAATGGTTGCCGGGCATACTCAAACCCTAACTAAAACAAACTGAATAAAGGCACCCTAAACGTTTCCTAAATAATAAGGAGAAAAATGACTTCGCAAGATTCCACTTTCCCGGGCGCTGAACACTTCGACCTGATCATTATCGGTACCGGTTCCGGCAACTCGATTCCTTCGGAGGATTTCGAGGATAAGAAGATCGCAATCGTCGAGGAAGGAACCTTTGGCGGCACTTGCTTGAACGTGGGTTGCATTCCGACGAAGATGTACGTCTACGCAGCCGACTTGGCGCACGCAGCAAAGGAGGGAAAGCGCCTGGGAATTGATGCGCAGGTAAATAATGTGGACTGGGAATCCATTATTGAGCGCGTCTTCGTCAACCGCATCGACAAGATTGCCGAGGGCGGCGAGGCCTACCGGCGCGGCGATGAGACGCCGAATATTACGGTCTTTGACAAGCACGCCACGTTCTTAGGCCCCAAGGCAATTGCGGTGGGCGATGAAGTCATTACTGGCGAACAGGTTGTCATTGCGGCGGGCTCTCGCCCATCTATTCCTGCGGTATACAAGGATTCCGGCGTGAAGTTCTATACGAACGAGAACATCATGCGCATGCCTAAGCAGCCGGAAAGCCTGATTATCGTGGGCGGCGGCTACATTGCCATGGAGTTTGCCCACGTCTTCGATGGTCTTGGCACGAAGGTCACGGTGGTCAACCGTTCCGAGAAGCTCCTGCGCCACCTGGACCACGACATTGTGGAGCGCTTCAACAAGCTCGCCCGTGAGCGCTTCGATGTTCGCATCGCGAATACCCAGAGACTGGAGGAGACTGCGGAAGGTGTAGCGCTGACACTGGAGGATGGTTCCACAGTTGAGGCCGAGGCAATCTTGGTGGCAACGGGCCGCAAACCAAACGGCGACTTGATGGACTTGGACAAGGCAGGCATTGAGGTCCGTGAGGACGGCCGCATCAAGGTCGACGAGTTTGGCCGCACCTCCGTGGAGGGCGTTTGGGCGCTTGGCGACGTCTCGTCTCCCTACATGCTCAAGCACGTTGCGAATGCAGAGATGCGCGCGGTGCAGCACAACCTCCTTCACCCTGAGGAGCTTCAGGCTATGCCGCATGAGCACGTCCCGGCGGCTGTTTTCACTCATCCGCAGATCGCGAGCGTTGGTCTAACGGAGGAAGCAGCCCTCGAACAGGGGTACAACATTACCGTTAAGGTTCAGAACTACGGGGATGTTGCCTATGGATGGGCCATGGAAGATAATTCAGGAATTTGTAAGCTAATCGCTTGCAAAGAAACCGGCCGCCTACTAGGCGCACACCTAATGGGACCCCAAGCATCGACGCTAATCCAGCAACTCATCACCGCCATGGTTTACAACGTTGACATGCGCACATTTGCTCGGAAGCAATACTGGATCCATCCAGCTCTGCCGGAGCTCGTGGAAAACGCAGTCCTTGGATTAAACTGGCAAACGACTGTGTTACGTGACTAACATCACAATTACCCCCACAGGAAACCTCAGAAGAAGAGTTTGCCCACTTGAGCGCGGGGACCATCCCGAAATCCATCGTTGCAAATCCGACCGGTTTCGGGGGCAGCCCCGAAAGATTTCTAAATCAAATTACAAACGTGACGTGCAATTTAAGTACATATGGGCTACCTTGATTGAGGACACCGGCTCGAGCCGATATTAAACCGGCGACCGCGTGTTTCTGGAAATCCTCTGAAAGCAATTTCGGGAGTAGTTTCCACAAAACACTTAGGTTTTCCATCGAAAGCCTTGCAAGTACGACATTTAAGGATTTTTGATATGCGTATCCGCAATGCAGCCCTCGCCGGCGCAACCGCAATCGCTGTAGCATTCGGTGGCACCACCGTTGCTTCCGCTGCTGAGACCGCTGACGGTTCCTCCTACGACGGAATCTTCGCTGGTTCTTCCAACGACCTGGCAAACTCCGAAGGCGAGACCAAGGGCGAAGGCTCCCTGTCTTCCAAGATCGATCTCGAGAACGATCAGGCCACCAATGGCCGCGACATCTTTGGTTCCTCCAAGGACTTCTCCGCAGTTCCGGCATGGGCTAAGGCTCTCTACGCTGCAACCATCGTTGGCGGCATCGGCGCTCTCGTTGGCGGCGTCATCGGCCCTGTTTACAACTTCATCGTTCACGGCCCGTTCGCTCGCTAATCAGCACTATCAAGAATTCCGAAAGGCAAAATAATGCGTAACTTCCGTACCGCTGCTGTTGCACTCGCAACTGCTACCACCGTCGCTTTCGGCGGCGTTTCCGCTGCGTCCGCAGCAGAGCCTGACACCCAGTCCCAGACCTCCTCTTTCTCTGGTTCCTCCAAGCTCGGTGACTGGCTGAAGGCTGATGAAGAGGTTGTCGGCACCGATCTTCTTGGCAAGGAGACCAATGACAAGAACAACGACGCACCCTGGTCCCTCGTTTGGCGCGATGGCACCATCGCTGCTGGCATCGTTGCTGCTATCGGTGGCCTGATCGCTGCTTACAACCAGGCTGTCTACACCGGCATCCTGCCGCAGCACATCCTGGACCCAATCTTCCGCCGCTAATTCACGGTAGAAGGTTCTAGGACTTTCAAAGCGCTGGCGCTCCTCCCCTTTTGGGGAAGGAGCGCTTTTCGCGTATCTGGGCTCAGTATTGAGTCGGGGTCAGATAGAAAATGTGGCGCCTTCCAAGATGGAGGGCGCCACTATATTGTGTTGGCTTAGGTTTCTAGCTTCGGTTAGTTCTCGTCTGGCAGCGTGAGGATTTCGGCGCCGTCGTTGGTGATGACGAGGGTGTGCTCGAACTGGGCGGTGAACTTGCCGTCAACGTTTTGCACGGTCCAGTCATTGTCCCAGATTTCGTAATCAAGGGAACCGAGGTTGATCATCGGCTCGATAGTAAGGGTCATGCCTGGCTCGAGGATGTCACGGTACGTGGTGGAATCGTAGTGCAGAACCACGAGGCCGTTGTGGAAGGTAGGGCCAACGCCGTGGCCGGTGAAGTCACGGACAACGTTGTAGCCAAAGCGGTTGGCGTAAGACTCGATAACGCGGCCAATGACATTAACCTCACGGCCTGGCTTTGCCGCCTTAATGCCGCGCATCATTGCCTCGTGGGTGCGCTCAACGAGGAGCTTGTGCTCCTCAGAAACGTTTCCGGAGAGGAAGGTAGCGTTGGTATCACCGTGGACACCATTCTTGAATGCGGTGACGTCGATGTTTACGATGTCGCCATCCTCAATCACGGTGCTATCCGGGATACCGTGGCAGATGATCTCGTTCAGCGAGATGCAGCAGGACTTCGGGAAGCCCATGTAACCCAGCGTCGAAGGGTATGCACCGTGATCCAGCATGTACTCATGCGCGATGCGGTCCAGCTCATCAGTCGTAACGCCAGGAGCGACAGCCTTGCCGGCCTCCTGCAGGGCGTTAGCGGCAATCTTGGATGCCTCGCGCATAGCCTCAATGGTCTCAGGGGTCTGAACGAAAGGCTCACCCATTGCTTCCTGGACGGTTTCCTTCCAGACGTACTCCGGGCGCTCAATGGAATCCGGAACGGTACGGATCGGGGTGGGCTTCTGAGGGGTCAATTTTGCGCGATTACTCATGTTTGACCATGTTAGTCCTGTTCCCCACCCCGCGGCTAACCAGGTTAAGTGCTGCGGCTAGAGCTGGGTTTTGTGCGTTCTATTCGCCTTCTTGTGGCGCGGGCGCCGAACCGTTGCCCTCGGCGCGGTAAGCGTCGAGCTTCTGCAGGAAGTTGTCGGTGATGTTGACCGAGGTATCGGAACCACCGCCCAAGACAACGAGCGTGGCGAAGGCGATGTCATCTTCGCGGTAGCCTGTGAACCAGGCGTGGGAGCCTTCGTTGATCTCAGCCTCACCGGTCTTGCCGTAAATGGTGCCGCCGGCCTTCATGCCCGATGCAGTACCGCCGGTGACCACCGCGCGCATCATGTCGCGGACATTCTCCAGCACGTGCGGGTCAGGTGCCGGGGCGTCCTCAGACGCCTTCGTCTTGTGATTCGACAGTAGAGTCGGCATCGGCGTCTTGCCGGCCGCCACCGTTGCAGAAACCAAGGCCATGCCGAACGGGCTAGCCAAGTCCGCGCCCTGGCCATATCCTGCTTCGGTGCGCTCCAACGGAGTCTTGCCCTCTGGAATGGAGCCCGTGATAGTGGTCAGCCCCGGGATGTCGTAATCAATGCCCAGGCCGAACTCCTTGCCCGTCTTCGCCAGCTCGCCTTCCTTCAAGTTGGTCGAGACCTCAGCGAAGGTGGTGTTACAAGACTGTGCAAAAGCCTGGCGCATCGGCACGCTGCCCAGCGAAAAGCCGTTGTAGTTGGTGACGGTGCGGCCAAACAGATTCATCGTGCCCGGGCACGGGACGATGGTATCCGCCGTAGCGCCCTGCTTATCCACCGCGGCCGAGGCCGTGATGATCTTGAACACCGAGCCCGGAGGGAACTGACCCTGCAGCGCGATATCACCCTTCTTGTCTGCCTGCTCAGTCTGCGCAACGGCAAGGATCTCACCGTTGGAGGGGCGGATGGCAACGAGCATCGCCTCGGAGTCAGCGCGCATGTTCACCGCTTCCTGGGCCGCGCGCTGCACATTGTAGTCCAAGCCAACGCGAATGGAGGGAGATTCCTCGGGTTGATGCAGCTCGACGTCGCTAAGCGCGGCACCGTTTTCATTGACCACCGAAATAGACCAACCAGAATTGCCCTCGACCTCATCCGAAACAATCGAGCGCACGCGCGCCAGGATATCCGGGGCCAGGCCCGTCTCCCTCGTCACCATCGCAGGCTCCTCGTTCAAACGCACGCCTTCGATGTGCTCCAACTGCGGGCGCACCTGCTCCGCCTGGGCCTCATTGAGCATCGTCACCGAGTAGCTATTGCCCTCAGAGCCCTCCAGCTCCTTAGCTAACTCCCCCGCGTCCTTCTCCGGCACGGAATCGTCCTGGGCATGCGCCTGGTTCAACGCGCTTGAAATCTTGGCAGCCAGCGGGCGCATATCCCCCGCCTTTTCCTTGTCCACCACCACGCGGTACTGCAGGCCCGGCGATAGCAGCTCCACGCCGTCGGAGGAAACCACGCTCGCACGCTTGGCGTCAATGGCGCGCAACTCCAAGTGCTGATGCGCTCCCAAGTTCGGGTGCACCAGGCTCGGCTGCCAGCGCACCTGCCAGTCCTTGTCCTTCTTGGTCAAGGTCATCTCGGTGTCGTAGCTCAAGGTGCGGTCCTTGGGCAGGTCCCACGTCACCTTGTACTTGGCCGTGGCATGCGAGTCATCCTGGGTAACATCACCAAGCTCAATATCAAGACCTTCTGCCTGCAGGCCCGAGTAGGTGGCATCCAGCGTAGACGTGGTGGCGTCCGGATTATCCACCAGCGTTGCCAGCTCATCGTTGTTGCGGGCTTCCATGTCCGCGATGAATTTTTCCGCAACAGGCTCCGCCGAAACAGGTTTCGGCGTGCACGCCACCAGCGAGCTAGCCCCAAACGAAGCCGCACATAGCAGCGCCACCATCTTTCTCATGTTTCGGCATACTAGCAGCCGAAAGAGACAAAAAGTCCGCCCCACACCGAAGTGTGAAGCGGACAATTTTTATCGTGTTTTATGCTGAGTTTTCTGTGGGCTCTAGCGGGTTACGCGGACCTCAGCCTTGGCACCCTCGACGGCCTCCAAGCCTTCCTCGTCAGCAATGCGCATTGCTTCCTCGATGAGGGTTTCCACAATCTGGGACTCAGGGACAGTCTTGATGACCTCGCCCTTGACAAAGATCTGACCCTTGCCGTTGCCGGAAGCAACACCCAAGTCAGCATCGCGCGCCTCACCTGGGCCGTTAACAACACAACCCATAACAGCCACGCGCAGCGGGAACTCCATGCCCTCGAGACCAGCGGTAACTTCCTCGGCGAGCTTATAAACGTCCACCTGGGCACGGCCACAGGACGGGCAGGAGACGATCTCCAGCTTGCGTGGACGCAGGTTTAGCGACTGCAGAATCTGGTCACCAACCTTGATTTCCTCAACCGGATCGGCGGAAAGCGAAACGCGGATGGTATCGCCAATGCCCTCAGAAAGCAGGGCGCCGAAAGCCACGGAGGACTTGATGGTGCCCATGAACTTCGGGCCTGCCTCGGTAACGCCGAGGTGCAGCGGGTAATCGGTCTTCGCAGCCAGCTGGCGATAAGCCTCAACCATCAGGACTGGGTCAGAGTGCTTCACGGAAATTGCGATGTCGCCGAAGCCATACTCCTCAAAGAGGCCAGCCTCCCAGATAGCGGACTCGACGAGAGCCTCTGGGGTGGCCTTGCCGTACTTTTCGAGCAGGCGCTTATCCAGGGAACCGCCGTTGACGCCGATGCGGATCGGGATGCCAGCGTCACCGGCTGCCTTAGCAACTTCCTTGACGCGGCCGTCGAACTCCTTGATGTTACCAGGGTTCACGCGGATAGCCGCGCAGCCGGCATCGATGGCCTGGAAGATGTACTTCGGCTGGAAGTGGATATCCGCGATGACCGGGATCGGGGACTTCTTCGCAATCGCAGGCAGCGCCTCAGCGTCGACTGGCTTCGGGCAAGCAACGCGCACGATGTCACAACCGGTGGCGGTCAGCTGCGCAATCTGCTGCAGCGTGGCGTTAACGTCGTGGGTCTTGGTGGTGGTCATGGACTGCACCGAAATCGGGTGCTCGGAGCCAACGCCAACAGGGCCTACGAAAAGCTGACGCGTTTTGCGTCGCGGAGCCAAGGTAGGAGGTGGGCCGTCTGGGATACCAAGACCGATTGGGGTCGACATGAATGCTCCTTAACCAAGCATGGAATTCAAATGGGGATTTAACGTCACCACTTTAGCACCGCTTAGTGCCTAGACTCATGCCCGCCCTGCGCCCGGGACGAGCAATAGCGCTAAGCCGAAGAGGCTTAGCCGAAGAGGCGGATCGGGTTGACCACATCGGCGACGATGATGAGCGCACCAACCACCATCAACACGGCCGCGATGGCATAAGTAATAGGCATCAAGGCTGTGTAGTCGGCCGGACCCTTCGGCTCCTTGCCAAGCAAGCGGCGGATGGCGTCGCGAATCTTTTCATAAATGATGACCGCAATGTGACCGCCATCAAAAGGCGGCAGCGGAATGAGGTTGAACAAAGCCAGGAAGAAGTTCAGCGTCGCCAGCATCATGAAGAAGGTCGACCACAGGCTACGCTCCACCAGCTCGCCGCCTACCCGGGAAGCGCCAACCACGGACATCGGACCGTTGACATCGCGCTCGTGACCAAAGATGGAGGCCACTACCCCAGGTACCTTGGCCGGGAACTGAATGATGCCGTCGACAGTCGCGTCTAAGACATAGCCCGCATAACGCGCCGTGGCCGGGAAGGCGCCGATAAAGTCATGCTTTTCCGTGGTATCTACCGGCTGGTTGACCAGGCCGATGGAGCCGGCGTCGACAAGCGCGCCCTCCTGATTCAAACGCTTGACCGAATCCAGAGTGATCTCCAGCGTCTTGTGCTGGCCATCGCGCTCGACCTCGAGTTGCACCTTCTCCCCCGGGCGCGGGAAGACCTCCTCACGCAGCTGCGCAAAGCTTTCCAAAGGCTTGCCGTCCAAGGCCACGACGATGTCGCCGACCTTCACTCCAGCCTTGCCCGCAGGCCCCTCGCCCTGGCAGTCCGCAAACTCGCCCTGCTGGTTCTGCTCTGCCGAGCAAACCACCTCGCCCACTCGTGGGCGCACGTCTGCATCCGGGTTCGGAATGCCCGCCGTCATGGCGATGAGCAGCAAGATGACAAAACCCAAAAAGAGGTTGACCATGATGCCGCCAGCCATCACGATGACGCGCTGCCATGCCGGCTTTTTGTACATCGCATGCGGCTCTTCCTCCTCCGTGAGGAAGTCATCTTGTTCCGTCATGCCCGCGATGTCGCAGAAACCGCCCACCGGGAAGGCCGCTAGGCCGTACTCGGTGTGCCCGCGAGTAAAGCTCGCGATCTTGGGGCCAAAGCCGATGTAGAAACGGCGCACACGCATGCCAAAAGCACGAGCGCTGAACATGTGTCCAGCCTCGTGCAAAGCAACGGTGATACCGATTCCCAGGGCGAATAAAACGATGCCCAGGATATTTGCCATAGTGGTGAAAGCTTTCTAGTTAGCCAAAGTGTCCACCAGCGCGTTTGCGCGCCGGCGGGCCTCGCCCTCAACGGCGATTACATCCTCGACGGATGAGGGTACACCAGCGAACTGGGAGGCCTCCCCCACGACCTTGTCAACCACGTCGACGATCTCTGGGAAGTGGATGCGGCCTGCCAAGAAAGCCGCCGCAGCCTCCTCGTTCGCGGCGTTGTAGACCGCCGGATGCGTGCCACCCGCCTCCGCCGCGGCACGGGCAAGGGAAACGGCGGGGAACGCGGCGTCGTCAAGCGGCTCAAAGTGCCAATCGTGCGCCTTGGAAAAATCGAGTGCCGGCTGCGCACCGGGCACGCGATGCGGCCAATCCAGCGCCAGGGAAATCGGCAGCTTCATCGAAGGCGGCGATGCCTGAGCAATGGTGCAGCCATCCTTGAAAGTAGCCATGGAATGAATGATGGACTGCGGGTGCACCGTAACGTCGATGCGCTCGGGGGCAATGTCGAAGAGCAAGGTTGCCTCGATAAGCTCCAAGCCCTTATTAATTAAGGTCGCGGAATTAAGCGTATTCATCTGCCCCATGGACCACGTGGGGTGCTGCGCCGCTTGCTGCGGGGTCACGTCCCACATCTCCTCACGCGTGCGGCCACGGAAAGGGCCACCCGAAGCCGTCAACACGAGCTTGTCCAGCTCCCCTTCCGCGCCGGATCGCAGGCACTGCGCCATGGCGGAATGCTCGGAATCGACCGGGATGATCTGGCCCGGCTTTGCCATGCGGGTGACAATATGGCCGCCGGCCACCAGAGATTCTTTATTGGCCAGAGCAAGAAACGCCCCCTGCTCCAGCGTGGCGATGGTAGAGCGCAGGCCCATCGAGCCCACCAAGGCGTTGAGCACCTTGTCTGCTTCGACTTCGCGCACCAACTGCTCAGCGGCATCCGCGCCCGTGCGCACCGGGCCTCCCAAGGCTGCGGAGACTTCGCGTGCAGCCTGCTCACTAGCCACCGCCACGTGGTCAAACGAAAGATTGAGAGCACGGGCCTGCTCTATCACTAATTGCGGGTTGGAACCGCCCGCGGCGATGCCGACTACTTGGAATTTATCCGGGTTATCGGCGATAACTTCCAGTGCCTGGGTGCCGATGGAGCCCGTGGACCCGAGAATAAGAATGCGCTGTGTACTCACCTCTCCAACCCTAGCGAGCCGCGGCCAAAATAGGGTGAGCGAAATTGCCGGGGGTGTTTCTTCGCTAACGCGGCGAGGATGATTTAAACTACTACACAGAATAAATGGCATTTCATGTGCGCGCGCAGAGTGCGCCATGTACACGCAAAGGAGAGCAAGTGTCTTCCCACAAGCCGGCACCGCAGGTTTTCGACGGCGTTTCCACTGAGGACGTCCCGTCCGCAGGTTTTGGTTGGTCCCGCATCAGCCGCTCTGGCGTTCAGATCGCTGGCTGGATTTCTGTACTCTTCCTGCTGGCCTACAACTTCGGTAACCACAAGGGCCACGTTGAGACCGTCTGGCTCATCGCTCTTGCCGTCGTTCTTGCTCTGGGCCTTATCATCTTCGCCCTGCGCCCGAACCTCTCTCAGGTGCGCACCGTCACCGCTCGCAACCAGCCGGTTGGCCACGTTGAGCCGGACTGGGTATATGACCAGAAGACGGTTTCCGGCTCCTACGCTGAGCTTAGCGACGCAGAGCTGCGCGCCCTGAACATCGACCCGGCTCGCGTTTCCCACCTGCGCGTCGAGCGCGGCACCGCTCGTGCAGCCCGCAAGGCAATGCACTAAGCGCATACGCGAAATACTCCCCGCCACCCACGTTGCTGTTGGGTGACGGGGAGATTTTTATGCGCTTTATAGCTGAAGCGCCGCCCAAGGCGAGCTTGGGGCGGCGTAAATGGATTGGGCGGCGTAAATGGGTTGGGCGGCGTGAATGGCTTGGGCGGCTGGGCCGAGCTTTAGGCGGACTCGCGCTCGTCGGCAGCGAGCTGGCCGCAGGCGGCGGCGATTTTATCGCCCTTGGTATCGCGGACGGTGCACGGCACGCCTTGAGCGATGACACGGCGGACGAACTCGTCCTGGCGGGCCTTCGGCGCGGCGTCCCACTCGGAGCCCGGGGTTGGGTTCAGCGGGATGACGTTGACGTGCACCTTGGAGCCGAGCGCGCGGTGCAGCTTCTGCCCCAGCATGTCGGCGCGGAAGTCCTGATCATTCTTGTCACGGATAAGCGCGTACTCGATGGAGACGCGACGGCCGGACTTATCAGCGTAGTAACGGGCGGCGTCGAGGACCTCCTCGACCGGCCAGCGGTTGTTGACCGGAACCAGGGAATCACGCAGCTCATCGTCTGGAGTGTGCAGGGAGACTGCCAGGGTGCAGGAGAGGTCTTCGTCGGCAAGCTTGCGGATAGCTGGAGCAAGTCCCACGGTGGAAACCGTCACGTTGCGCTGGGAAAGGCCAAAGCCCGCCAAGTCCTGGCCGGTGATCTGGCGCACGGCGTGGACCACGCGCTTGTAGTTGGCCAGCGGCTCGCCCATACCCATGAACACCACGTTGGACAGGCGGCCGCCTTCTTCCTCCATGAGCTTGGCGGCGTGGCGGAACTGCTCCACGATCTCTGCGGTGGACAGGTTGCGGTCGAGGCCGCCCTGACCGGTAGCGCAGAACGGGCACGCCATGCCGCAGCCGGCCTGGGAAGAAATACACAAGGTGGCGCGGCCCGGGTAGCGCATGAGCACAGACTCGAGCATGGTGCCATCGTGCAGGCGCCACAGGGACTTGGTGGTCTCCCCGTCATCCGTGGAGGTCTGGCGGATGGGAGTCATCAGCGTTGGGAAGAGACGCTCCTGGACTTCCTCACGCTTGCCGGCCGGGATGTCCGTCATCTCGGAGACATCCGCGGTGCGGTGTACGTAGTAGTGCTTTGCCAGCTGGTTCGCGCGGAACTTAGGCAGGCCAATTTCCGCGAGGACGTCAATGCGCTCGTCGTGGGACAGATCCGCGAAGTGCTTCGGCGGCAAACCGCGCCGAGGGGCGGAGAAATTAAGTTTCAATGCTTCAGCCATGGTTCCGCCCATTTTTCCACGTTTTCGGCACTTTTACCCAATTGAAACCGAGGCGAAGTGGCACAATCGACAGCTCGCAGGATTAAATAGACATATGACACAAAACGAATTCCCCGCAGACGAGACCGCCTACGCGCCAGAGACCACCGCTGATAACACCACTGGCACGCACACCGAAGTTGAGTCCACTTACTCCCAGCAAGAGGACACGAAGGTCAAAGGATCTTTCGCAGCTTCCACCTGGGCCGCACTGATCGTGGGATTCCTGCTGCTCATCGTCCTCATCGTCTTTATCCTGCAGAACCAGCAGAAGGTGCCGATGAACTTCCTGAACTGGTCGGGCGAATTCCCGGCTGGCATCGCCTACCTCATCTTCGCCATCGCCGGCGCACTGATCATGGCACTGGTTGGCATGTGGCGCATGTTCGAGCTGCGCCGCCAGGTGCGCAAGCAGGCCAAGGCACGCAACCGCTAAATACCCAGCGAGCCAAACACTAATACATTAAAAATCTCCTCCCGCATCTTCTTAAGTCACGCTCGACGCGTGGCCGGAAGAGAGGGAGGAGTCTTTTTGGTTTTGCCTTCGGCTAAAAATTTAGAAACCGTGGAAATTAGCCAAGAAGTTCACGGCCACCCAGGTCACCATGGCGGAAGGAAGCATGCCGTCGAGGCGGTCCATCAGGCCGCCGTGGCCGGGAAGAATCTGGGACATGTCCTTGATGCCCAGCTCGCGCTTAAATTGGGATTCCACGAGGTCGCCCAAGGTGGCGCAGAACACCAGCCCCAAGCCCATCAGGCCGCCTACCCATGCATCGTGGTGCAGCAGCAGCTTCACGCTAAGGGCACCGGTGGCAACGCCAAAGATGACCGAGCCGATAAAACCTTCCCACGACTTCTTGGGGCTTACCGCAGGAGCCATGGGGTGCGAGCCGAACATCACGCCGGCTACGTAGCCGCCGGTGTCAGAGGCCACGACACAGAGCATGAAGGCCACAATCGACGCCGCGCCAGAGGCGAACGGGGTCTCCACGCGAGACAGCATCGCCGCAAACGTGGCAAACAAGGGAATCCAGGTCAGGACGAAAAGTCCCACGGACATATCGCGCAGATAGTTAATCGGCGGGCGATGCCGGCCGTTGTGGAAGAGACGGCCAAACATGAGCGCCAAGACGGCGACGACGTAGACCGCTACGAGGCCGGGGGCTCCCAGCGGCCAGGAGACCCAAAGCATCGCCTGGCCCAAGACGATGAGCAGGGTGCGAGGCATAAAAAAGGAATGCTCGCGCAGGCGCGTGAGTACTTCCCACATTGCGATAGCGACGGCTACTGCCACGACCATGTACCAAGCAAAGGCACCGGCCCAGACGGCAAAGACAACGAGTGCGCCAAGGCCCACGCCTACCCCGACCGCCGCAGGCAGGTCACGGCCCGCGCCGTTCTTCGGCTTGGGCAGACGACGATTCGACTCGCTAGTCACGCGCGCTCCTTCCACAGGAAGATGGGATACTCACAAAAAAGCGCCGCCGAGCTGAAAGTGCCCGGCGGCCAGGTTCGAGGTGCTTAGACCTCCATCAACTCGTTTTCCTTGTTGGCAACGAGCTTGTCCACCTGGTCGATATAACCCGCGGTGGTCTTTTCCATTTCCTTTTCGGCTGCAACGACTTCGTCCTCGCCGGCGTCGCCGTCCTTCTGCAGCTTCTTCAGCTGGTCCATGGCCTTGCGGCGGATGTTGCGGATAGCAATCTTTCCGTCTTCGCCCTTGCCCTTTGCCTGCTTGACGAGGTCGCGGCGGCGCTCCTCGGTCAGCTGCGGGATGGTTACGCGCAGAACGTGGCCGTCGTTGGTTGGGTTAACGCCCAAGTCGGAATTGCGGATAGCGTTTTCGATCTCTTGGATCATGGACTGCTCATAAGGCTTGATGAGCATCATGCGTGGTTCCGGAACGGAGATGGTAGCCATCTGGGTGATCGGGGTCGGCGCACCGTAGTACTCAGCAACCAAGCCGTTGAACATAGCCGGGTTTGCGCGGCCGGTACGGATGGTGACCAGCTGCTCGCGGGTGTGCTCCACCGAAGCGGTCATGTGCTCTTCTGCTTCGAGCTGGATCTCGTCGATCATTGGGTTAAAACTCCCCTTTTTCGAATTTAAAGTAACTGGGATTGAATCTAGCAGGATCGCACGCCTTCTGGGGCGAAGGACGTGGCCTAAAGTACTTTCTTAGTCTTCCTTGGACTGAACCAGGGTGCCGATCTGCTCGCCGTTGACGGCGCGCTTGATGTTGCCCTCAGTCAGCAGGTTGAACACCAGGATTGGCATGTCATTATCCATGCAGAGGCTGAACGCGGTGGCGTCTGCAACCTTTAGCCCCTTCTCAATGACCTCACGCGGGGTGATTTCGGAGTAGAGTTCCGCATCAGGGTTGGTGCGTGGGTCGTCGGAATAGACGCCGTCGACAGCCTTGGCGAGGAAGAGCACCTCTGCCCCAATTTCCAGCGCGCGCTGTGCGGCGGTGGTGTCAGTGGAAAAGTACGGCATGCCCATGCCAGCGCCGAAAATAACCACGCGGCCCTTTTCCAAGTGGCGGTCTGCGCGCAGCGGCAGGTAAGGCTCTGCGATCTGAGCCATGTTGATGGAGGTCTGCACGCGGCAATCGACGCCCTGCTGCTTCAGGAAGTCCTGCAGTGCCAGGGAGTTCATGACGGTGCCCAGCATGCCCATGTAGTCAGAACGGGCGCGATCCATGCCGCGCTGGGAAAGCTCGGCGCCGCGGAAGAAGTTGCCGCCGCCAATGACTACGGCGACCTCGGTGCCCTGCTTTGCAATCTCGGCGATCTGCTGGGCGACGTTTTCTACAACGTCTGGGTCGATGCCGACCTTGCCACCTCCGAACATTTCACCGCCCAGCTTAAGCATTACGCGCTTGTATCCGGTTCGCTTGGTGTCAGGGTTAGCCACGGCCTTCATCGTCTCCTTAATGCGGGCGTTTTTAAGTCCGTTCCATCTTACCCACACAAGCTCTATTGCTCATATTCAATGGGGTGGATGCCACCCGCACAGAAAACGCGAAATGGTCCTGCCGCAATTGCGACAGGACCACTAGAAAGTCTGCAGCTAAAAAGCAAGCAGCTTTAAATCGAAGCCTTAGGCGCCGACCTCATAACGCACGAAGCCCTTGATGGTGGTGCCAGCTTCCTCAGCAACCTGCTTGACGGTCTTCTTGGAGTCGGACAGTGCAGCCTGCTCAAGCAGAACGACGGACTTGTAGAAGCCGTTCAGGCGACCTTCCACGATCTTCGGCAGAGCAGCTTCCGGCTTGCCCTCCTCGCGGGTGGTAGCCTCAGCGATCTCGCGCTCCTTCTCAACGACCTCAGCCGGAACGTCCTCGCGGGTCAGGTACTCAGCGTTCATAGCTGCGATCTGCAGAGCAACAGCGTGTGCGCCCTCAGCGTTGCCCTCGTAGGAAACGAGAACGCCAACTGCCGGCGGCAGGTCAGCGGAACGCTGGTGCAGGTAGACAGCGACGTTGTCGCCCTCGAGGGTGACTGCACGGCGTGCCTGCAGCTTCTCGCCGGTCTTTGCGGACTCTTCGTCGACGATCTCAGAAACCTTCTTGCCGTCGATCTCGAGGTTGTTCAGCTCCTCGCCGGAGTTGACCTTAGCCTCGCCAGCAGCCTCAGCGATCTTGGTAGCGAAAGCCTTGAATGCCTCGTTCTTTGCAACGAAGTCGGTCTCGCAGTTGATTTCGACCATGGTGTTGCCGGAAACAGCAACGAGGCCCTCGGTAGCCTCGCGCTCAGCGCGCTTGGAAACGTTCTTTGCGCCCTTGATGCGCAGGAACTCTACGGCCTTGTCGTAGTCACCGTTGGACTCGTCGAGTGCCTTCTTGCAATCAAGCATGCCGGAGCCGGTAGCCTCGCGCAGTGCCTTTACGTCTGCAGCAGTGTAGTTCGCCATAGTTCGGGCGATCCTCCTTGGTTTCAAACAGTATTCGATGTGACAGCGTACTCGACGCTAACGTTTTACGCCGCCCTTGGGGGTGAGTTTTTACAGAAGAATAAACCCCCGCGGCCGTAATCCAACGGTAGCGGGGGCTTAGCCTAAAGTCTTTTACTCTGCGGACTCAGCAGATGCTGGGTCGGAAGCAGCAGCCTCTGCTGCGTCGCGAGCTTCCTTCTCAGCGGAGTCGCCGGCAGCTTCCTTAGCTGCAGCCAGCTGGCGCTCCTCGCGGGCCTTCTTGCCCTCTTCAACTGCGGTGGCGATGATGCCGGACAGCAGTTTGGTAGCGCGGATTGCGTCGTCGTTGCCCGGGATCGGGAAGTCAACGTCATCCGGATCGCAGTTGGTGTCCAGGATGGCAACAACTGGGATGTTCAGCTTCTGAGCTTCCTTAACCGCGATGTGCTCCTTGTTGGTGTCAACAATCCACAGTGCGGAAGGCGCCTTGGTCATCTCGGAGATGCCACCGAGAACGCGCTCCAGCTTGACGCGCTCGCGCGTCAGCATGAGAACTTCCTTCTTGGTGCGGCCCTTGTAGCCGTCTTCAGCTGCGTCCATTGCCTGAAGCTCCTTCATGCGCTTCAGACGCTTGGAAACGGTCTGGAAGTTGGTGAGCATGCCGCCCAGCCAACGGTGGTTGACGTAAGGCATGCCAACGCGAGTTGCTTCCTCAGCAACTGCTTCCTGAGCCTGCTTCTTGGTGCCGACGAAGAGGATGGTGCCGCCGTGGGCAACGGTCTCCTTGACGAACTCGAAAGCCTCATCGATGTAGGTCAGGGTCTGCTGAAGATCGATGATGTAGATGCCGTTACGGTCGGTGAAGATGAATCGCTTCATCTTTGGGTTCCAACGACGGGTCTGGTGGCCGAAGTGCACACCAGCGTCGAGGAGCTCGCGCATGGTTACAACTGCCATGATTCGCTCGCTTTCTGTTGTTATTTCGGTTTTGCAAGAAAATGTGCGGTGTTTTATTCCGCACCCTAGCAACGAAGGCTCTGGTCAACACCCCACGTCATGTGGGGACCGCGTCAACACAGGGCTGTTTCTTCCTTAACCCAGGAAGCAACGACTTCGCCGCGCGTAGTCAGCGCATCGAAATGTTTTTAAACATGCCAGACACACTGCTGGGGCAAATTCTAGCCGCATCCTGCGCACTAGTCCAAAACGAGTGGCGTTTTTCCACAATTTTTCGCTGACGCGGCCCCAAACGGCACCACATCGCTCACATGCACCCCACTAACCCCAGTTTGTTCACAGCGCATTAATCATCTCTTTCGCCACCACTGCCCCATTGCAAAGACTAGGTCTATGAAACTCAACGCAAAGAACTTTTCTTGGATACGCACGAAGCCAAATGTCTGCTGGCTGGCTCTGTGCCTCGGCGCCTTTCAACTGGTCATTCTTCCCTGTGCTCTCGGCGCGCCCAACACGCCGACCGCGTGGGCATATGTCGATCCCACCACGGGCGCTGCCATGGCAACGCGGGTTTTGGAAGGTTTTGATCCACCGGCACAGAAGTGGAGCGCTGGTCACCGCGGTGTGGATCTGGCGCTTTCGATTGGCTCTGACGTACGCGCTGCTGGCGACGGCGAGGTCTACTTTGTTGGCAAGGTGGCGGGCAAACCCGTAGTTTCCATCGCACATGCCGATGGCGTGCGCACGACCTATCAGCCTGTATTCGGGCATGTGGCCAAGGGCGATAAGGTCCGCGAGGGCCAAATCATTGGCAGGTTAGCGCCACCGGTGGACGGCAAGCCTGGCCTGCACTGGGGCGCGCTTATCGACGGCCCGGAAAAGACGTATATCGATCCGCTTTCGCTTCTCGACGCCCCGGTGATCCGGCTTAAGCCCGTGGATGGGCCTTAGAGTAAACGTCCTTGAGCCGCTGTGCGGAAACGTGGGTATAAACCTGCGTGGTCTGCAAGGACGAGTGCCCCAAAAGCTCCTGCACCACGCGCAGGTCTGCGCCGCCTTCTAGAAGGTGGGTCGCCGCTGTGTGCCGCAAGCTGTGCGGGCTTAGCCCATTGGCGCCGGTTACCTGTGCGGCTTTCTCCACCACGCGGCGTACCTGGCGTTGGTCAATACGCCCACCGCGTGTGCCCACGAAGACGGCTTCCGTCTCCCCCGCCAATTGCGCGCGGCCCTTATCCAGCCAAGTGCGCAAGGCATCAGCGGCTGCCTCTCCAAAAGGCACCACGCGCTGTTTGTTTCCTTTACCGGTAACCCGCGCGGTCTGCCGGCGCAGATCGAGGTCACCGATATCGAGGCCGGCAAGCTCTGCCACACGCATGCCGGTGGCGTAGAGCAGCTCCAGCATCGCACTATCACGCAGGAAATGAACCTCGTCGGCCGAGACGGCATTGCCCACGAGCTCCCCTGCTTCGTTCTCCCCCAGAACCTTAGGCAGGTGTTTGCCCACCTTCGGAGTCACCAAGCGCGCTGCAACGTCCGAGCCAAGATGGCCTTCGCGCACCGCCCACGTCGAAAACGCTCGAACCGCCGCGGTGCGGCGTGCCAAGGTGGCTCGGGACTTGCCGGCGGTGACAGCCTCACCGAGCCAGGCGCGCAATGCGTTCAGGTCGAAACTCGCAAAATCTGGAACGCTACGAGCTAAGTCCCGAAGGTCAGAGCGGTATCCCTTCACCGTGGCCTGCGAACGCCCACGGATGAGCAGCTGGTGCTCGGCGAAATCCTCGATTGCCTCTACCAGCTGCCCAGATAGCTCCTCCGCGCTCCGTGTCATGTCCCAGGAGTCTACTCCAGTTGCAGAAGGCTCAACATCCCCGTGTCTAGCGCAGCGCCTTTGTCCTTTCTATCTTCGTATCTCATTCGCTGCGCCGCCAACGCTTGCCCTCGCGTATAACCAGCCCCTGTTTCTGCAAAGCCACCAAGAGGTGGACGCACAAGGCCACGCGCATGCCTGCTTGTCGCGCGATGTCTTCTGCGGTTGCACCTTCCTCGCTATTTTGTGGCGCGGCATCAAAGACCTTGAGCTCGTTGCGAGATAGCTGCTGCACCTTGCTCGGAGCAAAGTCGAACTCATACTGCCCTGCCGCATCCACACTTCCGACGTTGCCCACCAACCCGCGAATCTCATCCACCGATGTCACCAGCTGTGCCCGCTGGTCCTGGATGCGTTGATGACATCCCAACGAGCCTGCTGTGGTGACCGGCCCTGGCACCGCCATGGTTACCCGGCCGAGCGCCTCCGCCCAGTTCAAAGTGTTGAGAGCCCCTGAACGAAACGCGGCTTCTACCACCACAGTGCCGGCCGAAAGCGCCGCGACCAAGCGGTTGCGAGTGAGGAAACGATGACGCTGCGGGGTAGTCCCCGGCGCGAACTCGGAGATGACGCATCCGTTTTCCACGATCCGCGCGAACAAGGACGCATTGCGCGCAGGATAGTTAACATCAATGCCGCATGGCGCAACCGCGACTGTGTGGCCGCCTGCTTCCAAAGTTGCTTCATGGATAGTCGTATCCACGCCCAGCGCCCCACCCGAAACCGTGGTCCATTGGTGGCTGGCCAGGCCCCCAGCCAGCAACTTGGAGACCTCCCAGCCATAGCGACTAATCGCGCGTGTTCCCACGAGAGCTACCGACTGAGCCACGCATTCGCGCACGGACTTGCCTTTCACCCACAGCGCATTCGGTGGAACGGCCTGGCTATCAAAGGTCGCCGGGGCATCGGCGCCGCCTGCCTGATAGAAGCCGAAGGCCTGCGCGAATTCTTCCCGAGGCCATTCAGCATCCTCAGGAGTAATCAGCCGCGCACCCACGCGCTGCGCCGCTGCCAAGTCTTCGTCCTGCCGCAGCCAGTCCCTCCTACTTGTCGTCTCATCGCGCAACGCACCAATCCAGTCCGCCGCGTGATAGACACCATGCGCCACCTCATCCACGGGGTACTGGGACAACAAACCGTGCAGGGTACGAGATGGACCTTCCACCACTCGGTTGAGATAGATCCAAGCATGCAGCGGAGTAGACAAATTTAAGCTACTCATGCCGCGAGCCTTTCCAGCACGCCCGCCCCTCGCAGGTCTAGCGCCTTGCCCACATGGTCGATGTCAGGCTGGGCGCTGCCATCAAGGTCTGCCAGCGTCCACGCCAGGCGTAGTACACGGTCAACGCCGCGCTGGCTTAGCTCGCCATCTGCAAGATAGGCCGCAAGCATCGCCATTGCAGTCTCCGTCGCAGGACGATTCCGCCGCAAATACGAAGCTGGCACCGCACCGTTATTGTGAACGGCAAGTCCATCACCGCGCCAGCGCTGCTTCGCTCGATCCCGTGCTTGCGCGACCCTTTCCGCGATTGCCGCCGAAGGCTCCTCATCCACCGCATGCAAGCTCGCCGCCCGGCCCGATATATCCACCACCATATCCAAGCGGTCACGCAACGGCCCCGACAAATTTGTGAGATAGTTCCGTCGCTCAGACGCCCTACACCGGCACTTGCTTGGCTCCTCAGCGGCACAACGGCATGGATTGGCGGCCAGCACCAGCTGAAAACGCGCCGGGAAGGTAACTTCGCGCCGCGCACGCGAGATGGTCACGTGCCCGTCCTCCAAGGGAGCGCGCAGCCCGTCCAATACGCGCGCGGATACTTCGCTGGCCTCGTCGAGAAACAGCACCCCATGATGCGCCAAGCTCACCGCGCCTGGCCGCGGATTCCCCGCACCGCCGCCGAGCAGCGCTGCCCGCGTGACCGAGGAATGCGGCGCAATAAACGGCGCACGGGAGACCACCGCGCCGGGAGTGCCCGCCAAAGAGTGGATGGCTGTGGCCTCGACGGATTGATCGGTGCTCAGCTTGGGCAGGATGGAAGGCAAACGTGCCGCAATCATCGATTTTCCTGATCCCGGCGGGCCCACCATCAACAGGTGATGCCCGCCAGCGGCTGCAACCTCTGCGGCCCACTTCGCTTCCCTCTGGCCCGCGATGTCGCGAAAGTCTGGAACCTCCTCGCACGCGGGTACTGGTACTTCCATCCCCTGCGCCGAAGGCAAGTCCCGGCTGCCGCATGCCCATGCGAAGGCATCGACAAGCGTGTGCGCCACCAGCACGTTCATATCCGGCACCAGCGTCGCCTCAGCCGCATTGCCCGGCGGGATCACCAAGGTGTCGAAGCCCTGGGACCGCGCCGTTAGAAGTGCTGGGATGATGCCAGATACTGGGCGCACGCTGCCATCCAAGCCCAACTCACCAAGCACCAACGCATTGTCGAGGAGTTCATTATGCGGCATCTGTGCAGACAAGATCGCCAACGCCATGGGAAGGTCAAAGTGTGCACCTGACTTCGGCAAAGCCGCCGGCGCCATTGAGACCACCACGCGCGTCTTCGCCCACGGCAGCCGCGAGTTAACCACCGCAGTACGGATGCGGTCTCGCGATTCCGAGATCGCCGTATCCGCCATGCCCACCACCTGCACTCCCGGCAGCCCCGTTCCCACGTTGGCTTCCACCGTGACCACGTGCGCGGTAACGCCTTCGAGGGCCGTCGTATGGCATCTACCGAGCGCCATGCTCCACCCCTTCGTAGTGCGTGAGCTCAAATCCCTGGCCGCAAGCCACCAGCGCCACGACGTCGAAGCGCACTACGGACAAGGGTTTATCCTGCAGCCACTGCGCCGCAGCCTTGCGCATGCGCGCCAGCTTTCGCGGGGTAACGGCTTCGGCTACCCCAAAAGCATCAGAGGCCCTAGTCTTAACTTCTACGAAAACAATCGTGGCCCCCTCCTGCACGATAAGGTCAATCTCGCCCACCGCATAATGCACGTTGGCGGCCAGCACCTGTCCGCCGCGCTCACGATAAAACTTCGCGGCAAATGCCTCTCCGCGTTTTCCTAAAACCTGGTTCTTATTGGACCTTAAAAGCACGCTTTACTCCCCCAAATTCCGAGCTTTCGCTGCACCCCGGGCTGTGACACCCGCTGAAACGCCGCAAAAGCCGCATCAACTTTCTCGTTGTAAGACCTAGTCCAGCGCAGAAGCAGAGAATATAGCTAGCCCCAAAACGCAAAAAGCGCGCCAACTGTGGATAACTCACCGCGACTCAGGCAAGTTACCGCGACAGGGCGCGCAAAGATGGTGTCGTTTGCTAAGCCAGCACAGCCTTATTCAGGAGCTGACATTTTAAGGAAATAACTATTCCGGCAGGAGGAAGTCTGGCTTATCCAGCTCCTCGATGTTGACGTCCTTGTAGGTAATAACGCGGACGTAGCGCACGAAACGAGCAGAGCGGTACATGTCCCATACCCAGGCATCAGACATGCGTACCTCGTAGTAGACATCCGGGCCCGAGGTGTGCGGGATGAGCTCCACGGCGTTCGCCAGGTAGAAGCGGCGCTCGGTTTCCACTACGTAGGAGAACTGGCTTACAACATCTCGATATTCGCGGTAGAGGGAGAGTTCTACTTCCGCCTCGTAGTTGTCGAGTTCCTCGGCGCTCACTTGCTAATCCTCCAAAGTTGTGGGGTCAATGGGCCTTAGCTTAACCCGGAAATCACCTGAACAGTTTCAGGCGCGCGCGAGAAATTTCGCGTGGGCTTGTGCCACGTTGCGATAGCTCATCCGGTGTTCCGGGCAGGCACCCAATTGGGCGATCGCTTCCTGATGAATAGCCGTTCCATAGCCCTTGTGCGAGCCCAGACCATAGCCCGGATACTGCCTATCGAGCTCATCCATAACGTGGTCGCGCGTGACCTTCGCCAGTACGCTGGCAGCCGCAATGCAGCGCGCCGCGGCGTCGCCGCCCACCATGGGCAGCTGGGGTGCGGGCATGCCGGGGATCTTCAGGGCGTCGGTAAGCACGTAGTGCGGGCGCACCTCCAGGCGCGCTACCGCCCTGCGCATTCCAGAGACGTTAGCGTGCTGGATGCCGCGAGAATCAATGTCATCCGCCCCAATATGCACCACAGACCAGGCCAGAGACTTGTCTTTGATGATGGGATAGAGCTTCTCCCGCGTCTTGGGCGTGAGCTTTTTAGAGTCGGTGAGCTTATCCAACTCCGGAACGATCTTCTCCGGCAGGATGCACGCGGCGATAGTAATCGGCCCGCAGCACGCCCCGCGGCCGGCCTCATCGACGCCGGCTACCGGGCCCAGGCCAGCCTTACTCAAGGCCACTTCGTAGGTGCGCTGTTGTTTAAGCCGCCGCATGTTGGATTTTGGGATCGTCGATAAGCTGTGCGCGTGGAATCGGCAGAACCACTGCCTCTACCTTGCCGCGAACATTGTCCACCGGAATCGTGCCCTGCAGGTTATCGCCCAAGTGCGCGCGGGAGTCGAGCGAATTCGTGCGATTATCACCCATCACCCAAATATTTCCCTCTGGGACCGTAACGGGGCCAAAATAGCTGCCGCCGCAGGCCTCCGAGCCAGCTGCGGTATCCACCGGCATCTCTGGCGGGGTTTTGACATAAGACTGGTCGATGGGCTGGCCATCCACCATCACTGCCGGGTCGCCTGCCTCGCAGGAAACGGTCTGACCTTCGGTAGCGATCACACGCTTGACCAAAATGTTTTCACCATTAGGCAGCAAGCCGATAGCCGCGCCGGCATTTTCGACGCCGCGAACGAGCACGTTATCGGAGCGTTTTATTTCGAAAGAGGAATTCCAGGAATCGGCGCCCGCGAAGACCACGACATCACCGGGCTGCGGATCAGAGAAGTAATAGGTGAGTTTTTGGACCAAGATACGGTCATTCTTACAGCCCGCACAGCCATGCAACGTCGGCTCCATCGAAGCCGACGGAATCAGATACATCCGCCCGATGAACGTCTGTACGAAAGCCAAGACCAGAAACACCACGATGACCGTAGGCAGAAGATCGCGCACGCGCACGCGCTCTTCTTCCGGGGCGTGGTCAACGGCGCGGTTTTCTAGGTTGGGACGCCGCTTTCTAGGCCTGGATGTCTGGGTCATCTACCCCACCGATGTGGTTGAACGGGAAGAACACGAACATGACCTTGCCGCGGACGTTTTCTACCGGAATGGTGCCCTGGTACTGATCCTGCATGTGATAGCGGGAGTCCGCGGAAGCCGTGCGGTTATCGCCCATTACCCAGATGTTTCCTTCCGGAACGGTAACTGGGCCAAAGTAGGCACCGCCGCAGGCATAGGAACCGGTCTTCTCGTCAACCTTGTAGGTTGGCGGATCCATGACGTAGTCCTGGTTAATCGGCTTGCCATCCACCATCACAGCTGGATCGCCCTCCTGACAGGACACGGTCTGGCCGCCCGTAGCTACGACGCGCTTGACCAAGGTGTTCTCATCCGGCGGGGTCAGCGAGACGTAGCTCAGTACATCCTGAATCTTGTGAATGACCTCGTTGGAAGAACGCGGCGACTGGTAATTGCGGTTCCAGTCATCGGTGCCCTTGAACACCACGACGTCGCCAGGCTCTGGGCCCTTATCTCCGTAGTAGGAAATCTTCTCGGTGAAGATGCGGTCATTGGTGCAGCCATCGCAGCCGTGGAGGGTTGGCTCCATCGAACCAGAAGGAATGACATATTGGCGGCCGATGAAGGTTTGTACGAGGCCTACCACGCACAATACGCAGAGGATGATGAGAAGGGTCTCCAGGAGCCACGGCAGCTCCTTTTTCTCCTTCTTTTCTTTCTTCTCTGATACTTCTTCTACCGGCTTGGCCTCGCTAGTCGCGACGTCTGCGCCATGGTCTTCGAATTCCTTCTCGTTATTCACGGGCTAAATCCTAGCAACAATGGGCCCGAAAACCGGTACCCTGACGAAAGCATTCAGCGAACTCTAAGTTCGCCGAATCCCCCATCAGTCCCCCGCGAGCTCCGCAAACTTCCATCAAAAAGTATTGAATTACTTTTTCGCCTGTAGTAGCGTGCTGTTTATGTCTTTGGGAATAATTGAACTTCTTTTCATACTCGTACCGCTACTGATCATCGTTGCGATCGTCGCGGGCGTCGTCTGGTGGGCGAAAAAGGTAAGGAGCGACCAACAAGACATTAAGCACATGCTCGCCGAGCAGCAAATGGCCCAGGGCTCCACCCAGCAGCCGGGCACCAGCTCAGCACAGATTTAAACGCAGCACCAAAACCAAGAAAACTAGAGCAAAGCTAACAGTCCAGACCTAACAGTCTAGACATAGCAAAAGCGCCCACTCTCCCTCTCGAACCTCGAATGAGGAACGAAAACGGAGGCGGGCGCTTTCGGCGCTAGAACTAGCGGCGCTCCTTGATGCGAGCCTTCTTGCCGCGCAGGTCGCGCAGGTAGTACAGCTTTGCACGGCGGACACGGCCGCGGCGTACAACCTGGATGGACTCGATGTTCGGGGAGTGAACCGGGAAGGTACGCTCAACGCCGATGCCGAAGGAGACCTTACGGACGGTGAAGGTCTCACGGATGCCAGCGCCCTGGCGGCGGATGCACACGCCCTTAAAGAGCTGAACACGCTGGGTCTTACCCTCGATGACCTTGACGTTTACGTCGAGGGTATCGCCTGGGCGGAAGTCTGGAACATCGTCACGCAGCTGTGCTGCATCTACCTTGTCAATGAGGTTAGCCATTGTTTTTCCTTTTCAGTTTAAGACAGAGGACCCTAGCGCCCCTTCATCCTTGAAGAAGCTGACCGGTTCGTGCCTGTTACATAGAACAAAGGAATTCTTCCATACCCACCGCGCGAACAGCAAATTCTTGCAATTCCAAGACAGACGCGCATCACAGGGTTTATGGTGTGTGATGCAAGTACCCCACGGGTGCCCACGAAGAAGTGGGCTGAGATAGGCGCCAAGGCCGCGTCTAGACCGTTCGAACCTGTCTGGTTAGCACCAGCGAAGGAAGTGAGGAAGGCGCCATGTCGGCTACCCCTAACGAGATCCATCCAAAGCACTCTTACTCCCCCATCATCCGTGATGGACTGGAGGTACCGGAAACCCAGATCGAGCTCGATGACTCACCCACTGGGCCCAACGAGCCTTTCCGCGTCTACCGCACCCGCGGCCCCGAGTGTGAGCCGGAGGTGGGCCTGCCGGGTCTGCGCAGCGAGTGGATTGCAGGCCGCGACGACGTTGAGGAGTATGCCGGCCGCGAGCGCAATCTGGCCGATGACGGCAAGTCCGCCCAAAAGCGTGGTGCGGCCTCAGCGGAATGGCGCGGCGAGAAGCGTGCTCCTTTGCGCGCCAAGGCCGGCAAGCGCGTCACCCAGATGCACTATGCCCGCAAGGGAATCATCACCAAGGAAATGGAGTTCGTGGCGCTGCGCGAGCACTGCGATCCCGAGTTCGTGCGTTCCGAGGTCGCCCGCGGACGCGCGATTATCCCGAATAACATCAACCACCCTGAGTCCGAGCCGATGATCATCGGCCGCAAGTTCTTGACCAAGATCAACGCCAACATCGGCAACTCCGCCGTGACTTCTTCAATCGCAGAAGAAGTGTCCAAACTGCGCTGGGCCACCCGCTGGGGAGCCGATACCGTGATGGATCTTTCCACCGGCGATGACATCCACACCACCCGCGAGTGGATTCTGCGCAACTCCCCAGTACCGATTGGCACCGTGCCTATCTACCAGGCGCTGGAGAAGGTAAACGGCGTGGCCGAGGACCTTACCTGGGAGATCTTCCGCGATACCGTCATCGAGCAGTGCGAGCAGGGCGTGGACTACATGACCATCCACGCCGGCGTTCTGCTCCCATTCATCCCGTTGACCACGGGGCGCGTCACCGGAATTGTCTCCCGCGGCGGTTCGATTATGGCCGGCTGGTGCCTGGCCCATCACAAGGAGTCCTTCCTCTACGAGAACTTCGACGAGCTGTGCGAGATTTTCGCGCAATACGACGTCGCCTTCTCCTTGGGCGATGGCCTGCGCCCCGGCAGCCTGGCTGACGCCAACGACACCGCGCAGTTCGCCGAGCTCAAGACCATCGGCGAGCTCACCCGCCGCGCCTGGGAGTACGACGTGCAGGTCATGGTGGAAGGCCCCGGCCACGTTCCGCTGAACATGATCCAGGAAAACAACGAGCTGGAACAGGACTGGGCCCACGACGCCCCGTTCTACACCCTGGGCCCGCTGGTCACGGACATCGCTCCAGGATATGACCACATCACTTCCGCCATCGGCGCCGCACACATCGCCATGGGTGGCACCGCGATGCTGTGCTACGTCACCCCGAAGGAGCATCTGGGTCTGCCGAACCGCGACGATGTCAAGACCGGCGTCATCACCTATAAGCTCGCCGCGCATGCCGCCGACGTGGCCAAGGGCCACCCCGGTGCGCGGGCATGGGACGACGCGATGAGCAAGGCCCGCTTCGAGTTCCGCTGGCACGATCAGTTCGCGCTTTCGCTCGACCCTGAGACCGCGCAGGAATACCACGATGAGACCCTGCCGGCTGAGCCCGCCAAGACCGCGCACTTTTGTTCGATGTGTGGCCCGAAGTTCTGTTCCATGCGGATTAGCCAGGACATCCGCGATACTTTCTCGGATTCCCTGGGCATGCCGAGCTTTCCCACCGATGCCAAGGCCGGCGAGGCAATGATGTCAGCCGAGTTCAAGGCGCAAGGCTCCAAGCTCTATCAAACGGCAGACAAGGAACCAGCCGACCGTGCTTGATCTGCGTTGTTACTTCGTCACCGGCACCAATATGTCACCGGAGATTGCCGCGGCCGCCGTGCGTGGTGGCGCGGGTGTGGTACAGGTGCGTTCAAAGCCTATTTCTGCCCGCGCGCTCTATGATTTGGGCGCCCGCGTGGCCGAGGCGGTGCACGAGGTAAATCCGCGCGCGCACGTGCTTATCGACGACCGCGTCGACGTCGCCCTAGCTCTGCGTTGCGCGGGCGCGCCCGTCCACGGCGTGCACATCGGCCAGGACGATCTCTGCCCACGTGCCGCGCGTGAGCTGCTCGGCCCCGATGCCATCATCGGCCTGACCACGGGAACGCTTGAGTTAATTAGGGACGCGAACCAGTACGCGGACGTCCTCGACTACGTCGGCTGCGGTCCCTTCCGCGCTACCCCGACGAAGGATTCCGGGCGCACCCCGCTGGGGCTCGAGGGCTACCCAGAGATCGTCAACGCCTCGCAGCTGCCCGTAGTCGCCATCGGCGACGTCACCGCGGACGATGCCGCCGAGCTCGCTGCAACCGGCGTCGACGGCCTGGCCGTCGTGCGCGGAATCATGAATGCCCCGGACCCGGCGGCCTACTGCGAGCGTCTCCTGAGCGAATTCGAGAAAGGTCGCGCATGAGCGCTGCCAGCGTTACTAGTACCGCCAGCTCAAGCGTTGCCATCGTCGGCGCCGGGGTCATTGGCCTTGCCACCGCAGTGGAGTTGGCCCAGTCAGGGATCAATGTCGATGTCTTCGACCCAGCGCCGGCATCCGGCGCCACGCACCATGCCGGCGGCATGCTGGCGCCCGCCGCGGAGGTGGTCTATCAACAAGACCCGCTCTTTCCGCTGATGCAGGCCTCGGGCAAGTGGTATCCGGAGCTTATCGCGGCCGTCGCCAAGCACAGCGACCTCGATACCGGCTACCGCGACGAAGGCACGCTCGTGGTAGCCGCAGACCGCGCCGATTCCCAGCATCTGTCAGAGCTCATGGACTACCAGAATGCGCACGGCATGCAGGTCGAGCGCATCACCGTGCGGCAGGCGCGCTCCCTCGAACCGGGGCTGAGCCCACGCCTGGCCGGCGCTGTCTCAATTCCTGGGGATACGCAGGTCTTCCCCCGGCAATGGGCGCTCGCGCTATACGACGCCGCGGAAAACCTAGGCGTGCGCTTTCACCGCACAAAGGTCACACGCGTCGACGATGGAGTCGACGGCGGAATGGTACACACCGAAGGAGGTACTTTCGCCGCAGACCAGGTGGTGTTGGCTGCCGGGCTGGGGGCGGATGGTCTTAGCGAATGGTCGCAACCGCTGCGCCCAGTCTACGGCGACATCCTGCGCCTACGTGTGCCAGAGCAACGCCGCCCGCTGCTAGACCGCGTGGTGCGCGGATTCGTGGAAGACCGCCCTATCTATCTGATTCCACGCGGCGACGGAACCATCGCCGTGGGCGCGACCAGCCGCGAGGATAGCCTCAATGCCCCGCTGGCCGGCGGTGTCTATGACCTGCTGCGCGATGCCATCCGGGTGCTGCCGGGCATCGAAGATTGCGAGTTCCTAGAAGCTACCACCGGCGCCCGCCCGGGCACGCCTGATGATCTTCCCTACCTGGGTCGCGTGAGTGACAGGCTCATTGTCTCCACCGGGTATTTCCGCCACGGTATCCTGCTGGCCGCCTTCGGTGCACGGTGTACGCGCGAGATCGTCCTCGGCGAGGACCCCAGCATCGACCTTTCGGCCTGCGACCCGCTGCGCTTTGCGCGCTAGAGCCGAAGTAAAGACAGCTATATCAAGACAGATATATAAGGAACACGATGACAATCACCTACAACGGGCAGAAGATGGATACCACCGCAGCAACAGTGGCGGCACTGATTGCCGAGGTAAATGCACCAGAGGCGGGCACTGCGGTGGCCATAAATGGCGCGGTGGTTCCACGCTCGGCGTGGGAAGACACCCGCCTCGAAGAAGGCGCGGTCATTGATGTTCTTACTGCAATCCAGGGAGGCTAGTAAAGTGCTGACAATCGCGGATAAGAGCTTTAAATCCCGGCTCATCATGGGCACGGGTGGCGCAAGCAGCCAGGACGCGCTGGAAAAAGCGCTGGTAGCCTCCGGCACGCAGCTGACCACCGTGGCGATGCGCCGCCACAGCGCGCAGGCAGGTGGCGAGAGCGTCTTTGACTTGCTGCGCCGGCTTAACATTGAGCCGCTGCCGAATACCGCGGGCTGCCGCACCGCGCGCGATGCCGTGCTCACGGCGCAGCTGGCGCGCGAGGCGCTAGGCACCAATTGGGTCAAGGTAGAAGTCATTGCGGATGAGCACACGCTGCTTCCCGATGTCGTAGAAACCATCGACGCCACCGAGCTCCTCGTGGCAGAGGGGTTTACGGTCTTGGCCTATACCAGCGATGACCCAGTGGCGGCGCTGCGCTTGGAGGATGCGGGCGCTTCCGCCGTGATGCCGCTGGGAGCGCCCATCGGCACGGGGCTGGGTATTTTAAATCCCCACAACATCGAGCTCATCGCCGCGCGCGCCAATGTACCCGTGCTTGTCGACGCCGGCATCGGCACCGCCTCCGACGCCGCCCTCGCGATGGAGCTAGGCTGCGACGGGGTTCTGCTGGCCAGCGCTATCAACCGCTGCCAAGACCCCGTGGCCATGGCCCACGCTATGCGTCATGCGGTGGCCGCCGGGCACTACGCCCGCCAGGCAGGACGCATCCCGCGCCGCGAGCATGCCCAAGCCTCTTCAACCTTTGAAGGCCTTGCCAGCTGGGCCGATGAGGTGCTCTAGTGGACCTTAGCGAACTCGAGTCTGCCCGCACCGCGCGCCAACAGGTGCTAATCGGCCAAGATGCGCAGGTAGCTCTTAACCGCGCGCACGTGCTCATCGTGGGTGCGGGCGGATTGGGCTGCCCGGTCCTGCAGCAGCTGGCCGCCGCGGGTATCGGGCACATTACGCTCATCGACGATGACGAGGTAGCGCTGAGCAATATCCACCGCCAGGTGCTCTTCGGCGTGGATGACGTGGGCCAGCCCAAGGCCGCGGTCGCCGCCCGGCGCGCCCGTAAACTACAGCCAGAGATACACATCGAGGCGAAAGTCGCCCGATTTAGCGCAGACAATGCACTGCAACTGTGTCAGGACACAGACCTCGTCATCGACGGCACAGATACCTTCGACACGAAGTACCTCATCGCCGACGCCTGCGAGGCAACCTCGACTCCGCTGGTCTGGGGCACCGTCTTGGGTTTTCGCGGCGACGTAGCACTATGGCATTCAGGCACTTTCGCCCCGGATGGCCGCGGCTGCGGTTTGCGCGACCTCTTCCCTGCCGCTCCCACTGCCGATGCCCTTCCCGATTGCGCCAGCGCCGGTGTTCTGGGAGCTACCACCTCCGTCATCGGCGGGCTGATGGCCACCGCCGCGATTGGCTGGTTCACCGGAATCGACACCACCGTGGGCCAGGTATCCAGCTACACCGCGTACCCAGCGAGCCTGCGCAGCTTCCGCGTCAGCGCCGATCCTGGACGCGCACTATGCACCTCACTGGAAGCTCATGCCGAGCTCAATTCTAACGCCAGCGTTGCTGCTAGCGCTGGCGTTGCTGCTAGCGCTGGCGAAGCTGCGGAGTGCTTCCTCGACATCCGTGACCCGTCCACGCTGCTTTATAGCTCGCTGCCGGCGAACTTGCGCCAGCACGCTCTGCCTTTTCACAAAATTGCGGCAGGCCCCGCCGGCGATGAGATGGTGCGCGCAGCACTGGGCTCCTTAGATGCTCCGGCTGGCGGCACCGTCTGGGTAATTTGTGATTCTGGCAGCCGCAGCGCCGGTTTCGCGCTGCGCTATGGCGAGCTCGCCGCGGGGCTTGGACTGCGGCTGCGCAGCTACCCCGGCGGCGCGGAGCGCCTACACCGGGAGCTTGGTTAGCTCGCGCACGCCGCTTAAGCCGTGGTCGCTGCCATGACCTTGTGCTCGTCCAACAGGCGGGCGGTGCCGTGGTGGCGTGCGCGGAAGATGAGGTAGCTGGCGGCTACCGCCAAGACGGTGACGCTGAGCAAGACCATGATGCCGCCGGCGAAGGTGCCGTCATGAATACCATCGGTGGCGCGGGTGAAGGCGTTCTTGGCATAGGTCATCGGGTGCAAAGGATGCAGCAAACGCAACGGTGCCGGGATGGCCGCCGTGGGCCACACGCCGCCGAAGACCATGACTCCCATGGCAAAAACGCCGACCGAGAAGATGGCGCCAATCCTGCGCCCGAAGGTCACCAGCAGCAGCTGGTAGGTGGCAGCGCCCACCATCGCGATTGCTGCGAGCACTCCCAGCATCATCGGCCAGCTTGCCGGGTGCCAGCCCATAAGCGTGGACATCAGCGCCATGCCCAGCAACAACAGGAAGTTGATGCCGCTAACCACCGCGAATGCGGGCAAAATGCCACGCAGATGATAAGGCAGGGTCATAGCGAGCAGCAGCATGGCTAGGAAGCCAAAGACGAGCACCAGAAGCATCGAGACGCCGCCCGTGATTTCCTTCTTGGTCGGGTCGACGGCACTAACGCCGGTCTGCACCGGATGGACGTTGGATTCGGTGAAGTTGATCGGCACCGCCATATTCTGTGCTGTCACGTCCGGCTGGGCAATATGCGGGGCCTTCTCAGCACCCTCGCCCAGTTTCGTGGCGAGCTGACCCGAACCATCCTTGAGCTGATCGATGCCGTCTTTCAATTGGGCACCGCCGCCCTTCAACTGACCGGTACCATCCTTGAGGCTCGTGGTGCCCTCTGCCAGGCGTCCCGCACCTTCATCCAGCTGCACGGCGCCGGTAGATAGCTCACCCACGCCGCTTTTCAGCTGGCCGGTTCCCTCCGCCAGCTGATGGGTGCCCTGGTTGAGCGTGAGCATGCCACCTAGGTACTCGGAATTCGGGTCGGACAAGTTGTAATTCAGCTGCTGCGTACCATCACGCAGCTTCTCCAGCTGGGAGACCATGTTGCTGCTATTTGCCGGATCCAGCTTCGTCAGCAAAGTGGAAAGCTGGTCTGCCTGGGCCGTCATTCCCATTCCGCGCAGCACATCGACCAAGCCGATGAGGCTCGGAACCACTAACTGTGCCTGCTGCAGGAGTGGGATGAGCATGCCGGTGAGCTGGCCGACGCCGCCTTCGATTTGGCTGGCGCCTTCGCCAAGCTTGCCCGTGCCCTCCAGCAACTTATCGGAGCCCGTCGCCAACTCGTTCGCGCCGTCGTCAAGCCGGCCCGCGCCCGTGGAAAGCTCGCTTACGCCCTGGACCAGCCGGCCAGTGCCATCGTGCAGCTGACCCGCACCGTTGTTGAGCTCGCCCGCTCCGGCATCCAGCTTGTCGATGCCGGTCACCGCCTTCTCGCCGCCAGCCTGCAGCTTGCCCACGCCCTCGTCAAGACGGCCTGCGCCTTCGGCCGCGGTACCAATGCCATCGCTGAGCTTGACCATGCCCTCGATGACTTGATCCGCATACTTTTTGGAAATCGCGTTTTCAACGCTGGTCTGCACCTGCGGAACTAGGCTCGAAGAAATCACCGAGCCATTCGTTCCGTAATAGTCGTTGCTGGCGAAGTGGATCTGCGGTTTGACCGGCTTATCGCTGATGATGGTGACCGCTTGCTCCGAGAAAACCTTTGGGATGGTCACCACCATCAGGTATTTGCCCTTTAACAACCCATCGTTTGCTTCCTGGGCGTTCATCTCGGCGAAGTTTAGGTAGTCAGTTTCTAGGAGGCCTTCTACTACTTGATCGCCGTAGTTGACGTATTTGCCCTGCTTTTCTACGCCGGCGTCCTCATTAACCACTGCCAGGTCAATCTGACGCATGTACTTGGAAGGGTCCCACATCGCCCACATCATCGTGGCTGCGAGGATGACTGGCGCTACCAGCAGGAAAACGATCAGCACCCGCGAGAGTGCGCTACGCGGGCGCCAGTCCAGGATGCGATGCCACCCCTTCGCTTCCGTTTCCTGCACGGCATGGGCAGCCGGCTGCGTGGCGTCGAACGGCGTTTGTTTCTGGTGCAAGGCGAAACCCTCCCTCATGAAGGAATGGTGACCGCGGTCACCCTCTTGTTTGTTTCACCAAACTTATCACTAACTCACCGCACTGCACTAGCACGCCACGAAGCAACTTTTAATAAAGTTATTTGCCGAAGCCGGCCTTCTTCAGCGCATCCGCCATGGAGCCGCCGGCGGGCCGTCCACCGGAATTGCCGCGGACACCACGCGCTCCACGGCCACCTTTGGCGCCATTGCCAGTGTTACCGCCTTTGCCGCTACCGCCGTTGCCACCACGCTTGCCACCACCCTGGCGTTGTGCAGGCTGGCCTGGTTCATCATCGAGGCGCAGCGAGAGGCCGATGCGCTGACGCTGCACGTCGACCTCCATGACCTTGACCTTTACTACCTGCCCGGAGCGCACGACCTCGTGCGGATCGGAGATGAACTTATTGCTCATCGCGGAGACGTGTACCAAGCCGTCCTGGTGCACTCCGACGTCCACGAAGGCACCGAAGGCCGCAACGTTGGTGACGGTCCCCTCCAAAATCATGCCCGGTACCAGGTCCGAGACTTTGTCCACGCCTTCCTTGAAAGTAGCGGTCTTAAACTCTGGACGCGGGTCGCGGCCAGGCTTGTCCAGCTCAGCGATGATGTCGGTGACAGTCGGGATACCGAAGGTCTCATCGGCAAAGTCGCCCGGCTGCAGCTTCTGCAGGACGTGGGAGTTACCAATCAAGTCCGCCACGCCCATGCCAGTGGACTCCGCAATGCGGGCGACCACCGGGTAGGCCTCAGGGTGAACTGCCGAGCTATCGAGCGGATCGGTTCCGCCATTGATGCGCAGGAAGCCTGCTGCCTGCTCGAAGGCCTTTGGTCCCAAGCGCGGCACCTTCTTCAGCTCCTTGCGGGATGCGAAGGAACCGTTCTCGTCGCGGTAGGCCACGATGTTATTCGCGATGGTGGAGTTCACGCCCGCCACGCGCTCAAGCAGCGGAACAGATGCGGTGTTTAGGTCAACGCCGACGCCGTTTACTGCATCCTCAACCACGCCGTCGAGGGTGCGCGCCAGCGAGGTCTGGTTGACATCGTGTTGATACTGGCCCACGCCGATGGCCTTCGGATCAATCTTGACCAGCTCCGCCAGCGGATCCTGCAGGCGGCGTGCGATGGAAACCGCGCCGCGCAAGGAGACATCCATGTCTGGGAACTCATCCGCGGCAAGCTGGGAGGCCGAGTACACCGAAGCGCCGGACTCGGAGACAACGACGGGCGTCGGACGCTGGCCGCCGGCCTGCTTCAACATGTCGGCGATCTCGTTGGCCAGCTTCTCCGTCTCACGGGAAGCGGTGCCGTTGCCGATGGCCATAAGGTCCACCGAGTGCTTAGCGCACAACGTTGCCAAGGTGCTAACAGCTTGGGACCACTGGTTCTGCGGCTGATGTGGATAGACAATTGCGGTATCAAGAACCTTGCCGGTGGAATCAACTACAGCGCACTTCACGCCGTTTCGATAGCCCGGGTCCAGTCCAATCGTGGCGCGTTGACCCGCCGGTGCCGCCAACAAGACGTCGCGCAGGTTGGTAGCAAAGACCTTGAGCGCGCCCTCCTCCGCGATTTCTTTGAGGCGCATGCGCACATCAAGGCCAGAAGAGATGTAGAGCTTCGTGCGCCAGCCCCAGTGCACGGCGTCGGAAAGCCACTTGGAATCCTTAACCGCAAGATCAAAACGCTCGGCAATCATGCCCTCATAGACTTCGTCTTCACCGGCATCCAGGTTGAGCTGGAGAACGCCCTCGTTCTCACCGCGCAGCAACGCCAGGATGCGGTGCGAGGGCAGCTGGTCGAAAGGCTCAGAGAACTCGAAGTAGTCCTTAAACTTGGCGCCTTCGGTTTCCTTGCCAGCCACCACGGAAGCACCCATGGTGCCCTCGTTGAACATGCGCTCGCGCACCTCGCCGACCAAGTCGGCGTCGAGAGCAAAACGGTCAATGATGATGGAACGCGCGCCCTCGAGAGCCTTCTTGGTGTCTTCAAATCCTTCAGTCAGGAACTGCCCCGCCATCTCTTCTGGATTGGCCGTGGGGTTCTCAATGAGCTTGTCCGTCAACTCTTCCAGGCCGGCCTCGCGAGCGATGTCGGCCTTGGTCTTGCGGCGCTTCTTGTATGGCAGGTACAGGTCTTCCAAACGCGCCTTGGTCTCACACTCGAGAATCTGTGCACGCAGCTCGTCGGTGAGCTTTCCTTGCTCATCGATAGCCGCCAAAATTGCCTCTTTACGCTCTTCCAATTCGCGCAGGTACGTCGCGCGCTCCTCGATGGTGCGCAACTGCGAATCATCCAAACCACCAGTGGCTTCTTTGCGGTAGCGCGCGATGAATGGGACAGTGTTTCCCTCCGCCAGAAGCGTCAAAGCAGTCTCAACCTGAGACTCCTTTACACCAATCTCTGCGGCGATGGTAGCTGCAATCTTCAAAAGAAATCCTCACCTTTGTGGCTGATTTTCTGGACTCAACAAAGGTACCGCACCGCCCTTTCATCCCAGCGATGAGCGCTCCAACTCCTCAATTACTTCCCCTCACGCAGTAACGCCCCAACACATTCGTGTCGGGGCGACTCGTTCAGGAAGCGAAAGCGCTTTGGCGTGCTGGCAGAGTGCTAGTAGATGAGAACTGCTGCGTTGTCGCCTCCAGAACAGCGGACAGAGGAGGACGTGCCGGAGCAGTACATGTCGTAGTTGCCGCCGGTAGCCGGAGAATAAACCTTCAGCGTTGCGTTCGGGGAGCCGGTCGCGGCGTAGTTGCTTACAAAGGATGAATAAACATTTGCTGCAAAGCTTTGCGAGGTGTTGCCAGTGAGCGCTCGATAGCTGGAGTATCCAGAGGAGTAGGACGGAGCTTGTGCAACGCGCTCAACGGGTACGACGGGTTCTGGCGCCTGCGCGGTCACGGTGGCCGGGCGCTGCTCAGTGACAGTTACTGGGGCAGCCTCCTGTGCAGGGGAGACGAGTACTGGGGAGGCCGCACCAGCAGCAGCATCATCAGAGCCGCCACTTTTGCACATGAACGCCATGACGCCCGCCACGATTGCAGCCAAGCAAAGACCAACGATGGCCGTAATAGCCACCGTCAAGCCGGTTGATATCCCGCCGCGTTGCTCTGTGGGTGCCACGTAGTTATCTGCCGGATCGGTGAAACCAGCGACGTTGTTGGCCGGAGGGAAAGTATTGGGGATGGACATGCGTTGCACCTGCCTTGTATCGAGTAAAGAGAGAAGGAAGAAAGGAGACTTCCTGTTGATGAACTCATGTTAAGACGGGCGCTGCCAACGACGATTGAATCCGGGGAACATTCCTCTTTCCGCAACTCACAAGATGATTTTGCAGCAACTAATCAGAGGGCGAGGTTCCCCATTTTCGTCGCCGAAGTTACTACCTAAAGATTTATGGTTGCCACGCGCAGGCGGTACCCAACCCAAACTCGGTATGACCGATCTCGGAGGTGCCGTACCACAGCGTGTGCGGCGGCAAACAGTCCACCACCACCGCGGTGACCTTATGCAAGGGCAGGTCAGAGCTGCCATTGACGATGACGCGCCACACGCTCTCACCTACTGGTGCGCTGCCGTGCTTGGACATGTACTCGTTGACCAAGATGTTGTCTGGCTCGCAGGTAAAGGAGATGACCTCCGCGCTGATATTCGCCGGCTCATAGCCGCCTTCTGCCAGCTGCTGCGGCATGTGGGTAAGAATGTCATTCCATTCTTTCTCCGTCATCAAAATAGATAGATCGGTACTAACTTCCATTGCGTAGCTGCTCCAAGTACTTGCGGTCGGCTTTATCGAGCTCCACGCCGTCCAATAGCTCGGGGCGGCGTTCAAAGGTGCGGCGCAGGGATTGCTCGCGGCGCCACCTATCCACGAGCGCGTGGTTTCCAGAGGTCAGCACCTCAGGCACGGCCAGCCCGCGCCATTCACGTGGTTTGGTGTAGCTCGGCCCCTCCAGCAAACCATCGGAGAATGAATCTTCCTCATGAGAGCGCTTGTTGCCCAGCACTCCTGGGATTAAGCGCACGATGGCCTCGGCCATGACGAGCACCGCCACTTCCCCGCCGATCAACACGTAGTCACCGATGGAGACCTCGCGTACGCGGTAGCGCTGCGCTGCATCGTCAATGACGCGCTGGTCGATGCCCTCGTAGCGCCCGCAGGCAAAGACGATATGTTCCTCATTGGACCACTCTTGGGCGTCTGCCTGCGTGAAAGGTTTTCCGGCAGGCGTCGGCACGATCAGCAGCGGCAAGGACTCGTCCTCCGCAGCCTCATTCGCGCCGGCGGATGCGCCCGCTGGACGTGCATAGGCTTTCGCTTCGACGCCCTCGACGTCGTCGTGGCGCGGCTTATTGAGGTGCGGGAGCGAGGATTCCAGGTCCGCGGTGCGCGCGGCGCCACTGGCGACGTCGTCAAGCGCAGGGCCCCAGACCTCCGGCTTCATCACCATGCCGGGGCCGCCACCGAAGGGCGAATCATCCACCGACTTATGTGTATCGGTGGCCCAGCCGCGCAGATCGTGCACGCCCACCGAAAGCTTGCCTTGTTCGATGGCCTTGCCCAGCAGAGCATGGCGCAGCGGGTCTAGGTATTCAGGGAAAATTGTGACGACGTCTAGCCTCACAGCTCTAGCAATCCTTCCGGTGGCGTAATCGTGCAGGTACCTTCCTCAAGATCGACCTCGGGAACGATTTCTTCAACGAAGGGAATCAAGGCTTCCTTGCCAGATTCCAATCGCACCTCTAGCAAGGACTGGGTTGGCCCATGGGTAATTCCGGCGACTTCACCGATGTCGGCCCCCTCGTGGATGACGCGCAGACCCTCGAGCTCGTGGTCGTAGAAACCTTCGTCGTCTGGGTTATCCAGTGGCGGCGCAAAAAATTGGGTGCCGCGCAGGCTATCGGCTGCGGTTCGGTCTTTTACTTCCTCGAAGGTAATGAGCAGGCGGCCCTTGTGCGCGCGCACTGCCTTGACGGTGAGATCGTGTTCCTTCTTTCCCTGGCGGCCATGGAGCACTTCGCCCACCGCGAAGCGGATTTCGGGCTCGTCGGTGGTGGCTTCGACGCTCAGCTCGCCTTTGATTCCGTGCGATTTGATGACACGGCCGATCATTAGTTCCATTTGCTCAACTTTAATCGCTTCCAACTGACGGCACGAACTACAATATTTTATACGGCTTGAGTCTTATTAAATCTGATGTTTTTGGGTAACGTTGAGAATGAAACCACCGCCTTTAGATAAAGGAGAAGCCCATGACAGATAGGCCCGTGGCAGAGCTTCCAATCAATGACGTAACCACCTTCGGCAATGCCAGCCATCACGGCGAGAAAATGCTCAACCTGGACCTCCTGGCGGAGGCGCCGGAGCCGAACGCGCAGCGCCCACGCCCGGCCGTCAAACGCGTGTTAAGCGCCGATGGCGGCAACCTCATCCTATTCACCTTTAACGCGGGCCAAAGTTTGCCGGATCACAAGGCTGCACATCCGATTACCGTACAAACGTTGCGCGGAGAAGTCTTGTTTACGTGTGGAGGCAAAGAAGTCCTCCTCCGGCCAGGCCAGATCATCCACCTTCCGGCCTATGTTCCACACCAGGTTGACGCGGTGGAATCTGACGGCGATTCACCGGCAATTATGCTGCTCACAATGTTGACAGGAGAAACAATAGTAAGCGCTTAAGACGGTGATAGCATAGCCAAATCATGAGTACCTCCAAGCCATATCATCACGGAAATCTGCGCGCGGAGATGTTGCGTGTAGCAGTAGAGCTCGGCCGAAAGCATGGGCCTGACGCGGTGAGCATTCGTGCAGTCACGCGCGCCATTGGTGTGTCCCCCACCTCAGCGTACCGCCACTTCACGGATCAGGAGGAACTGCTACGCGCGGTTGCCGACGCCTCGATTGATGAGCTCCTCAAGCGCCTCGACGCCGCGCTGATCGAGGCCGAGGACTTCGCCGCGCAGGAAGAAAATCCAGGTCCCATTCACGTCGAGCAGCTCATGCACGCCGCAATGGCTTACCTCCGCTTCGCTTTGGACGAAAACGGCTTCTTCCAATGCATCTTGTCTGGACGCGGCTTTAATTACCCGCGGGCATTCAACGACGATCTAGACATGGGCGCTTCCGACGGCCACTCGTCTACGCTGCACCGCTTCTATCACCTACTGGCCAAGCACGCGATAGACACCGATGGCACAGCGGATTACACGCACTTTCCCGTCAACGCGCTTGCTGCTTGGGCCACGGTGCACGGCTTTTCGGTACTCGCCACCAGCGGTCACCTCAGCGCGCTGCCGGAGCAAATGAAGCTCGACATCGCCAAATCCGTCTTCGCCGCCTCCATCCGCGGCACCGATTTTAAGAATCCGGAAAATCCTTATCGCAACTACCCAGGCAGCGTGCGCCCGGAAGCGCAATAGCAAAGGAAGCAAAGGGCGCCTGTTACCGTTCCCCTTTACGGGAGGTAACAGGCGCCCTTTAGAAGATCTGATTAGAAGATCTAGTTACGCAAAAGCGCGGCGAGATTACTCTGCGGACTCCTCAGAAGCCTCAGCGGACTCCTCGGACTCTGCAGCAGCAGCCTCAGCAGCAGCAGCTTCTTCTGCAGCCTTCTCAGCAGCAGCCTTAGCCTCTGCTTCTTCCTTGGCCTTCTTCTTCTTTTCGGTAATAGCCTCGATGGTCGGGCCGTTGTTGGCCTCAGCCAGTGCAGCGTTGAACAGATCCAGCTTGGAAGGCTTCTCCTCAGCAACCTTCAGGGTGCCCTCAGCACCTGGCAGGCCCTTGAACTTCTGCCAGTCACCGGTAACCTTCAGCAGTGCGAGAACCGGCTCGGTCGGCTGTGCGCCGACGCCCAGCCAGTACTGTGCGCGCTCGGAATCGATCTGGATGAGGGAAGGCTCCTGCTTCGGCTGGTAGATGCCGATGTTCTCGATAGCCTTGCCGGAACGGCGGGTGCGTGCATCAGCGATGATGACGCGGTACTCAGCGTTGCGGATCTTACCCATACGCTGCAGCTTGATCTTGACAGCCATGATTGGCTCCTTTTCTAGTCACCGAGCAGTTCAGACGCGTGGATTCAAACCACGCCGGTTCAGCTCTTGGATTTACCCTGCGCGTGACGTGCCGGCCGTCCGTAGGCGGTATACGGCGTTACGCAGAATGTTAAGTTTGCAGTGTTGTCTATCTAGTGTTGTCCATCTATAGAACCAACTACCTATAGACAACCCCGACTATATTAGCGGCAGACGCCCCAAAACGGAAATCCTCCCGCGGAGAACTCTGGTGGCGCTTTTCCTTGGACTTTTATGCAATCTTCGGCGGCACTGCCCGTGGAGTTATGAACAGCGCGGCCCGAGAGAGTAACCTATTTGCCGCTAACCTAAACACCTTTCAGGCCAGTTTGCCCTTATTTTCTTCCAAACACTTCCCCTAGAGGCAAAACCTTTAAGGGGCAGACGTATGCCTTAATTGGCCTGCTGAGAGAAATTATGACTGAAAATTCACCACGCAGCTTCCGTTACCGCTATGACCTCGATGGTCTGCGCGGCATCGCCATCGCACTCGTGGTCATTTATCACGTCTTCGTCGGCCGAGTCTCGGGCGGCGTGGACGTGTTCCTTTTGCTTTCGGGCTACTTTTTCTTAGGCTCCCAGCTGCGTTACGCGGCCAAGCCTAATGCTTCTTTGAATCCATGGTGGCCAATCTGGCGCACTTTGCGACGCCTCGTTCCCAGCCTCGTGTTGGTCATCGGCGCCACCTATATCTTGGTTCGCATTTTTACTCCGGAACTGATGCGCACAGAGCTCGCCCAGCAAATCACGGCCACGATGCTGTATTTCCAGAACTGGGAGCTAGCCCGCCAAAACGCGGACTACACCGCAGCTTCTGCTAGCACCTCCCCTCTGCAGCACATGTGGTCCATGGCTGTACAGGGTCAGTTCTACATCATGGGCATCGCCTTTGCGCTGATTCTGGCAGCCATCATGAAACTGCGCCCAGCGCCGGACCCGAAGCGCCTCAAGCAGGTGCGCTTCCCCACCGTCAACCAGATTGCTGGCCCTATCCTTATCGTCGTTACCGTCGCGTCCTTTGCCTATGCTTCCCGCGATGGCCTCTACGGCACGGCCGCGAACTACTACTCCACGTGGTCGCGCGCATGGGAGCTGACCCTGGGTGCGGTTTTAGCTATTTACGGTACAAAGTGGAATATTTCTAACCGTTTTTCCAACCTGTTTACTGGCCTCGGCCTGGTGTGCCTAGCGTTTACCGGCGCTATCATCGCTGAGACCACGGCTTATCCAGGCCCGCTCTCCCTGCTGCCGTTGGGTGGTGCGGTGCTCATCATCTTGGGCGGCGGCGGTTCCATCTCCCGCCACATGGCTTCAAAAAAGGCGCGTTGGCTTGGCGACGTCGCCTACCCGCTCTACCTCTGGCACTGGCCGCTTCTGATTTTGTCCACCAAGGCCCTCGAGCTGGAGACCCCTCCATGGTGGCTGGGCATCATTATCATCGCCATCTCCCTGGTGCTGGCAGATCTTACCCACCGCTTCTTGGAGAAGCCGCTGCGCCAGGCCCGCAAGCGCCCGACAGCGGACGACATGCCGGTCAATAGCGCCATTGCCTCCATGAAGCAGCGCGTTGGCGCGTTCCGAGCGGTAGGCGGCGTCGTAGTGGGCGCCTGCGTTGTCGGTTTGCTTGCCATTCAGCCGCTGTGGATGAACACCATCTACTCCGAGAATGCGGAGAACCTCGCCCCGAAGCTCTACCCAGGCGCCACGGCCTTCGCACTAAATAAGCCGGTGCCGAAGGGCGTAGAGTACAAGCCGGACCCGATCCTCGTTGGCGGCCTCATGCCGCCAACCGCAGTGGCCTATTGCTTTATTGGGCAGGACATGCCGGCGGATTACCTGCCGGATGCCCGCCGCGACGGCACTCCGTGTGAGTGGGGTGACCGTGAGTCAAAGACCGAGGTCTACGTCGTCGGTGGCTCCCACGCGGAACAGTGGATGTCCGGCTTGGACCGCCTGGGCCGTGAGATGCACTTCAAGATCATCCCAATGCTGCGCCAGGGTTGCCCAATTGAACTTGGCGAAGACCTGACCGTTACCCCTGAATGCCACGAGTGGGGCGAGATGGTCACCGAGCGCATCCTGGATGCGGATCCGGCGCTGGTCATCTCGAATACCACTCGCCCATCCGGCCCACTGGGCGAAGGCCCAGACTACGTCCCGGCAGGCTACGCTGAGTTCTGGAAGCAATTGGCAGACGCCAAGATTCCATTTATGGGCCTGCGCGATAACCCGTGGGGCTTTGACGATGCTGGCAAGGGCCGCGAGTTCGACGAGTGCTATGTCGCCACCGAGGACGAGAAGGGCTGCGGCATGACCTTCGACGAGGTCTACGCGCCGGTCGATCCAGGTGCGGAAATCCTGTCCCAATACGACAACATGCTGTCGCTGGATACCTCTTCCTGGTTCTGTGACAAAAATGGCAACTGCCCGGTGGTCATCGGCAACACGATGGTTTACCGCGATATGCACCACATCAGCAACGCCTTCGCGGAGTCCGCAATGCCAATGCTGCGCGAGGCCATCGAGCCGTTCCTGGCCGGCAAAAAAGTAAAGCAGGCACCGCCTAAGGTGCCTGCTAACATGCCGACCTCAACCGCACCGACCACGCCGTCGGCACCGGCCGATGCCACGGCCTCCAATGCCCAGCCGGTCCCCTACCCGTATCTGACCGACAACGACGCAGTCTAAGTCGCGGATTACTTAATTTCCTCACCCTAGAGCAAAGAAAGCGTGGTGCCGTCTGGCACCACGCTTTCTGCTATTTGCCCCACGCCGCGGGCACGTATGCGCACGTCGGGTCGGAAGCTAGCGGATCACCCGTCATTGCGAACGCGGTCGAGCGGGAACCGCCGCAGACGGTGGCATATTCGCACACGGAGCACTTGCCCGACCACTGGGCGGGGTCGCGCAACTTTTTAAAGACAGGCGAATTGGCATAGATTTCGGGCAGCGGAATGTCTTTGACGTTGCCGCAGTGCATCGGCAGGAAGCCGTTGGGATAAACATCGCCGAGGTGGTCGATGAACACGAAGCCGGAGCCTGCGTTAATCGCCATGGGCGGGCGCGGGCGGCGGGTATGCGCGGCGTCGGCAGGCCCGAGCACCCGCTCGGTCTCTTCGGTGAGATAGCGGTAGAGCTCTCCCCCGACGTATTCCTTGCCCTGCTGTGCCTCCAGCACGATGCGGCGATACTGCGGGCCTTCAGTGGTCTTGATTGCCACGCGATTCGAAACATCGTGCAGCCAGTGCATAGCGTCCTCGCGCTCGTGCGGAGTCAGCGCCTCGAGACCCGTTCCACGACCAGTTGGCACCAGGAAGAACACGCTCCACAGCTTTGCTCCCATGTCGATGACGCGCTTGAGCAGCTGCGGCGCCTCATAAACGTTGTTCTTGGTGATCGTGGAGTTGATCTGCAGGCGGTAGCCCACGTCCGTGACCACCCCTGCCATTGCGATGGTCTGGTCAAAGATGCCGGAAAAGCCGCGAAAATAATCGTGGGTCTTGGCCGTCGCGCCGTCGAGCGAAAGCGACAACGCCGAGCCACCCGCGGCCCGCAGGCCCTCTAGGCGCTCGCGAGTAAGACGCGGGGTGACCGAAGGCGAAAGGGAGATGTTTAGCCCCAGCGAGGTGCCGTGCTCCGTCAGCTCCTCGAGGTCGCCACGCTCAAAAGGGTCGCCGCCTGTGAGCACCACGATGGGACGCGGCTTCTCATAGCTCGCGATTGAATCCAATAGCGCCTTGCCCTGCTGCGTGCTCAGCTGCCCTGGCGCTGGCTCATGCTGCGCATCGGCACGGCAATGCTGGCACACCAGCTGGCACGCGCGCGTCACCTCCCAGATTGCGATGAAAGGCTTGGCGTTGATGTCGTGGTGAACTTGGCGAACGGCTGGGGTCGGCTTCATAAATACAACTTTAGCCGTAGAAAAACACGCCTCCAAAACGAGAAAAAGAGGCGAGGAATTCCCTCGCCTCTTCTAGGCCCGACTACTTCTTGCCCTGGCCAAAGTCCAGGTTATTCAAGTCGATGTTTTCCATGCCCTTCGGCATCTTAGGCATACCCCCTGGCATACCTGGCATGCCTGGCATTCCGCCGCCGCCCATCTGCTCCTGCAGCTTCTGCAGCTCCTCCATGGAAGGCATGCCGCCTGGCATACCTGGCATGTCGCCGCCTGGACGGTTCTTCGGGGCCTTGCGCTTGCCGTTCTTGCCCTTGCGCCCCTTCCGCTTCTTCTTGGTGGCAGAGCGCCCCATGCCCGGGCCCATGCCAAACTGGCCGGCCATCTTGGACATCATCTTCTTCGCCTCGTTGAAGCGCTCGATGAGCTGGTTGACCTCGGAGACGGAAACGCCAGAACCGTTTGCAATACGCTTACGGCGCGAGGCGTTAAGGATCTTCGGATTCTCACGCTCTTGCGGGGTCATACCGCGGATGATGGCCTGGATGCGGTCGAGCTGCTTCTCATCGACCATATCCGCCATCTTGTTCATCTGCTTGCCGCCCGGCATCATCTTCAGCAGATTGCCAATCGGGCCCATGCGGCGAATCATCAGCATCTGGTCCAAGAAGTCGTTGAGCGTTAGCTCACCGGTGCCCAGCTTGGCGGCAGCTTCCTCTGCCTTCTGGTGGTCCAGGGTGGCCTCAGCCTGCTCAATCAGCGAGAGAAGGTCACCCATGCCCAGGATGCGCGAAGCCATGCGCTCCGGGTGGAAGACGTCGAAGTCCTCGAGCTTCTCACCGGTGGAGGCAAACATGATCGGCTTGCCGGTGACCTCACGGATGGACAGCGCCGCACCACCGCGGGCATCGCCATCGAGCTTGGTCAGCACGACGCCGGTGAAATCAACGCCGTCACGGAAGGCCTCGGCGGTCTGCACCGCGTCCTGACCGATCATGGAATCGATGACAAAGAGGACCTCGTCCGGGTTCACAGCATCGCGTATGTTGCGTGCCTGCGTCATCAAGGTCTCATCGATGCCGAGGCGGCCCGCGGTATCGATAATCACGATGTCGTGCTGGGTCCGCTTAGCTTCCTCGATGCCGGCCTGGGCGACGGCGACTGGGTCACCGTGGGAGGTACCCATCTCGTGATCGTTGGAGTCGATGGAGGTACCTGGGTCCGGAGCAAAGACCTGCACCTCCGCACGCTCACCAACGATCTGCAGCTGCTGGACCGCGCCCGGACGCTGCAAGTCACAGGCCACCAGCATCGGTGTATGGCCCTGCTTGGCCAGGTGCTTGGACAGCTTACCGGCCAAAGTGGTCTTACCAGCGCCCTGCAGACCAGCCAACATGATGACCGTAGGCGGGTTCTTTGCCAGCTGCAGGCGGCGGGTCTCGCCACCCAGGACGTCAACGAGTTCCTCATTGACAATCTTGACAACCTGCTGCGCCGGGTTCAGCGCCTCAGAGACCTCTGCACCGGCAGCGCGCTCCTTAATACGCTTGATGAACGCGCGGACTACGGTCAGCGAGACGTCAGCTTCCAGCAGCGCAAGGCGAATCTCGCGCGCGGTGGCATTGATGTCGGCCTCGGTCAGCTTGCCCTTGCCACGCAGGCCCGACAAGGCAGTTTGCAAGCGATCGGACAGTGACTCAAACACGAGTGAGTGCTCCCTAAACAATCTCGAGTAATTTTTTAACTCCCCCAGCTTAGCCGCTGACTAGCGCTTCGGTCACATTCCTGACCAATGTCGCGCGCGCGACATCGCCTAGCGGTTTGGCGTGCAGCACCATCGTTGCGCCCGGAACGTAGCTCGTAATCCATTCGCAATCGGGAAGCTTGGCGATGACATGTCCAAGCACACCCGTACGCTCGCCCGTACGCACCTCGAAGATGCTTCCCGTCCACATCGCCGTTGTGGGCGCGCCATCAATCTCCGGAAGCATGGTGTACACGCCAGATTTATAGGACTGGATGAAACGCGCCTCATCGGCCGCCGCATCGAAGCTCTCCGCTACGGTACGCACGTCGAATTCAGCAGCGAAGCCCTCGCCTTGCGCGTCACTTACCCTGCCCATGCGGGAGGACTCGATGGTCCACCCCAACGCCGCAATCAGCGCCAGCGGGCGGATGACCTCGCGCTGATATTTGCCCCGCCACGAAACCGTCAGGGTGCGTTCCTCATAGTTCGCCTTGAGCGCAATCTCCTTTTCCGCATACACCACCGGCTTCGTAGGTGCCAGCGCCTCCAGCTGCGCAAAGGCGCGCGAAGACAGCACCCGAATGCCCGCCTCCAGGCGCGGATTCCACACGTTGGGGCCAGTCGATAAAGCGTCCGCGCGTGCCAAGACCAGCAACAGCGAAAGCGTCAGGTGGTCATAATGCACCGCCGCCAGCAACTTATCCCGAGCCGCGTCCGATTCCGGGTCCATGCGGGAGACCAGTTTGGCCAAGGTTGTGTGCTCTGCCACAAGCGTCTGCACACGCGAACGATCCGCAAGGCTCAGCCGCATTTTTGCCGCGGCCTTGGTCACCATTTCCGCGCCTACGGCGGAATGCGGGCGGCCATAGCCCTTGCCGATGTCGTGGTACAGCGCCGCTAGCAACAACAAGTCCGGACGCGCGACCGTGGTACGCACCTCCGCGCAGCGCGCCACGGTCAGCATGGTGTGATAATCCACGGTGTGCGCGTGGCTGCGCTCCCGCGGCAGCATCCCGCGGATGTGCCCCCACTCCGGCACCAGAGTCTCCCACAGTCCCACCTCGTCAAGCTCCTCAATGAGCCGTGGCGTTTCGGTGGGCGAAGACAAGATAGTAAAGAAGGCGTCGGTTATCGCGGTACTCCAACACTCCGGAAGCGCAGGCGCGTTAGCCAGCAGCTTCCACACGCCCGGCTCAATGGGCCGGCTCGTGCGCGCCGACGCCGCCGCCACGCGCAGCCCTAGCCCTGGGTCCTGCAGATCAGCGTTGCGCGCCAGCGTCACGTAGCCGCCACTATCGACGACGCCTAGGTCCAAAGGCTTGCGCGAACGGTCCCGTTGCCTTTTGCCCACGACGCCGCGGGCCGTGGCAAGCGCGCGCTCCATTGCCCTATCGACTGTCGATGCCGCGCGCACCACCGCGGCCGAAAGCTCGTAACGGTCCGCAAACCCCAGCTCGTCAGCGATCTCCGCGGCGAATTCAGGGTCCAAAAGGTCGCGGTGACGATGGGCATGCATATGCAAAAGGCTGCGGACATCGAGCAGCAGGTCACGCTCGGCATCCAGCCGCGGGGCGTCGGCAAGATTGCCCAGGGCCAGGGCCCTAATGAACTGGATATCGCGCAGGCCGCCCCGCCCGTTTTTAATGTCCGGATTCGCCATCGTGGCCAACGTGCCCGAACGCCGCCAGCGCGCAATTGCGGTGCTGACGAAAGAATCGAAATGCTTTTGCAGCAACACCCGCCACTGGGATAGAAGCTTGGCGCGGGCTTCGTCGACAAGCGCCTTGCTACCCGCCACAAAAGACAGATCCAGCTGCGCAAAACCCGCCGCCGGATCCGTGCCGGCTATCTCCGCGCACTCGCCCGGGGTACGCAGGGCATAATCCAGGTGATACCCCGCCTGCCAGATGGGATACCAAATGTTGGCCACCGCCTGCTCGTCTAGCACCATCCCCTCTGGATGAATCAACAGCAGATCCAGATCGGAATACTTTGTCATCTCGCGGCGCGCAAAAGACCCCGTCGCTGCGAGGGCGGTGCCCTCTGGCAGCGCCAGGGTCTTAATCAATGCTTCTGCCGCATCGAAAGCTTCTGCGCGCAGCTGCGCGGCTTTGTCCATTTAGACAGCAGCCTCGCCGCGCTCGCCGGTGCGCACGCGGATGACGTCCTCGACTGGGGTTACCCACAGCTTGCCGTCACCGATCTTGCCGGTGTAGGCAGCCTCAACGATAGCGTTGATGGTCTCTTCTACCGCTGCGTCATTAACAACGACCTCCAGCTTGACCTTCGGGACGAAGTCGGTGGCGTACTCGGCACCGCGGTAGACCTCGCTGTGTCCGCGCTGCTGACCAAAGCCCTGCGTCTCAGTCACGGTGAGACCATGAACCTCAAGCTGTTCCAATGCCTCGCGAATATCCGGCAGCGTAAAAGGCTTTACAACAGCAGTGATGAGTTTCATGTCCTACTCCTTGGGCTCCGATTGAAAGTATGTGCCTAATGTGATCATATTAGCGTCAACGGCGCCGCCGCGGCGCTAATTAAATCTCGTCTTCACTGGCTTCTACCATGTCGGTCTGCTTCCGCATGCGGCGCGCATACTTCACGTCCGTGACGGTGACGCCGTAGATGGAGCGGCCCATGTAGAAAGAGCCAACGGAACCGATGATCCACACGCCAAAGCATGCGATGAGAACGCGCACCAGCGACCACAGATCAAAGCCGTTTTCAGCAAAGTCCACCACGAGCTTTCCCACGAGCAACAGCGGCACCGCAAGGCCGACGGTCGGGCCCAAGAGGTTAACTCGGGTCAACGCGTCGGGGGCGCGCCACAGCGCGATTGCGGTAGCAACCACCAACAAGGTGGCCACGATGAGGAGAATGGATGCGATGATTTCGTACCACGCCATGCTTATCGACGTCCCTTCGAAATGATGCGCGCCATCGACAACGTAGGCAGCACGCCGGCTGCAATCGCTGCCAGCATGGCGATGTCATAGAGAATCGAGGCGTGATTGACAAAGGTCCAAGCGATGTACATGCACAGCATGCCGTAGAAGGCCATGTCTGACATGACGGTACGTGTCAGCTCGTCGCGGGAGCGCAGCGCCAAGACCAAGGCCGAAGCCAGGGCACCGCCCATCACGAATATGCAGACGAAGATGACCCATTCGAAAGCGCTAAACTGCGCGAAATCTACCATTATTCGCCCTTCCTTTCCGGATGCAGCGGCCAGACGGAATACTTCTCCGTCTCATCCGCTGGCAACGGGGTGTCTTCTTCTTGCGCGATATCCGGCGCACGCATGTGGCGGCCGAGGGTCTCGAGTGGGTACTCGTAGAAGGCCGGATCCAGGTCCTTGGTATCGCTCTGGCCTGGCACGCCATAGTCGATGTCCTTCACGTGCGGTGCCAAGTGCTCCTCCATGTCCGCGAGCGACTCCATGATTTCTACCGGGTCATCGCCCATGACCGCCTGGACGAGCACGATACGCGGCAACCCCTCTGCCACCGGCTCGCGCAGGCCCAGCGACAAAGTGCCAGGGGTTGCGGTGATAGACGAGGTAAACCAGAAGATCTCCCACGCATCGGTCACGCGCAACGGGTAGCGCACGATGACTGGGTGGTAAGAATTATGCGGCTTGAAAGACTCCATGGCCAGGCCGAAACCGGCAACGAAGATCTCCTTAATCAGCCATAGGCCATAGACACAGGAGTGGAAGAAAAGTTTCATTTAGCGACCTCCCTGGATGGAGTCGATGTCTGGCAAGGCAACGGGGGCGTCGCCAAGCACGGCTTCGGTATAAGCCTGAGTATCCAGCAGATCCTGTGCCGCGTGCAGGGTGATATCCATGAACGGGCCTGCCAGGACGAACATGGTCAGCGAGCCCATGATCAGCGCAGCGGAAGGAGCCATCAGCTTCTTGCGGATGATCAGTTCCTTCGGCACCTTCTGCTTTGGCAGATCCTTGCCCCAGAAAACCTCGCGCCACACGCGCAGCATGGACAAAAAGGCGGCAAAGGAAGCAATGATGATGACCGCGATGACAATCCATGCCCATACCCCACCGGTGCGGGCGATCTCGATGACGATCAAGACCTTGCCCCACATGCCAGAAAATGGCGGGAAGCCCACCACGGAGAAAGCACCGGCGGCGAAGATCCAGGCGATGAGCGGATCGCGGCGTGCCAGGCCCGAAAGCTTAGAAAGCAAGCCAGTGCCGTAGGTCTCTTCGATGGCACCAGAGGCCAGGATGAGCGAGCCCACCGTGAGCATGTGGTGGATGGTGTACAAGATGCCGGCGGCGAGAGCTCGCTGCGGATCGTGGGTGGTAAAGGCCATCATCACCAAGATGAAAGGCATGCCGTTGAGCATCTGATAGCCCAACACGCGACGGATGGAGTTCTCGGCCAAGCCACCAAATGCGCCGATCAGCATCGAGATGATCATGACCACGATGATGAGCGTGCCCCAGCGCTGGTCCATACCAAAAAGGTGGACCCACAGGCGGTAGAGCATGTAGACCGCAACCTTGGTGTGCAGGCCGGAGAATAAGCCCATCACGGCAGCCGAGGTGCCTGGGTAGGTGCGCGGCAGCCAGGACTGCACGGGGAAGACGCCGGCCTTCGCCGCGATGGCGATGATTACGATTCCCGAGGCCACGGTCACTGGGCCGTGGCCCGCCGCAGCGCCCTCTAGTGCGGCGAGGTTGACCGCGCCGGTAACAGAGTAGATATAGCCCACGCCGACGACTAGCAGCGTCGAGGCAAAGAGGTTAACCAGAACGAAGGCACGGCCGGCCGCGAGGCGCGACCAGGTACCGGACATCGTGATGAGGCCATAAGAAGGCAGCAGCATGACCTCGATGAACACGAAGAAGTTGAAGAGGTCTGCGGTAAGCAGCGCGCCGCAGACACCGGTGATGAGAATCAGCGTCAACGATGGGTAGTAGCGCGACTTCGTCTCGCCGCCCACGATGGCAAACCAGTTGGCGCCGAATGCGACGATCATCGTCGTGACAATCATCAACGCGGAGAAGGTATCTGCCGCGAAGGCAATACCCGCGTTACCTGGGTAGCCGCCCACGGTGTGGGCCACCACGCCGTTGTTCAAGGTATAGAGCAAGAGTGCGAAACCAGCAAAGATTCCGATGCCCGGGATAATCAGCATGATGGAATCACGCACGCCGCGCCACGGGGCCATTAGGGCCAAGGCCGCGGCCACGAGGGGAACCGCTGGGAATAGCGGCAACAGTGCACTGACGAGTTCAGCCATTACTTCTCCCCTCCCTCACTGTGGTCCAACTGCTTCACACGATCCATCTTGTTGGCAGAACGCTGCAAAATCTCTCGATTCTTAGAATCACGACCCAGCGTGGAGAACGCGTGGTCAATGGTGTTGTCATCAACCGGCTCCACGATGTCCGTGTCATCATTGGCGCCCATAGCCGCCATGGTTAGCAAGATCGTGGAAGTCGCCATGGAAATGACCACGGCGGTAAGCACGAAGGCCTGCGGAAGCGGATCCGCCATCTGGTCGTGTGCGACCTGCGAGGGGAAAGATTCCCCACGGTAGGAGTACACGCCCGTAGCGAGCAGCGTCAGGTTTGCGCCGTGGCCGAAGGCCATCATGCCCAGCACGATGTGGACCAAGCCACGCTGCTGGATGAGATAGACCGCAGAACCGATAAGCAGTGCGATGGTTAGTGCAAGAATCATTATTTCTCCCCGCCTTTCTGGCGTGCCACGCGCGGCGAGTCCTTCTTAGTTCGAGCCTCAGACTTGTTGAGCAAAGCCAGCGGATTGCTCGAGGGGTTGATGGGCTCGGGGTAAGGATCATCGACGTCGTCAAGCACAACGCGCGGGGTCGTCGGCAACGCGGAATCGTCGTCGTGGACCCATGGCAAGAAGTCGCGCTCCGTGCCCGGGCGCAGATAACCGCCGAGGGCGTTGATGGCCATGGTCAGCATGCCCAGAACCGCGAGATAAATACCGAGGTCGAAAATCAGCGACGTGGTCCAGTGCTGGCCCAAGGCGTGGCCGTGGATGGCGGTCAGGAAGCCGCCCGGCTCGCCGTGGTGCGGGATGTAACCGATAAAGCCTGCAGTCAGCGCCACGATGATGCCGATGCCCGTGAGGTGAATCGGGGTCATACGGCCGAAGACAATCTCATCAGAGCCGCGGGACAGGTAGGTCAGGCCGATGGCTGCGCCCATAATCAGCGCGGCCGGGAAGCCGCCGCCCGAGGCCTGGTGACCGCGGTAGAAGACCACGACGGAGGTGACAACCAAAATCGGAATAACGATGGCAATGCCCTTACGCAGCGGAACCGAATTTAGCTGCGACTGGCCGAACGGAGCCGGGCGCGTGCCGGAGGTAAATGGGAAGCGCGGCAGCGTGGAGGTAACAGAAGCAATCACCACGGCGGCCATGCCCAGAACTGAAAGCTCGCCCAGGGTATCGAGTGCACGGAACTCCACGATGATGGTGGCCACGACGTTGTCGCCGCCGGTGATATCCGGAGCGTTGTCCAGGTACCACAGAGAAAGATCGGAACGCTCATGGCGGCCCATCAGGCCCCAGACACCGAGGAAGGCGGCCACGCCGGCGAGGACAGCTACCACGATGGAGCCGGTCTTACGCGATTTCTCTTGCACTGGGTGGAACTTCTCCGGCAGGTAGCGCAGCACCATCATCATCACGATGACAGACAGTGCCTCGACGGTGAACTGGGTCAGCGCGACGTCGGGTGCGCCGAGCAGGAACATCTGCAGGGTCACGCCCGTGCCGGCGATGCCGATCATCACCGCGCCCGTCAGGCGGTTGCGGGTGCGCACCAGGCCAAACATGGACAGCGCGACGATGGAAAGCGGCAAAAGATCCCATGGGTTATCCAGGCCTTCGACGCGTGGTGCAAGAGCGACGCCGTCGACGCCTTCGCTGATAAGGCCTGCCGCAGCCAGAATGATGAGCAGCAAGACGATGGGCAGCATCAGGCGTGAAGGATTATGGGTATCGGACATGCGGCCGACAAAGCGGCCGATCGCGGCCGCGCCATTTTGGACAGAACGCAGAATCTGGTTGCCGGTGCGCGGAACCAGCTTGGTGTCCTCGAATGCGGACCACAGCTGCTTGCGAATGAAGATACCGGCGATGCCCGCGATGAGAACCGCAACGGAGATGACCAGTGGAACGTTCACCCCGTGCCACAGGGAAAGGTGGGCGTGAGATTCCATTCCCACGGAACCTGCCATCAAGTCCAAAGGCTTGTCGAACTTGCCCAACACGAAGACCAGCGGCAAAGACATAAAGCCCGGAAGTGCTGCCGGCAGCCAGAGGCGAACAGGCGCCTCGTGGACCTTGGACATGTTGCGCGGGCCGTCGAAGAAGGCGCCGAAGACGATCTTGGCGGAGTAGGTGAAGGTAAAGAAGGCGCCGATTGCGGCAACCATCAGCAGCACCAGCTGCCCTGCCCCACCGATGGGCGCGTCTTCGAAGGCAGTGAGCATGCCTTCCTTGGAGACGAAGCCCAAAAGCGGTGGAACCGCGGCCATCGATGCCGCGCCGATAACCATGGAGCCGAAGGTCCATGGCATCTTGTTCCACAGTACGCCGAGGCGGCGGATATCGCGGGAGCCGGCCTCGTGATCAATCACGCCGATGAGCATGAAGATAGAAGACTTAAACAGTGCATGCGCCAGCGTGTGTACCAGGGCGGCGGTGATAGCAAAAGGCGTGCCGACGCCGATGGTGGCCACGATCCAGCCCAGGTGCGAGACGGTGGAATAAGCGGTCAGCTTCTTCAGGTCAGTCTTTTGCACCGCAAAGACCGCGGACATAACGGCGGTGCCCATACCGACGACGATAAGCAGCCAGTTCCACACGGCCACGTCGTGGAAGATGGTGGAGAAACGAATCAGCAGGTACACGCCTGCCTTGACCACTGCGGCTGCGTGCAGGAAGGCAGAGACCGGCGTTGCTGCGGCCATGGCCTCTGGCAGCCAGAAGTGGAACGGGAACTGCGCGGCCTTGGTAAAAGCAGAGCAAGCAATAAGAACTGCCACGGCGGCAGTAAGCCCTGGGCGCTCGTGCCAGACGCCGGAGGCCAGAATCTTTTCCAGGTTGGTAGTACCCGCGGCCGTCGCCGCGATGGCCACGCCTGCCAACAGGGTAAGGCCACCGATAAAGGTCAAAATCAGCGTGCGCTGCGAGCCCTTCTCGCCCGCCTTGCCCGAACGCGCGATAAGCATAAACGAGGCCAGGGAAACCAGCTCCCAGGCAAAAAAGAGCAGGATAACGTCGTTAGCCAGCGCCAGCAGCAGGATCGACATGGTAAATGCCGTCATCAGCAGGTAGAAGCTGGTGTTTCCTTTGCCCTTGGGCAGGTAGGCGGCCGAGTAGGTAAAGACTACGGCGCCGATGACCAAAGCCAGCATGGCGAAGAATACGCCCAAGGCATCGCCACGCAGAGCGAAGTGGACGTCGATGCCGGTGCCGACGACGTCGCCGACCCACGTGCGCGAGAAAGACAGCTCTTCGCCCGCCGATAGAGTTCCAAATTCTTTGGCAAGAAGACCTGCCGCCACAATAAAAATGCCGGCTAGGGGGTAGCCGGCGGCGCGATCAGCAACCTTGACGGTTACTGGGGCAAGAACCACTGCCAAAGCTGCGAGGAGGACAACATAAATAAGTGTCACGAAAAATTAGCCTCACAAACCATTGTGTAGAGATTTATTACTTAGAGCGCGCATAAAATACGACGTTCCCACACTACCATTGTGGCCCACGTCAAAGCACATTTTTTCGGTACTCAAGGCGACAACTCGCGCGGCGATTTTGCAAGAAAAACAACCTCCAAGCAGCGCTTTCCAGCGTCGTTCTAGCGGCGGCTCCGGAAAGCACCACCCCATACATAAAAAAGCCGCCGCGGAAAGAAATCCACGGCGGCAAACGCGAGGCTAAAAGGAGGCTACTTCTCCCCGAGCAGGGCGTCGACGAAGCCCTCGACCTCGAATGGCGCGAGGTCATCGGCACCCTCGCCCAGACCAACAAGCTTGACTGGGACGCCTAGCTCCTCCTGAACCTGGAAGACAATGCCGCCCTTGGCGGTGCCATCGAGCTTGGTCAGCACCACGCCCGTGATGTCGACGACCTCACGGAAAATGCGGGCCTGTGTGAGGCCGTTCTGGCCAACGGTGGCGTCGAGAACCAGCAGAACCTCGTCCACCTCAGTCTTCTTTTCCACCACGCGCTTGACCTTGCCCAACTGATCCATCAGGTCAACAGAAGTGTGCAGGCGGCCGGCGGTGTCGACGAGGACGACGTCTACGCCTTGGTCAACGCCCGCTGCAACGGCATCGAAAGCAACGGAAGCCGGGTCAGCGCCCTCCTTGCCGCGGACCGTGCTGGCGCCGACGCGGCGACCCCAGGTTTCGAGCTGATCCGCTGCGGCTGCGCGGAAGGTATCCGCGGCGCCCAACAACACCTTGTGACCCATCGCGACGAGCACGCGCGCAAGCTTGCCCGTGGTGGTGGTCTTGCCGGTGCCGTTGACGCCGACGACCATGATGACAGCAGGCTTGCCCTCGTTCGGCATGGCCTTGATGGAACGGTCCATCTCCGGGTGGCCGGCCTCTATGAGGCACTCGCGCAGCATCGCGCGGGCCTCTTCCTCACTGGCGACGCCGCGCTCTGCGAACTTATCGCGCAGCGCCTCCGTGACCTTCATAGTGGACTTGGTGCCCAGGTCCGCCATGATGAGGGTGTCTTCGATTTCCTCCCACGCTTCCTCGTCGAGGTCACCCGCGGACAAGATGCCCATCAGGCCCTGTCCAATAGCATTCTGCGAGCGCGACAGGCGGCCGCGCAGGCGCCCCAAACGGCCACCCGCCGGCGCAATATCAGGTTCCGTCGCCTCCGGCGCCTCGACAACCTCAGCGTCCTCAGAGACTTCAAGCTCCTCCGGCTCGGCCTCTAGCGCTGCCTCAGCGCCCTGCGTCTGCGCTTCGGCTGCCGCCGCGGCTTCCTCAGCCTCCGCAGCTTCCTCAGCTTCGGCATCAGAAGTTTCTGCTGGAGATTCCGGGGCTTCATCTGCCGAGACTTCGTCTGTACTTTCGGCAGCCACCGTCGGCTCTTCCGCGACCGCTTCCTCCTGCGGCGCCTCAGCAACCGGTTCTTCTTCTGCCGGCTCTTCGACGGCCGGCTGTTCAACCGGGTTTTCATCTGCTACCAGCTCGGCCTTTTCAGGTTCAGTCTTGGCAGGCTCAGACTCCGCCGACTTGGAGGCAGCAGCAGCTGCAGCTCCTGCGGCAGCGGTACCGGCAGCGGCCGCGCCGGTTGCAACACCAGCGGCGGGTGCGGACTTCTCAGCCTTAGGCTCAGCAGGCTTAGCTGGCTCAGCAGGCTTGGTGGGCTCAGCCGGCTTGACTGGCTGAGCGGGAACCTTCTCTGGCTCCTTGGCGCCGCTGCCAGCGGGGGCAAAGTTGAACCCGGACTTGGCCTGGTAGTTGCCAGACTTTTGCTCCTGGGTCAGCTCCTTGGGAGCTTCCTCGGCCGGCTTTTCGAACGATACTTTCTTGGCATCGCCGCGCTTTTTACCTACTGCTACCAGCACAATCGCCAGCAGCACAATGACGGCTACGGCAATAAGAATCCACATCAACGTCGTATTCATGCCCTCTATAGTGCCAGGCTTGGTGCAGCCTGGCACCACTACCCTGCGGATTAACCCTGGGTTTTGGACTCAGAGTCGGACTCAGCGGCGGGCTCGGCGGCGTCACCAAGCGCAGCGCCGCGCGGGGCATCGACGCCCAGGCGCGTGGCGTCCTCGGCTGCAGCGGCGGAACCGGGGGCGTCGCCAGCCTGGCTCATACGCTGCGAAATCACGCGCGTGACGCCATCGCCACGCATCGTCACGCCGTAGAGGACGTTAGCCACATCCATCGTCGGCTTCTGGTGCGTGATGACGATAAGCTGCGAATCCTTGCGCAGTTCCTCAAACAGGGCGATGAGGCGTCGCAGGTTGACGTCATCAAGCGCGGCTTCAACCTCGTCCATCACGTAGAACGGGCTCGGGCGCGCACGGAAGATGGCCACCAGCATCGCCAAGGCGGTCAGGGACTTCTCACCACCAGAAAGCAAGGACAGGCGCTTGACTTTCTTGCCCGGCGGGCGCGCCTCAACCTCAATGCCGGTGGCCAGCATGTCATCCGGCTCCGTCAGGATCAGGCGGCCCTCGCCACCCGGGAAAAGGGTCTGGAAGACCTTCGGGAACTCCGCCTCCACGTCGTTCCACGCATCGGTGAAAAGCTGCAGAATCTGTTGATCCACGTCCTCAATCACGCCCGCCAAATCCTTGCGCGCCTGGATAACGTCATCGAGCTGCGTAGACAGGAAGGAATAGCGCTCCTCCAGCGCCTTGTACTCCTCCAGCGCCAGCGGGTTGACCTTGCCCAGGGAGTTCAGGTCCTTTTCTGCCTGCTTCAGTCGCGCCTTTTCCGCGCTACGGTCGAAGTCCTCGCCCGGCGTGTAATCGCGCAGCAAGTCAGGGATCGCAATACCCAACTGGTCCACGATCTTCGCTTCGGTCTCATCCACGCGCACCTGCGCCTGCGAGCGGGCGATTTCGGAATGATTGGCGTTCGCCGTCAGACGGTCGAGCTTCTGCCGTGTTGCCGAAACCTGCTGCTTGGCCGCTTGCAAGCGCCCGCCTAACACGTTGCGCTGATTAACCAGCTCATCGCGCTCAGCGGTGGCGCGCTCCAGGGCCTGGGATGCGCGTCCGGCAAGGTCCGTGGCATGGCCTGCCACCGCTTGAGCTAAGTCGGCCTGCGCTTTACGACGCGCCATCGCTTGCTCATGGCGGGCCTTTGCCTGACGTTCATGCTGCGCTTGGCGACGCAGCGCGTCGCCCTTACCCGCAGCCTGCCCCACCTTGTCTTGGGCGGTGCGCACCGCGAGCTGGGCCTCCATCTCCATGGCCTTGACCTGCTCCAAAGCGGCCGAGGCAGCATCGCGCTCGTGGGAGGAAGGCTCGCCGTCTTCGACCTCCTCATCGACGCGCGAGAGGCGGTCGCGGGTCTCAGCCAGCTGCTCGCGCACTTCGGCAAGCTTGACCTCAATCTCGGTCGCACGGGCCGCGGCTTTCTCATGCTCAGCCTTGTTGACCTCGTGCTGCTTCAGCAGGCGCTGGTGGTCGCGCTGCCAGGCTTCCACGGTCGTGTCGTGCTCACGCAAGGCCGCCTTTGCCGAGGCCGCCGCGACGCGAGCCTCCTCGGCCGCCATCTTCGCGCCCTCCAGGGTGCCGGAAAGCTCTTCCAACTCCTGCGTGGCAGATTCCAGCTGGCCTTCTGCCTCCGCGATGCGCGCGGTGACCTCGACGGTAGAAGAAGCGCCGGTACCGGCTTCGACCCAGCCCTCGCCCACCAACAGGCCCTCGGCAGTAACCGCGCGCAGGCGCGGATCCTCGCGCACCAGCTCGCGAGCTAGGGCAAGATCGCCGACCAGCGCGACGTCGGAAAGCAGACGCGTCAGCGCCGCCTGTACCTCGGGTGCAAGCTGCATCTCATCCAGCAGCCAGGTCGCACCGCTGGGCAGGTTGGCGTCCAGACGCCAGTCGGAGGCACCCGCGGCAGTGGTGTCCACCAGCGGGGTGCGGGCGGCGGTGCTCAAGGCTGCCACGATGTCCTCTGTAACCGCGCCCGTTTGCGCCTCCGCGAACGCGCCCAACGCCGCCGCAACGGCCGTGTCATGGGAGGTGGTGATGTATTGCGCCAGCGGCTTAAAGCCCTCGCCCAAGTCGATATTTTCCGGGGCAGTCTGCGCCAAAGTATCGATGCGCGAGCGCAGCGTGTAGACCGCGCGTTCGCGTTCGCGCTGGCCGTCGCGAAGCTGCTCCAGGCGTTTTTCGGCCGCCCCTGACTCACTCGCCGCCCGCACGTGGGCCTCTTCCAACGGCTCGCGCTCGGCGTTTAAGGCCTCCAACTTATCGGCAACTTCGTCCGCCTCAGCCTGCGCCGTGCGCGTGCGCGCCTTGGTGGACTGCAGCGTCTCCTCCTGGCGCACGAGCTCCTCCTCTGCCGCGGAGACCTGCCCGGCGAGGATTTCCTCGGAGGCGATGAGGCGAACCACGCCCTCGCGACGATCCGCAATCGCGCGTAGCTGCGCCATGTGTTCCTTTTCCGCCTCTTCGAAGACGGCGCGGCGTTGCGCCACCTCCTCGCGGATGGACTCCAGACGCTCGGCGGCCTCTTCGGCCTCCATGAGCAGCTCTGCGTGCTCCTCGTCCGCGCGCAGGGCACGGGCCTCGAGCTCTTCTGGGTCTTGGCCTGCATAGGCGACCTGTGCGCCGACGTTTTTCGCGCGCTCTTCCGCAATGCGCTGGGTGGCGGCGATGCGCTCGGACAGCGTCGACAGGTCGAACCACAGCTTCTGCGCGGCCTCGGCCTGCGGATTAACCTCCTCGAGCTGGGCCTCGATTTCCAACTGGACGCCTGTGGCCTCTTCGTGCTGCTCGGTAGCTTCCGCCACCTGCTCGGCGAGCACCTGAGCCTGTTGCTCGGCATCGGCGTACTTCTTGCGGGTTTGCACGACTTGGTCGCCGGCGATGCGCAGGCGGGCATCGCGCAAATCCGCTTGGACGGTGGCCGCGCGCTGGGCGGTTTCGGCCTGACGGGCCAAAGGCTTTAGCTGTTTGCCCAGCTCTTCGGTGAGATCCTGCAGGCGATCCAAGTTGGCCTGCATGCCGGTGAGCTTGCGCTGCGCTTTTTCTTTACGACGCCGGTGTTTGAGCACGCCGGCGGCTTCCTCAATGTAAGCGCGGCGATCTTCTGGGCGCGATTCTAGGATTTCGGAGAGCTTGCCCTGACCGACGATGATGTGCATCTCGCGGCCGATGCCGGAGTCAGAAAGCAGCTCCTGGATGTCCATAAGGCGCGCTTTGGCGCCGTTGATTTCATACTCGCTGGCGCCGTCGCGGAACATGCGGCGGGTGACAGAAACCTCGGAGTATTCGATGGGCAGCGCGCCATCGGAGTTGTCGATGGTAAGGGTTACCTCGGCGCGGCCTAGCGCCTTGCGGTCGCCCGCGCCGGCGAAGATGACATCCTGCATCTTGCCGCCGCGCAGGGTCTTGGCGCTGCCCTCGCCCATGACCCACGCCAACGCGTCGACGACGTTCGACTTACCTGAGCCGTTCGGACCAACCACAGCGCAGATGCCGGGCTCGAATTTCAGGTTCGTCGCGGACGCGAAAGACTTGAAGCCTTTGAGCGTGAGCGATTTCAGGTGCATTCGTGAAAGTTTAGCAAGCCTAGGCGCTAGCGTTCGATAAAGCCGCTCTCACCGCGTGGGTCGGACCACTGCTCCACCACGGTAGTTACGGTTCCGGGGCGCTTGGTGGTGGAAGGCTGCTCGCGCAATAACTCGAGCAGGCGCTCGCAGTCCTCGCGCGGGCCTTCGGCAACAACCTGCACGCGCCCGCCCTTTAAGTTCGTGGCGTGGCCCGCAAGGCCCAATTCGAGGGCCCGAGAGCGCGTCCACCAACGGAAGCCAACGCCTTGGACCGTACCGTGCACGAAAGCGGTCAGGCGTTGCATTTAGTACTCCCGTAGATTGGTGCGATCCGACAGGTCGTACTTGTGCTGCAAGTGCTTGCGGTCCTCCGGGCTGCGGCGGGTAACCGGGTCAGAGCCGTCCCAGCACTCGACGTTTTTCAGTTCCGGCATCATGTCGCGATGGAAAATCGGGTCCACGCCGTCACGACGCTGCTCGTTGAAGTTCTTCAGCAGCTTGATGGCTACGCCGGACAAAGGAACGATGGCAAGAATATTCAGGAAGACCATCGTTGCCGCGCCGGTATCTGCCAGGGCGAAGACCAAAGGCAAAGAGCCCACGGCGCCAAACCATACGAAGAAGAGCACCACGAGGCGGAAGAGGATCAGCACGCTCTTTTTGCGGGTTAAGTACTCCACGTTGGCCTCTGCCAAGTAGTAGTTGCCCAGAATCGAAGAAAATGCCAGGAAGAATAGGATGAAGCTGACGAAATGGATGCCCCAATCGCCCACCTCAGAAGCCAGTGCAGCCTGCGTCAGGGAAACACCCTCGGCTTCCGCGCCGTAGTTGACGGTAGGGCCCAGCAGGATGATGAAGGCGGTGATAGAACAGACAACCAGCGTGTCGAAATAAACGCCCAAGGTCTGCACCAGCCCCTGTTTGACGGGGTGCGACACGGCGGCGGTAGCTGCGGCGTTCGGCGCGGAGCCCTCGCCGGCCTCATTGGAAAACAGGCCGCGCTGGATTCCCTTCATCATGGCAGCGCCTAGACCGGCGCCGGCAATTTCCTTGAAGCCCAAGGCGTGGCCGATGATGTCACCGATCATGCCCGGGACCTTGTCAAAATTGGCCACGACGACGAAGCCGCCGATGAGCAGGTACGCAACCGCCATAAACGGAACGATGACCTGGGTGATATTCGCGATACGCTGCACACCACCGAAGATGATGAGAGCGGAGATAGCAGCGATAACGCCGCCGATGATAAAGCGGAAGGAGAAGTCGTCACGGCCGAAGGAGAACGCGATGGAATCGGCAATGGCGTTGGTCTGGAATGCGTTGTAGACAAAGCCGAAGGTAAAGGCGATGGCCACAGAGAAGATAGCGGCAAGCGGGCCCCAGCCTAGGCCACGCTTCATGTAATAAGCCGGGCCGCCGCGGTAAGCAGTGCCTTCACGGACCTTCCACACCTGAGCCAGGGTGGACTCGATAAACGCCGTCGCACCACCCAGGATGGCAATCAGCCACATCCAGAACACGGCACCAGGTCCGCCCACGGAAATAGCCACAGCCACGCCCGCGACGTTGCCGGTGCCCACGCGCGAGGCCGCCGAAATGGTAAAAGCCTTGAAAGCGGAGATTCCGCCGTAGTCCTCGTCTTCGTCGCGGCCGACGCCCTTCGGACGTTCCACCACAGCCTTGAACATTTGCGGGACCATGCGCACCTGTACGAGCGCAGTCCTAAAGCCGAAAAATAGTCCCGCAGCAATCAAGATCCACGGGATCAGATAAGTCCATACCGAATCGTTGAACGTTGTCACAGCGTTCTCAATAAATTCCATGTGGAATATTAAACGCTATATATCCCCTATCGATCCATTAATAGGTTTGGCAGCGGGGGCAATAGTGGGTAGATCTGCCGCCCACAACCACCCTTTTTAGTGGCGTCGCACACCTATCGCACGGCTCATCGCCGCGGCCGTAGGCATGCAAAGAGCGGTCGAAATAACCCGACTCACCATTGACGTTGACATAAAGCGCATCGAAGCTAGTGCCGCCGACTTTAAGGGCAGCGCGCATGACGGTCGCGGCGGCGTCGACAAGCGCAACTGCGTCGCGTTGGCGCAGCGTGGAGGCCTTCTTTTGGGGCTGTATGCGGGCTAGCCAGAGCGCCTCGTCGGCATAAATATTACCGATTCCCGAGACCACAGTCTGATCCAACAACGCCGTCTTCACCGCCGTCTTCTTCCCCCGCAGCCGCCGCGCCGTGGCAACAAGGTCAAAGTCCGACTCCAGCGGGTCCTGCGCGATGTGCGCGATCTTCGTCCAGGGGGCCAGCAACCAATATCCAAAGGTGCGCTGGTCCACGAAGTTCAACTGGACGCCGCCGCTTAACGACGCCGCGATGCGTACATGTTTCGAGTCCGTCTCCCCCACCCGCATTTGGCCGGACATGCCGAGATGTACGAAAAGCACATCGCGGCCGGGATCCGTGAGGTCTTCGTCGGCGAATTCCAGCCACATGAACTTGCCGCGCCGTGCCACACTCGCGATTTCGCGGCCGGCTAGGAGCTGTTCCAAGGGGCCATCCTGGCCGCGGTTGGCCCGCGGGTGCAAGACTTTCACGGACTCGAAGCGGCGGCCGGGAAGATAGGCCTCGAGCCCGCGGCGGACGGACTCGACTTCTGGAAGTTCAGGCATTAATTCTCGCGATTAGCGGTGCCCTGGACCAAAAGCGGAGTTTCGCGCAGAGTATCGCACGCCTCTTGCGCCGCCTGCTGCTCGGCCAGCTTCTTGTTGTGGCCAACGCCGTTGCCCACGGTCAGGCCCGCGACGGTAGCCACCGCGGTGAAGGTCTGGTCGTGCTCTGGGCCGGTAGAGGTAGCGGTATAGACCGGCATCGGGGCCTTCAGCTCGGCGCACAGCTCCTGCAGGTTGGTCTTCCAGTCCATGTGGCGGCCGGAGACGACAGCGTTGTCGATCTTCTTCTGGAACAGGCGCAGAATGACATCGCGCGCGACCTCAAAGCCGTGCTGGCGATAAATCGCGCCGAAGATGGCCTCGGTGGTATCCGCCAGAATCGAATCTTTGTCACGGCCGCCGGTGGACTGCTCGCCCTTGCCCAGCAGGATATGTTGGCCCAGCTCAATCTCGCGAGCGATATCGGAAAGCCCGTATCGCGAGACGATGGAAGCGCGCATCTTCGAAATATCCGATTCCGGACGCGAAGGATACTGCTCGTAGAGCTTCGAAGCCACGGACAGGCCAAGGACAGCGTCGCCTAGAAACTCGAGGCGTTCGTTGTTGGGCAAGTACCCGTTTTCGTTGGCAAAAGAGCGGTGGGTCAGCGCCAGACGCAAGTTTTCATCGGCCAGGTCGATGCCCAATGCCTGCAGCAACGGGCCATGATCGACGGCGCTATAGGCCTGCTTGAGGGCTTCCTCGCCGGTCAGCTTCTTCTTCTTGCTCACAGGAACTTCTCCAGTCCAGACCAACGGATATCGACTTTGTCTTCCTCTTCCCCAGAGACTCCGGTGGAAACACCCTCCGGCATCTCTATGTCGCAGCCTTCCTCGCACACCGGCGCGAAAGGCAAGCTCAGGCCAGCTTCATCGATGACAGTCTGCAGTAAATCGATTTCGTCGTCTACGACCTCAGGAACTTCATCGCCAGAGCCTGCATCCTCATCATCGAGTTCGTCGCCGCTGATGAAAGACTCGTCTGCAGCAAAAACCTGCGAGACCTGCAGATCCAGCTGCGGCTGCAGCGGGCGCAAACAACGAGCGCATTCGCCGGTGAGAGTGCCGGTAACCGTGGCGTCGACAAGCACGCCCGATCCCAGCGGTGTCAAGGTAGCGTCGACCGTAATCTCGTCGCCTTTTGCAACGGCGATCATCTCGACACCGATACGTTCGGGCGCAGGGCCCTTCTGCACGCGCTGCTCCGGCATTGCGGCAGCACCCTGGCCACGCAAGAGCTCGGCCACGTTAAATTTCAGCGGTGATTCCAATACATCTGCCATAACGTCTCTTAGCCTACATTGTGCGGCGCCATCCTTTTAGCAGAGCTTTGCCCACGCTTGCCGACGCCGCCTTTTGCCCGCTATCTGGGTGTTGCCTGAACTGCACCGCACAAGGTCTTATGCACTAAAGGCAGGTGGTTTCCCAATGGCTTAGGGGGCCTTAGTCTGGGGACTATGAATTACGGCACCACTGCACCAAACAGCGAATTAGCCCAGCTTGGATGGGCGTTTTCTCTGCTTTGCGTGCTGCCGGTGGTAGCGCTTGGCGCAATCGCATATCTGCGATACCGCCGCAGCCGCCTGCGGCCGGGGATGGCACTGCACTCCCTGGCCTATCGCGGTCTGGGTTTGGGGTTTGTGCTTGGTGCTTTCGTGGCGCTTCCGCTGCCCTTCGACATCACGATGATTGTCGCCTCCGCGCTCCTAGGCCTTGGCACCGCGTGGCTGGCCTGGAATGCGCGCGAAGGGCTATCGGGCGTTCTCATGTCCGTTGCTACGGCACTCGGCGGAATTTTGAGCGTTGTCGCAGGGCAATATTTGGTGGAGGCGCTATTTTCTGTGCGCCTCATCGCGGGTACGCCTATGGAAACGTTTGCATTGATGTGGGGCGTGTTCGGTTTTCCCGCTGCGGTATCAGCGGCGATTGCCGTTGCCACAAAGACGATGGCCCCAGCTGATGAACAGACGGTGTACGACAAACCGTCTGGCCACCAGCAAGGACCATCGTCTCCGCGCCGCAGCCGAGCTATGCAAACCCTATGCAAACAGAGTGTGCAATCGCCGCGCTAGCGCCCGGGTGCCGGAAGCTCTCGGCGCTTGACGCATCCGCGCTATAGGTCTTAGCGTTCGTAGCGCTCGGAGCTTTCGGCGCGGTACTCGCCGCGCTCGCCCCGGTCGGCACGGTACTCGCCGCGCTCGCTGCGCACATCTGCGCGCGGATCGCTTATGCGGGAACGCACGCCCGCGCCGCGGCGCAGCGCTTGACGGTCAGAGTTCACGGTACGCAGCAGGCCGGAAAGAGAGCTTTCAAACTCGCCGAGCTTAGAATCGACAAACTCATCACACTCGGTGCGCAAACGATTCGACTCGGTGTGGGCGGTCTCCACAATGCGCTGCGCCTCATCGTTCGAGCGGCGGACCACCTCGGACTCAGAGACCAAGCGCTCCTGCTCCGCCTGGCCTGCGGCGACGCTGCGCTCGTATTCCTGATTGCCCTGCGCGATGGTGCGGTCCGCATCGGCACGCGCGCTTTCGATCATGGCGCTGGCATCGTCTTCCGCCTGGGCGACCATGGCGGTCGAGCGCTGCTGGGCGTCGGAAAGCATGGCGTCAGAGTCTTCCTGCGCACGCGCCATAATCTCGTCAGACTGCGCGTTTGCATCCGCGACAATCTGCGCAGCGCGTTCCTCCGCGCCAGCCAAGATTTCGTCCTGCTTATCTAGGACATCCTGCGCATCGTCCATTTCGACGGGCAGGGCGTTACGGAGGTCGTCGAGAAGCGCGAGCATCTCGTGGCGCGGGACCATGCAGTTGGCCGTCATGGGAACGGAGTAGGCCTGCTCCAGATTGCGAACAAGTTCATCTAGGGACTCAAATACGCGGTACATGCGCTCAGAGTAACCAAAGAAACTTTTTTCACACGTTTCCCACGCGGCACTTGCAATAAAAATCTAAAGTTCGACTTCAGGCTTTAAGCAGCGCTATACGACGCCCTGCGCCAACATCGCATCAGCCACCTTCTTAAAGCCCGCGATATTCGCGCCCGCGACATAATCGCCTTCCATGTCATACTCCCGCGCGGTGCGGTCGATGTTTTTGAAGATATTCGACATGATTTCGTGCAATCGTTTGTCGGTGTAGTCAAAAGACCACGAATCGCGCGATGCATTTTGCTGCATCTCCAGCGCAGAGGTGGCCACGCCGCCGGCATTCGCGGCCTTGCCCGGCGCGAATTTAACCTGCGAGCCCACGAAGAAGTGCGTCGCTTCTGCAGTACACGGCATATTTGCTCCCTCGGCGACGTAGCGCACGCCATTTTCTGCCAGCAGCCGCGCGGCGTCGACGTCGAGCTCGTTTTGAGTAGCGCACGGCAACGCAACGTCGGCAGGCATGGCCCAGATATTGCCGCCCTCGTCATATTTCACGCCTGCCTCCTGGGCATATACGCTAATGCGCTCGCGGCGAATCTCCTTGACATCTTTCAGCAGCTCGAAGTCAACGCCGTTTGGGGTTTCGACATACCCCGCGGAGTCAGACATCGCTACGACGGTGCCGCCCAACTGTTGGACCTTCTCGGCCGCGTAAATCGCCACGTTTCCAGAACCAGAGACAATGACCTTTGCTCCGCTAAAGGACTCGCCGTGGGCCTTCATCATCTCTGCGGTGAGATAGACCAAGCCGTAGCCGGTGGCCTCGGTGCGCACCAGGGAGCCGCCCCAGGACAGCCCCTTGCCTGTCAGCACGCCAGACTCGTGGCGGTTTTCCAGCCTGCGGAACTGGCCGAACAGGTAACCAATCTCGCGCCCGCCAACACCGATATCGCCTGCCGGAACATCCTGATATTCACCGATGTAGCGGTGCAATTCCGTCATAAAGGACTGACAAAAGCGCATGATTTCCGCATCCGACTTACCCTTCGGGTCGAAATCAGAACCGCCCTTACCGCCACCGATGGGCAGGCCGGTCAGCGAGTTTTTAAAAATCTGCTCAAAGCCCAAGAACTTGATGATGCCCAGGTTCACCGAAGGATGGAAACGCAGCCCGCCTTTGTACGGGCCCAGTGCGGAATTGAATTACACACGGAAACCGCGGTTGACGCAAACGTTTCCACGATCATCGGTCCAGGGAACGCGGAAGATGAGCTGGCGCTCGGGTTCGCATAGGCGCTCGACCAGGCCGTAGTCGGCGTAGTGCGGATCCTTGTTCAGGACAATCTTCAGCGAATCCAGTACCTCGGAGAGGGCTTGGTGAAACTCGGGCTCGCCGGCGTTTCGCTTTAAAAGCATGTCGTAGTAGTTGGAAATTTGCTTTTCGATGTGCATCTGGTGCGCCTTTCGCCGGCGAGGGTGCCGAATCGGTGGTTTACAGGACACCAAACAGTTTTCTATCGTGTGACCAAAAGTGCAAGTATCCGCGAGGTAAAACCGCCCACGAATTAGTGGCCACCTATACTTTTCGGCATGCATATCATCGTCGCACCGGACTCTTTCAAAGGGACAGCAAGCGCAATGCAGGCCGCGGCAGCCATCGCTGGCGGTCTGCGCGAGGCCCTTCCCGACGCCACCATCACCACCTGCCCCATGGCCGACGGCGGCGAAGGCACCTCCGAAATCCTCGCCACCGCCGCCAGCCTTTCCGGCGTCGAGGTGCAAACGATTACACTGCCCACTACCGACGCCCGCGGGCGGCTGACCGAAGCCAGCTACTTCCTGGCCGGCGAGCATGCGCTAATCGACGTCGCCTCCGCCACCGGGCTGCCCGCCGTCGCCAATGACCTCGACCCACTGCACTCGGATTCCTACGGCACCGGAGTGCTCATCGCGGACGCCGAAGCCCGCGGCGCTAAGCACATCGTTTTATGTCTTGGCGGCAGCGCGACCATCGACGGCGGAATGGGCATCCTCGCCGCACTTGGTGCTGCGGCACACGACGAGCGCGGCTACGCGCTACCCAAGGGCGGTGCTCCCCTCGTTCGCCTCGACAACATCGACACCGCCCAACTCAACATCAAGGCCGGTGCCCTTAACTACACCCTGCTCGCCGATACCCGAGCCGTGCCTATCCAGGCCGCTACCATATACGGCCCACAAAAAGGCGTCGAGGGAGAACACATCGCGCTGCTCGCGGGCGCTCTTCTTCGCCTCTGCGAAGTAACCGGCACCGACGAAAACGCCGAATCCTTTGGCGCCGCAGGCGGCATCCCCATCGCTTTGCGCTGGCTTTCGCAAACGCTCTGGGGAAGCGAAGAACACTTCGAAGTAGTCCCCGGCGGCGCGTATGTGGCAGAAAAAATCGGCCTGTCGGCGAAACTCGCCGAGGCAGACCTCGTTGTCACCGGCGAGGGCCGCTTTGATGAGCAATCCCTCACCGGCAAAGTTGTCGGTACCGTCGCCGAGCTAGCCGGCGAAACGCCAGTCGGCGTCATCGCAGGCTCCATCGCATCGCCGCTTCCCCACGGCGCCGTAGGAGTCGAGCTCGACAATGCGCAAGGCGCCGCGAAAGGCGACGTCGTGGAGCAATTGCGCGCCGCCGCCCACGCGCTGGCAGCTAAGGTTGCGCCTGTACAGACCACGGAAAAATAGCCGGCCGCTCGTGCGCGACCTCATCTTCCAAAAGCACGTGGTCCTTCGGCAACACCGCGTGCGGGGTGAGAAGTCGCGCGAGCACCATCGTCAGCTGGTTCACGGATCCCTTCACGCCGTCGACCTCAATGTTGTAGCGATAAACGTTGGCATCTTCTAGTTCGCGGTCGAAGTGCTCGTCGCGGTAGGTTTGGCGCAACTGCTCCTCCAAGCCGGCCGGCAAGGTGGGATTTTCCTCGCGGGTTACGCGGGCAGCGGCCAGCGTTTCATTTGCAACCAGCTTTTCGGTGGCGGTGCTAAAGACCTCCGCCACTCGCTCGGCCTGGGCATCCGGCACAAGAACATCAAACTGAATAATTGGCATGTAGGTAACCCTACCCTAACGAAAAGAAGATTAGCTATGGCAGATTCCACCAAAATCGCAAACCTCTTGAAAGACTGCCGCGTAGACCTTAGCTGGCAGCGCGAATTCTACGAGGACCTTCACGCTCACCCTGAGCTCTCCCACGAAGAAGAGCGCACCGCCGGTCGAATCCTTGAGCGCCTGCGCGCTTTCGACTGCGAGATTGTCCAGCCCATCGGCGGCTTCGGAGCTGTGGCCATCTTCCGCAACGGTCCCGGCCCCACCGCTCTTTTCCGCGCTGACTTCGACGGGCTGCCCGTGCAAGAGGAAACGGCAGTTGCATACGCCTCCCGCAACGGCAACATGCATGTTTGCGGCCACGACATGCACACTACAGCGCTGCTGGGAGCCTGCGCGCTTCTCGACGCCCACCGCGACGCCTGGTCCGGCACCTTCCTCGCTCTTTTTCAGCCAGCAGAAGAATCTTCCATGGGAGCAAAATATATGCTGGCCGATTCGCTTACTACCCGCGTCCCGAAACCCGACATCTGCCTCGGCCAACACGTTATGCCCGGCAAAGCAGGCGATGTTCTGTCCCGCCCCGGAGCAATCATGGCCGGTTGCGACTCCCTGCGCATCACCATTCACGGACGCTCGGCACATGCCTCGATGCCGCACGCAGCCGTTGACCCGACCTATATCGCCGCCATGGTCATCACGCGTTTGCAAGCGATCGTTGGGCGCGAGGTGGCACCGCATGACTTCTTTGTCATTTCTGTGGGGGAGCTGCATTCAGGCGATAAAAACAACATCATTCCTGAGACTGCCGAGTTGGTGTTGAATACCCGTTATTACAAACCGGACGTCGCCAAGCGTGTATATGCCTCCCTCGAGCGAATGGTGCGCGCGGAATGCGTAGCCTCCGACGCCCCCAAGCCGCCGGAATTCGAGTACTTTGCCCACGGCGAAGTCACCGACAACGATCCTGCCGCCCACGAAACCGTGCGCGCAGTCTTTGACGCCGTCTTCGACGCGGCCTCGGGTACTGCCGAACCTTCGACGGCTTCCGAGGACTTTTGTTACCTCCCCCAAGCTTGGGGTGTGCCGTATTATTTCTGGTTTATTGGCTCGACGCCCGCGGAACTGGCAGATAACCCACCCGTCAACCACCAAGCGATATTCCTGCCCGATTATGAACCCACCGTGGCATCGAGTACCCAAGCCGCCGCAGCAGCGGTGCTGGCCTACCTCGCAAATTAAGCAAGCGCTTGCGCTCAAGGCCGGATAAGCTGGCACACGGTATTTTCCATTCTCTTAAAGAACCAGATAGGTAATAAATGAGCCAGCCCAAGCACTCTGCTTTTCAGTCCACTGTCCCCGCACACGTGCGCTCCGCTGCCGGGGTTAGCCCTTCTGCTGCCAGCCAGCGCAAATTCTGGTCCGGCTTATCTTCTGCTGTCGTAGCCGAAATCGCTGACAATTGGGAAGCCACCCGCGCTGCCTACTCTGCGACCCGCCAGCAGCACTACTTTTCCGCCGAGTTCCTGCAAGGCCGCGCGCTGCTTAATAACCTCACCAACCTGGACTTGGTCGACGAAGCCAAGGCCGCAGCGAAGGCAGCCGGCCGCGAGCTTTCCGACGTCCTCGAGGCCGAGCACGACGCCGCCCTCGGCAATGGTGGCCTAGGCCGACTCGCTGCTTGCTTCCTCGATTCGGCGGTCACGCAGGACTACCCAGTCACCGGCTACGGCCTGCTCTACCGCTACGGCTTGTTCCGCCAGTCCTTTGACAATGGGCACCAAAAGGAGCAGCCCGACGCATGGATGGAAAACGGTTACGAGTTTGTCATTCGCCGTGCTTCCGATCAGCGTCGTGTGCACTTCGATGACATGGACGTCCGCGCGATTCCCTACGACATGCCGATTACCGGCTACGGCACCGACAACGTCGGCACCCTGCGCCTGTGGAAGTCCGAACCCATCGACGAATTTGACTACGATGCGTTCAACTCACAGCGGTTTACCGACGCCATCGTCGAGCGCGAGCGCGTCATGGACATCTGCCGAGTGCTCTACCCCAACGACACGACCTACGAGGGCAAGGTGCTGCGCGTGCGCCAGCAGTACTTCTTCGTTTCTGCTTCGCTGCAGCAGATGATCGATAACTACATCGCCCACCACGGCGACGACCTGCGCGGATTCGCGAAGTACAACTGCATCCAGCTCAACGACACACACCCGGTGTTGGCGATTCCAGAGCTTTTGCGCCTGCTTCTCGACGACCACGGCTTGTCCTGGGACGATGCCTGGCAGGTTGTCACAGAGACTTTTGCTTATACCAACCACACCGTTCTCGCCGAGGCGCTGGAGAGCTGGGAAGTGTCTATTTTCCAGAAGCTGTTTTGGCGCATCTGGCAGTTGGTGGAAGAAATCGACCGTCGTTTCCGGCTGGATATGGAAGCTCGAGGCGTCGATTCCCAGCGCATCGAGTACATGGCGCCGGTGTCCAACGGGCAGGTGCACATGGCGTGGATTGCCTGCTACGCGGCGTTTTCTATCAACGGCGTCGCCGCCCTGCATACGGATATCATCAAGGCCGACACGCTCTGCGAGTGGCATGAATTGTGGCCGGAGAAATTCAACAACAAGACCAACGGTGTCACGCCTCGCCGGTGGCTGAAGATGTGTAACCCGCGCCTGGCGAAGCTTCTGACCAAGCAGTCCGGTTCTGATGAGTGGGTCACCGACCTTAGTTCACTTGCCTCGCTTACTCAGCTTGCTGAAAACAAGAAGGTTCTGCGCAAGCTCATGGAGGTAAAGCACAAAAACAAAGTCGACTTCGCGGAGTGGATCATGCAGCATCAGGGCGCGGAAGTCGACCCGGATTCTATCTTCGACGTGCAGATCAAGCGCCTGCACGAGTACAAGCGTCAGCTGTTGAATGCGCTTTATATCCTGGACTTGTATTTCCGTATCAAGGAAGACGGCGAGTCCGTGCCGAAGCGTACCTTCATCTTTGGTGCGAAGGCCGCCCCGGGCTATGTCCGTGCTAAGGAGATCATCAAGCTCATCAACTCCATCGCTGAGCTGGTCAACAACGACGAGGACACCCGCGATGTCATTCGCGTTGTGTTCGTGGAAAATTACAACGTCTCCCCTGCCGAGCACATCATCCCGGCCGCCGACATCTCGGAGCAGATTTCGGTGGCGGGTAAGGAAGCATCCGGCACCTCGAACATGAAGTTCATGATGAATGGCGCGCTCACCTTGGGAACGATGGACGGGGCAAACGTTGAAATCGTGGAGGCAGTCGGCGAGGACAACGCGTATATCTTCGGCGCTTCCAACGAGGAGTTGCCAGCGCTACGAGAGTCTTATAATCCTGGCGAGCTCTACGAATCCGTTTCGGGTTTGAAGCGTGTTCTGGATGCCCTCAACAATGGCACTTTAGGCCACGAGAACTCCGGTATGTTCGGCGACTTGCGCTCCTCGCTTCTCGACGGCCAGGGTATCCACGCCCAAGACACCTACTACGTTCTCGGTGACTTCGACTCTTACCGGAAGACCCGCGACCGCATGGCGCAGGACTACGTCGACGCCCCACTCGACTGGGCCAAGAAGGCATGGCTGAATATCTGCCTTTCCGGCCGCTTCTCCTCTGATCGCACGATTGCCGATTACGCCGCCGAAGTCTGGAAGCTCGACCCCACCCCAATTAGTAAGTAACCACGACCCCACCCCAATTAGTAAGTAACCACGACCAGTAGGCGCTAGGCATTTCACCTAGCGCCTTTTTGGCTTTCCCCGCCCTACGCGGCCCCGCCACTCAACCGCCGCCACTCAACCGCCGCTACTCAACCGCCGCTACTGACACCCCCGCCGTGCAACCCGTGGCTCCGTTTGCACGAGCGACCGGCAGGGGCGGCCCGGCGCAAACCTAGGGTGGCGGGCGGAGGTTGTGTTTTAGAAACAACGGCCTGCCGGTTTTGGGTGAAAGCCAGGCAAGGCGGCCGTCGATAAGCGTGATGCGTCCGCGATGCGCGGGCCCTAGCGGGTCATCCTGGTTGAGCCCGTTGTGATAGGCGCAAAGTGGCACCAAATTTTGGAGGTTGGTGTGCCCGCCGTGGTTCCAGGCTTCAATGTGGTGGATTTGGCAGTCATCGAAAGGCACGGAACATCCCGGCCACACACACTCGCGGAACTTCGCTTTGAGCATGGCACGCTGTTTATCGTTTGCGATGCGCTGGGTTCGGAAAGCATCGACCGGCCCAGCCAGCGGATGCACGAGGACGGCCTCCCCATGCTGGGCCAGCGCGCGCTGAATATACTGCGCGCCAGAGACCACCGCGCCGTTACTCAGCTCAATGGTGACCTCCTCACCCTCACCATTTACGATGCGGTCGAGTTGGTCAAGATAAACAATCGCCGAGGTCGATACTTTAACGGCCCCGCCGCTCGCGTTTCCGGCCACCAACGCGCGAAAACCCTCAAGGGCGCCGTCCGCATGCGAAATGATGGCGCGAAAGTCCTCGATGGTCATCGCCTTATCGGTGATACGGATTGCGCCCAGGCCGTTGGAGTACCGGGTATGCGATACCTGCGGCTGGGGCTGCGGCGGAGTGAGGAGCTCGCGTAGCCGAGCGCGCGCGAGCCCGTCCACGTTATTGGCTGGCACGTGGCACAACTCGACTCTTAGGTCCCACGCGTGATGGTGGTTGCGCACCCGCGCGACGTATTTTTCGATTCGGGCCAGCACGCTCAATCCATGGCCACGGCGCCGCGCGCCGGCGAGCGCACGAGCCTGTTTGCGGGTATACGGCGTCTTGCCAAAATAAGGCTCGGCGAGGCGGATGAGATGGTCGGCGTCATCGGGGCTTGCGCCTAATGCCATGATTTCAGACTTGCTTAGCGCGGCCGCCTCGGCGAGAAGATCCACGCCGCGCGCCCGTGCTTGCAAATACGTCTGAAGGTTCATACCTTTCACGCTAAAAGCACTCACAAGACCGCCACAAGCATCAATTTTTGGTCTGTGGATAACTTCGCCTAAAAGAGGCTAAAACGCGCTTTCCGATGACGCGGCCACAAAGTTATCCACAAAAAGAGGCCTCCCTGCGCAAAAGCAGGAAGGCCACAGGGCTGACGGGCCAGCGATTACCGAGCGCCGGCGAAGCGCGCTCAAGGAGCTCGGTTAGCGGCTTTCACCCAACATGTGGCACTGAATCATGTTGGTGTTGCCCGCAATTCCCGGCGGGGTGCCAGCGATGACGACGATGAGGTCGCCTTCCTTGTAACTATCCATGGCCAGCAGCGAGCGGTCGATGGTAGCCATCATGTCGTCGGTGGAGTCCACGGCATCGCTCAGGAAAGTCTGTGCGCCCCAGGTCAGGGCCAGCTGCGAGCGCACCTCCGGGAACGGGGTAAACGCCAGCAGCGGCAGCTTGGAGTGCAAACGCGCCACGCGCTTTGCGGTATCGCCGGAGGTGGTGAAGGCAACGATTGCCTTCGCATTCAGGCGCTCAGCGATGTCGCGCGCCGAGTACGACACCACTCCGCGCTTGGTGCGCGGAACGTGCGAAAGCGGCGGCACCTGGCCATCGGACTCAGCGTTCTGCACGATACGAGACATAGTGCGCACGACGTTCTGTGGGTCGATGCCCACGGAAGTTTCGCCGGAGAGCATGACGGCGTCGGCGCCATCGAGCACGGCATTGGCCACATCTGATGCTTCCGCGCGGGTCGGGCGCAGGTTGCTGATCATGGAATCCAGCATCTGGGTTGCCACGATGACCGGCTTAGCGTTTTCACGCGCGATTTGGATGGCGCGCTTCTGGAACAGCGGCACCTGCTCGAGCGGCACCTCGACGCCCAGGTCACCACGGGCAATCATGATAGCGTCGAAAGCAAGGACGATGGACTCCAGAGCATCGACCGCCTCCGGCTTCTCCAGCTTCGCGATGACCGGCACGCGACGGCCCTCTTCGTCCATGATGGCGTGGACTAGGTCGACGTCGGCTGGCGAGCGCACGAAGGACAGCGCGATCATGTCGACGCCGAGCTGCAGAGCGAAGCGCAGGTCGGCGATGTCCTTTTCGGATAGAGCCGGCACGGAAATATCCATGCCGGGCAGGGAAACGCCCTTGTTGTTGGATACGGGGCCACCTTCAGTGACCTCACAGACGACGTCGTTGCCATCTACTTCTTTACAGACCACGGCGACCTTGCCGTCGTCGATAAGCAGTCGGTCGCCAGCCTTCGCATCCTTCGCGAGGTTCTTGTAGGTGGTGGAGACGCGGTCGTGGGTGCCTTCGACGTCGTCGACGGTGATGCGAACGATTTCACCTTCTGCCCACATCTCCTCGCCGTTGATGAAGCGACCCAGGCGAATTTTCGGGCCCTGCAGGTCGGCTAGGATGCCGACGGCGCGGCCAGTTTCATCGGTGGCCTCACGTACCCAGCGATAATTGGCTTCGTGGTCGGTGTGCTCGCCGTGGGACATGTTAAGGCGAGCGACGTCCATGCCCTCTTGCACGAGGCGCAGGATTCCGTCCTTGCTTGCCACAGCGGGACCTAAGGTACAAACGATTTTGGTTCTTCTATCCAACATTAAAAGCCCTATTCACATCGGGAATGCTAACGAAACCCAACCTACCCGCGTTCGCCGGCAACGGCCACTGCCAAAGCCAACAAAACCAGAAATGCCCGCTTAAAAGCGGGCATGAATGGGCAACGTACACTGCTTAGTGTGATTCCTGCGACTCACCGAGCGCTTTCGGCCCGTTACGCGCAGGATCTACCTCAGCGGGAGTCTCCTGCCCGCGCGGAAGCTTGAAAAATACCACCAGCGCCACGATGAAAAGCACTACTGAAACAATGACGTTGATTCGCAGGCCGAAGACCATCGTGGCCTCATCCGAGCGCATATTCTCAACGAAGAAACGACCCAGCGTATACCCCGCCACATAGAGCGCAAACACTCGGCCGTACCCCAGCTTCCACGCCTTTTGCGCCCACAGTAAGAACAAGCACACGGCAACATTCCAGACCAGCTCGTAGAGGAAGGTCGGGTGCACGGACGTTATTACTTCCCCAGTTGAGCGGCCCGAGACCGGCGCATACTCCCCTGCCTCGTTGATGCGGTAGTAAATATCCAGCGCCCACGGAACGTCGGTGGGCCGGCCGTAAAGCTCCTGGTTAAACCAGTTGCCGAGCCGCCCGATGGCTTGGGCAAGGATGAGGCCGGGAGCGACGGCGTCGGCAAACGGCGCCATGGGCACCTTTTTAATCTTGAACATCACCCAAATCGCGAACACGCCGAGCGCCACCGCGCCCCAAATACCGAGGCCGCCGTTGGTGATTTTCAAGGCATCGGCCGGGTTACAGTCGGCACAGAAATACTTCTGGTGATCCGTAATCACGTGATACAAGCGCCCGCCGACGATGCCCGCCGGGATGATAACGATGGCCGCATCCCACACGACATCGGAATTGCCGCCACGCGCAACGTAGCGGCGCTGCGTCATCCACATCGCCACCAGAATGCCGACAATGATACAAAGTGCGTAAGCACGCAGCGGAAACGGACCTAAATGCCACACGCCCTGCGGCGGGGACGGGATGTTTGCCAGAATTTGCACGCTAGACAGTTTGCCTTATCCGGCGGGACAAAGCCACTAAAGAGACTTCCGCGAAGGGCACGCCGGGTGCTGGCCAGCAGCGACCAAGGAACGCGCCGCGGCGGCGGGGTCTTGGGCCGCCATGATGGCCTCTCCTACCAGCACCGCATCGGCGCCCTGGGAGGCATATCTCAACACGTTACGTGGCGAATTCACTCCGCCGATTGCGATGCGCACGATGGATTCCGGCAGCCCCGGCACAATCTCGGAGAAGGCCTCGCGGTTGATGGCATCCGAGGCCACCGACCATGCGTTAATGGCCACCACGCTGCCACCGGCCTTGATGGCGCGGTCGACTTCATCACAGGTGCGCACCTCTAAAATTGCGGTCATTCCCAGCGATTCAATGCGATCGAGCAGCGCCTCCAACCGCGCTTGCTCCAAGATCTCCACCTGCAGCGGCACCGCATCCGCGCCATAGCAGCGCGCCTCGTGGATCTGGTACGGGTCCACGATGATGTCGCGGCAAATCATCGGGATATCGATCGCCTCGCGGGCCTGGCGCATATCCTCCAAAGAACCGTGGAAGCGCCGCCTGTCGGTCTGGCAGGCCATCAGGTGGACCCCCGTGGCAGCTAGCTGCGCGGCAATCTGCGCCACCGACTCCGGAGAGTCCAGATGTGCGATTTCGCCGGCATAAGGCACGGCGCGTTTGATTTCGGTAATCACGGAGCAGCCCTGGCGTAACAGCGCAGCACGGACGTCGCGAGGCTCGCTCATGGAACGCGAGCGCGCTTTGATGTCTTGGAAGGAGACGCGGGCTTCGCGCACGGCGACGTCGTCAAGCACACCTGCTATCAGGTGGTCTACGGCGATCGGAGTGGACATCAGCACCTCCCTCCACAGGGGCGTTTGAGATCACACTTAGGCTATCGCGATGGCCCGCGAAATAGAAATTCAGGGGCGTTTTACGTCCGTGGGGTCAATGTCGGCGTCGAGCGCATCCCACATCACGCGACCGGAATCGGTGGTGGTCTCTAGTTCCTCGGCGATGCGCTCCTGGCGGGCGGCCGGGCTTTCGTACTTGGTCGAGCGGGGCTTGTCGACGCCCGGTTTGCGCACCAGCAGCATCGCGCCAAACAGCGCGCACGCTGCGCCGAAGATGGCAAGAATGGGGCCAGCCTTTGCGGCCTCGGTGCTGAGGACGGTGGCCCACTCGGAGATATGCGCACCGTTGACGGCATTCTCGTCGGAGGAGCCGGCGCGCAGGAGTTCTTGGGCGCGAGCGGCGTCGGCGCCGTAGGTCAGCAGGGAGACTGGGCTCCACGCCACGGCGGCTGCGGCCAGCGCGCAAATGACGGCCACGATGCGGCGGGAGGTGCGACGCAGGGCCGCCACGGCGACCGAACCAGCCAAAAGCACAAGGGTCAGCGCGATTAGCTCGAGGGACCAGAAGGAACCCACCATGTCGACGGTGCTGGAGCCGGACTTATCGTCTTCTACGGCAGCGGTAGCCCACGTCATGCGGGATGAAAGCCACAGCAGGATTGCGCCTGCAGCAATTAAAAGTGGGCCAAGACGGCGTGCCATCTAAAATGCGCCTCCCAAAAGGTCACGAGAATCGAAACAAGTGCGGTCTCCGGTATGGCAGGCCGCGCCTTCTTGGCGAACTGTAATCAGGATGGTGTCGCCATCGCAATCCAGCCGCACCCCCAGTACTTCTTGGGTATGCCCCGAGGTCTGGCCTTTTATCCAATAGTCCTGCCGCGAACGCGAGTAATAGGTGCCCTTGCGCGTGGCCAAGGTGTGCGCGAGTGCGTGGTCATCCATCCATGCCAACATCAACACCTCGCCTTGCTCGGACTGGGCGATGGCGGGAACCAGGCCGTCGGCGTTGCGCTTGAGCAGCTTAGCGACGCCCGGGTCTAGCTCGAAGTCTGCCGGGCTACTCACTTGCGTACCTCGTAGGAGGCCGCCGCGAGGGCATCCTTCACCTCGGCGATTTCCACCTCGCCGAAGTGGAAGATGGAGGCCGCGAGGACGGCGTCGGCGCCAGCTGCAATAGCCGGTGGGAAGTCGGCTGCCTTGCCCGCTCCGCCGGAGGCGATGACGGGGATAGACACCGCAGCACGCACCTTTTTGATGAGCTCGATGTCGAAGCCTGCCTTCGTGCCGTCGCCGTCCATGGAGTTCAGCAGAATCTCGCCGACACCCAGCTCCGCGCCGCGGGCCGCCCATTCGATGGCGTCGAGTTCAGCGGAGCGCGTGCCGCCGTGGGTGGTGACCTCGAAGCCGGAAGGCATGCGTGGGGTTCTGCGGGCGTCGACGGATAGGACGATGCATTGGGAGCCGAAGACCCGGGCAAGCTCGCGCAGCAGCTCCGGGCGGGAAAACGCCGCGGAGTTGACGGCTACTTTATCGGCGCCGGCGCGCAGCAGCTTACGGACGTCGTCGATGCAACGCACGCCGCCGCCCACGGTCAGTGGGATAAAGACCTGGTCTGCGGTACGTCGCACCACCTCGAGCATGGTGCCCCGGCCTTCTTTCGAGGCGCTGACGTCGAGGAAGGTCAGTTCATCGGCACCGAGTTCTTCGTAGCGGGCGGCCAACTCTACTGGGTCGCCGGCATCGCGCAGGTTTTCAAAGTTTATGCCCTTGACCACGCGGCCGTTGTCCACATCGAGGCAAGGGATAACACGCACGGCCAAGGCCATGGCATCCTCCTTTTTAAGATTTTTGACTGTGGCGGGCCACGATGTCGAGAATCGTGGCGTGCACCTGAGGGGTGCCGGCGACCAGACCGCGGGCGCCCGGTGCCCAGTCGTTGCCTTCGGGGTCGGTCGCGATGCCGCCAGCGGCCTTGATGAGCAGAGCGCCCGCGGCGTTGTCCCACGGATGCGGCGAGAAGTTCACCACGCCGTCGAAGACGCCCTGCGCCACGAAAGCCGAATCAACCCCCACGGAGCCGGTCATGCGTGGGCGCAGCCCGGTCTCGCGCAGCTCGTGGAAGATATCCGTGGGCAGGTGCGAAGAGCAGCCGACGTGCCCGCGGCCTTCGTCAAAACCGAGAGAATCCGCGCCGCCGCCAAAGCCTGTGGCAGGTCCGCCAACCGAGCGCAGGCCCATGCCCTCGGCAGCCACCACGCGGCGCGTCAGCAGCGGGAAGTCCGCCACCGCAACTACGGGGCGGGAGTCATGGACGAGGCTGACCAGAACGCCGCACAGCGGGTTGCCCGCGGAATAGTTCGCAGTGCCATCAATGGGATCGACCACCCACATGGTCTCCTCGGACGCAAACACGCCGGAAGGCGAGGCAGACTCCTCGCCATAAACCGGAATGCCTGTGAGCTGGGTGAGATGCTGGCGCAGCTGCGCCTCGATCTGCAGGTCCACTTCCGTGGCAAAATCGCCCTCGCCCTTGAAATGGGCAGGCGGCGCGCCGAGGCCGGCGCGGAATAATTCGCTTACTTGGTCAACGGCCGCCTCGGCAAAAGCCACGAGCTCACGCGGTTGAGTCATGAATTGGCGCTCCTCGCTTTAATAGGTGTCAATGGGGTCGATGTAATCCTCTTCCGGCAGCGGCTCTACCTCCGCCACCGCCGCGATTGCTTCTTCGAGGCTAAAGCGCTGCTCATAGAGCGCTTTCCCGACAATCGCGGAATCGATGCCCTCGTTTTCATACAGCGCCAGCTCGCGAAGATCATCCAGGCTAGAGATGCCGCCCGAGGCCGTAATCTTTGCCTCGGTAGCCGCAGCAACCTCACGCAGCAGCTCCACGTTGGGCCCTTCGAGGGTGCCGTCTTTGGTGACGTCGGTGACCACGAAGCGCTGGCAGCCTGCCGCATCGAGGCGCTCGAGTACCTCCCAGAGGTCTCCGCCATCCGATACCCAGCCGTTGCCGCGGCAGCGCCACTCGCCTTCTTCTAGCTGCACCGCTAAGTCCACGGCAATTTTGTCGCCGTGCTTTTCCAGCATTTCCTCGACCCACTCCGGTTTCTCCAGCGCCGCGGTGCCGATGTTGACCCGCCGCGCACCGGTGGCAAGCGCACGCTCCAAAGACTCATCGTCGCGAATTCCGCCGCTCAGTTCCACCTGCATCGAAAGCTCCGCGGTGATCTCCGCCATCAGCGCGTGATTAGAACCGCGGCCAAAAGCCGCATCGAGGTCGACAAAGTGCAGCCATGAAGCTCCCTGCTCCTGCCACTTGAGCGCGGCCTCGCGCGGGGTGCCATAGTTCTTTTCGGTTCCGGCCGCGCCTTGGTCAAGTCGCACAGCCTGGCCGTCAACGGCGTCGACGGCCGGCAACAAAGTAAAGGTCATGGTTTCAAATCCTACTTAAAGCGTATTAATCCAGTTGCGCAACAACTGCGCTCCTACCTCGCCGGACTTCTCCGGGTGGAACTGGGTGGCCCACAGCGCGCCATTTTCCACGGCCGCCACGAAACGGTCCCCATCGTGCTCAGCCCAGGCCACCCGCGGCGGCTCGGTGATTTCGGTTTCCAGCTCCCAGCGGCGGGCCGCATAGGAGTGCACGAAATAGAAGCGCTCTTGCGGAGAAATCCCCGCGAACATCGCCGAGTCCGCAGCAAATTCCACGGTATTCCAGCCCATATGCGGAAGCACGTCAGCCTGCAGCTTTTCCACCCGGCCGGGCCACTCCCCGCAACCATCGGTGGCAATGCCGTGCTCGAAGCCGGCGTCGAAAAGCACTTGCATGCCCACGCAGATCCCCAACACCGGCCTGCCACCGGCCAAGCGCTGGCCGATGATCCGCGGGCCCTGGGCCCTTTTCAGCCCCTCCATGCACGCGGCAAAGGCGCCGACTCCGGGGACCACGAGGCCGTCGGCAGCTACGGCCACCTGGGGATCCGCAGTGACGGTGACCTGCGCGCCTGCGTGTTCAAGCGCGCGCTGCGCCGAACGCAGATTGCCGGCACCGTAGTCCAGCACAACAACATTCTTGCCTGTCATGGGCTATACCTTACGCAACCTTCGCAAACGGGTCTTAATATCGTGTGTCTCGCTAACGCGGGTACGTCCCAGCAGCGTATCGCTGACGGTCAGCAACAGCCCGCCCGCGATAATCGCAGCGCCCGCACCAAACGCGCCGCTATAGCCGGTGCTGGCGACCAACGCGCCCAGCACCGTGGAGCCCAGGCCGGTGCCCGCGTCGTAGAAAATATTCCACACCGCAGAGGCCTCGGAAATCTTTTCGCGAGGCGCGCGGTCGAACATCGCCAGCAGTGCCTCGTTCTGCGCGATGCCAAAGGCACCGCCGAAAATTACGGCGCCGCAAACCAGCAGCCACAGCGACCAGCTCTCCGCGAGCGTGAGGGCAATCAACGCCACGCCACCGGCGGCCGCGAGCTGGGCCGGGATATACAAAGTGCCGGGTTTGCCAAGGCGGTCTGCCACCGCGCCTGCGAAGTAACGCATCACCATCGTCGCAGCACCCACTAAGGAAAGCAGCAGGCCGCCGACGGCCGCGCCGGTGGCTGGGTCCAGTTCTCGCGCCGCGGGGGCGATGAACGTGGAGACCACGCCGTAGCTCATGGAGAAGGTGGTAAGAGCTAGGGCCGGCACGGCGAAGAGTTTCCACATCGGAGCGACGGCTCCGGTCTCACGGTTCGCCACGCTTGACGACGCCGCCTTCAGCGATGGCACACGCAAACACATCACGAAGCCAATGATGCCGATGATGCCAGCGGTGATGTACGCGGTTTCAAAGCCCCAAGCCTGCCCCATCGCAATGCCGGCCGGCAAGAAGACCATCTGGGCGAATCCGACAAAGACGCCAATCATTCCGGTGGCCTTGCCCAGCAGCCGCGAGGGGGCGATTTCTGCGATCAGCGCGCTTTCCGAAACTGTCAACGCGCCGAAGCCAATCCCGCGCAGGGCGGAAAAGACAAGCACGACAACGGCGGCGTTACCAAGCAAGTGGCCGAAGGCCGGAACACCGAGCAGCAGCGCGGCCGCCGCCATGACGGGACGGTAGCCAAAGGTACGCAACATGCGCGGGGTCAAAGTCTGGGTGATAACCGTGGCAGCCATGAAAGCGCCGGTCGAGGCGCCTGCCAGGGTTGCCGAGCCGCCCGAGTCTAGAACCGCCAGCGGGACCACCGGCAGCAGAATGGACCACGCGCCAAAGGCCGCCGCAACGGCGACCATCGTGGCGGTATAGCCCGGGACCTTCCAGATGGACTGCTTCGCGTTGCTCACTGGCCCATCACACCAAACATCCACGCCAGCGCCGCTGCGATGGATACCGCGCCGAGCACAGCAGCCACGATGGTAAAGAACTTAGAGCCTTGCTGATAAGCAGACCAGGCACCACCAAAAAGAAGTCCTGCCACCAAGAACAGGACCAAAATCAAAAAGTTCCCAGAAATTATAAAGCTCCCTTCGTGGAAGGAATCCCCTTTACTCGGGGATCCGGTTCGACGGCCTGCCGCAGCGCACGGGCTACCGCCTTGAATTCTGCCTCGGTGATGTGGTGCGGGTCGCGCCCGTAGCGCACGTTGAGGTGCAAGGTCATTGCCGCGTGTGTGGCCAATGTTTCGAAGAAGTGGCGGTTGATGACTGTGGCATAGTGGCCGCCAATAATCTGCCATTGTAGATGCTCCGGCTCGCCGTTCATCACGAAGTAGGCGCGGCCGGAAAGATCCACCACTGCTTCTACCAATGTCTCATCCATGGGCAAAAGCTGCGAACCGAAGCGGCGGATGCCAGCTTTGTTGCCGGCGGCGTCGGCAAGCGCGCGGCCCAACACAATCGCGGTGTCTTCCACCGTGTGGTGGGCATCGATGTGGGTATCGCCTTGGGCGTGGACCATGAGGTCGAAGCTGCCGTGGGTGCACATCGCGCCCAGCATGTGGTCGAAGAATGGCAGGCCGGTGCTGATGTCTGCGTCCCCGCTGCCGTCGAGGTTTATTTCGACGCGGATTTGGGACTCGTTGGTCACCCTTTCCGCTTTGCCGATGCGGTTTGCCATTAGTCTTCTCCTTCCGCAGTTACTGTACCGCTAAGTTTCGCTGCCGCCGCAAGGAAGGCATCGTTTTCTGCCGGCAGCCCGATGGTGGCTCGCAGAAATCCGCGCTGGCCGACGTCGCGAATCAGCACCTCGCTACTCAAAAACCGCTCCCAGACCGCGTGCTGATCTGCAAAGCGGCCAAAGAACACGAAGTTGGCCTCGCTTTCTACCACAAAATATCCCAGCTCCTGCAGCTTGGCGACGACGCGTTCGCGCTCCGTGGCCAGCTTGTGCACCGTTTCCAGTGTCTCAGCGCTATGCCGCAGCGCGACGATGGCCGCGGCCTGGGAAAGCGTGGAAAGGTGATAAGGAAGGCGCACGAGCATAACGGCCTCGATGAAGGCTGGGTCAGCCACGAAGTATCCCAGGCGCCCGCCGGCGAAGTCGAAGGCCTTGGACATGGTGCGCGAGACCACCACCTTGGTGGGATATTTCGCAATCAAGTGGGCAGCCGAGGGCGAGGAAGAAAACTCCATGTAGGCCTCGTCCACGATGATGATTCCCGGCGCGGCCTGGACCAGTTTTTCGATGTCTGCAAGACGCGTGACATCGCCGGTGGGATTATTCGGCGTGGTGATAAACACGATGTCGGGGCGGTGCTGCGCTATAGCTTCCAGTGCTCGGGGCACGTCGATGCGGAAATCCGCACCGCGTGGGCAATCGATGAACTCGGTGTGGGTGCCCGCGCACAAGATGGGGTGCATGGAGTAGCTGGGGCTAAAGCCCAGGGCTTTACGCCCTGGGCCGCCGAAGGCCTGCAGGAGTTGCTGCAGAACCTCGTTGGAGCCATTTGCCGCCCAGAGGTTTTCCGCTTTCAGTTTGGTGCCGGTTTGGGCGCTTAAGTACTCAGCCAGCGCGCGGCGTAGCTCGGTGGCGTCGCGATCCGGATAGCGATTGAGCGTGCTTGCCTGCTCCTCGATGCTGCGCACGAGATCCGCTACGAGGGCGGCAGAAGGCGAATAGGGGTTTTCGTTGGTGTTGAGCTGGTTGGCCACACGCAGCTGCGGCGCACCGTAGGCAGACTTGCCGCGCAGCTCTTTACGCAGGGGCAGATCAGAAAGTTGGGTCATGGCTATATTCCTTGAAAACGGGCGGCGATGGATTCGCCATGGGCTGGCAACTGTTCGGCGGCGGCGAAGGCGATGACGTTGTCAGAGATCTCTGCCAGCGCCGCTCGGTCATACTCGATGAGGTTTACTGGGCGCAGGAAAGTATGAGTGGATAACCCGGCGCTAAAGCGGGCAGTTCCAGAAGTTGGCAGCACGTGGTTGGAGCCTGCGGAATAATCCCCCAGCGGCACCGGTGCGTACTCCCCGACGAAAATCGCGCCAGCATGCTTAATGCGTTCGGCCACAGCGCGGGCATCATTGGTGTGGATTTCCAGGTGCTCTGCGGCATAGGCATTGGCAACCGCGATTCCGGCCTCTAGGTCATCGACCAGAATGATTCCCGATTGTTGGCCTTCCAGCGCCTCGCGCACCCGCTCGGCGTTGCGGGTGACAAGGTAGCGCGTGGAAACCTCGGCGTCGACAAGCGCGGCAAGCTCCGGCGAGTCAGTGATGAGCACGCTCGCCGCCAGCGGATCGTGTTCTGCCTGGGAGATTAGATCGTAGGCAATATAGACCGGGTTTGCCGTGGAATCCGCGAGGATGGCAATCTCTGTGGGCCCTGCCTCCGCATCGGTGCCCACCACGCCGCGTACCAGGCGCTTGGCTGCGGTGACGAAGATATTGCCAGGGCCAGTAATAATATCTACCGGCTCGAGGGAGGCCTCGCCCGTCACCGGTTCCTCATCGCCGTAGGCTAGCAAGGCTACGGCCTGTCCCCCGCCGACGGCCCATACCTCGTCGACGCCCAGCATGTGGCAGGTTGCCAGCACTGTCGGATGCGGCATGCCAGCGAACTGCTCCTGCGGCGGCGAGGCCACCACCAGGCTGGAAGCGCCCGCCTCCTGCGCGGGAACGGCATTCATGATGACCGAGGAAGGATAAACCGCCTTGCCACCTGGAACATAAAGGCCCACGCGCTCTATCGGCTGGAAGACCTCCGTCACCGTGGCTCCCGGGCCAAGCGTCGTAGTGTGCGCGGCCGGCTTCTGCTCCGCGTGCACCTTGCGCACGCGCTTGATGGATTCCTCGATAGCGGCACGGACCCGAGGCTCCAGCCCGGCGGCGGCTGCAGTGAGCGCGGCTTGGGAAACGCGCACGGCGGCCGGGCGTACACGATCGAAATGCTCGCCATAGTCCAATGCCGCAGCCGCGCCCTTTTCCCGCACCGCATGCACCATCGGTGCTACCTTGTCCAGATAAGCCGCAACGTCAGCGCCGCCGCGTGGCATGACTCGGCGCAGGCGGGCGGGGCTTAAAGTCTTTCCGCGCAGATCGATGGTGTGCAACATAGTCCGAGCCCTTTCTATAGCTAGACCAATATACTAACGCCGATTCCCCAGCGGTAGGGCGAGTTTTGGTAATAGAATTGGGCCACAGCTTCTCTCCCCTTATTGCACTATCGCTTAAGCAAATTATGGAAGGCAGGGCCCAGCGCATGGATGAATTCGATTCAGATGCCAGCTGCGAGTCCGCCACGAGCACGAGGCTCCTGGCTCGCATGTGCGAGATCGCTTCCCGCTTGGGTATTCATTCCATTAAAGCCACTGATGAGCTAGTGATTTTTCCACATTCCACAGCGGGTGAAACCCGCGTGAGCCTCGACGCTGCGGGCGAGCCGGTGTTGCATTTTTATACCACCCACCAAGGCCACTTGGGCTTCGAAGATATAGCAGCGCTCGGCGAATTCGCCAACGACTGGAACCACGACTGCATCTCGCCGCGCGTGGTGGTGGATTATGCCGACCCCACTGCGGTCACGCTGTGGGGGCATACATTCTTGGTGGTTCAGGACGAGCCGCAGGATTCCCAGTTGGAGGCAGCGCTGGTGCCGGCTTTGCGCAATGCGAGGTTGTTTTTGAACGCGCTTGCCGACGCCTTCCCTTCCCTCCGCAGCCAGCCATCCCCAGCGGAGGATTCGCCGGCGTCGGAAAGCGCAACAGCGGAGGTGCTGCCCGTGGACATCGCACGGGTGGAGGATATCCTGCGCAGGCTAGGCATCAATCGCTTCCAGACGGACGCCGAGCAATCCGTTTATGCCTGGATAAACGATGTTTTATTTGCATTCGTGCTCGATGTGGGCCCGAGCCTAATCATCAAGGGCCACTGGGACCCGAACTTAAAGGGTGAGGATTTCACCCGCATATTTTTAACGTGCAACGACTGGAACCGCACGCATCATTCGGCGGCGGCGTTTTGTCACTCGAACGTCGACGGCCTGCAGGTGCGCTTGGATTACGCGGTCATGGCAGGCGGCGGGCTTACCGACGCCCAGCTATTGACCAGCCTGGGCCGCGGCATGAAGCACATCCTGCACGGCATCGACGATATTGCCCGAGAGGCGGTTGGCGCCTCACCGGTCCAGTGGCCTTAACAGGCCTTAAAGGCTCAAACTACTGGACGATTTCGTAGTTGCCAGCCTTAGCCAGGGCCTCGTTCATCGCCGGGACGGAGGGGATCACATCGTCCTTGTGCTTGACCACAAGGCGGGCATACTCATGGTCCGTAATTTCGAAGGTGGCCTGGCCCAGGCCACCGGAAGCGAAGATGTCATAGAGTGCCTGCAGCGCTTTGCGGACATCGTTGTCATTCTTTACGCCGCTGACGTGGTAGTGAGTGGAAACAATAATCGACATGAGTCAAATTGTACGACTTTTGCCGTTAGATTCCCGAACTTAGATACGGCCGTTGAACGCCTGCAGCGCAGAATCCTCGCGGGTACCGCCGCGGCCGTCGCCGTAGCCTGCGTAATCAGCGATCCAGCTAACCTTGGAAACCCACTTCACGGCCTTGTAGCCGTGGTTGGATTCCACGCGGCAGCGCGCCGGGGCACCGAGATGGATGTCGACTTCATGGCCGTTGCGGGACAGGGCGATGACAGACTGTGCATCCAGGGCGTCGTCAATGCTAAAGCAGGCATAGAAGGGCTCGCGCGGGCGGTTGTCGTACATCTTCTGCGCTAGGCCATAGGACTCGACCATGACGTAGTTGGCGCCTTCTGGGCGTGGTCCCAACAGGCTTAGCACGTCCTCGATGGAAGGCCCAGCCCAGCGGGAGGTCGCCGACCAACCCTGCATGCAAGTATGCGTTGCCACGTAGGACTGCTGCGGCAACTCACGTAGCTGCTCGATGGTGACGACCTTCTCTACGCCATTAATGTCATCAGCCAGCGTGATTTCGTAGCCCTTCCAGTCATTCTCGCGGAACTTGGTCCACTCCGGCGACTCATCGGGCGTCGGCGGCAGGCCGTTAGTCCAGTGAAACTTGGAAATGTCCTTATCGGTATAAGCCTGCTGGGTAGAAGGCGAAACCTTCAACCAGTTCAGGAAGAGCTTGCGGCCGAGCTCGGTAAACTTCACCACGATGCGCTGGGCACGGGCGCGATCCGCCAGGGACCAGTAGGACAAGAAGATCCAGAACAAAATGACCACCACGATGGTAAAGACCACGGTGGTAAAGGCCTGCGCGTAGCGCTCCACGCTCACGTCGCCGAAGACCATGTGGACCATGTTGTGCTCGCGGTGAACGAAGAACACGAGGAAGACGTGCACAACAATAAACGCGCTCATCAGCACCATTCCAATGAAGTGCAGGGAGCGAGCACCTTGGTGGCCACCCCAGAACTTCACGTAGCGAGGGAACTTCACTCGCACGGCCGGGGCCATGGCTACGCCGGTGAGCATCATAAACGGCGCCAGGATGAAAATGACGAAGGAGTACGCGAGCTGCTGGAGGGCGTCGTATGGCGTGAAGTGCTCCAGCGAGGGTGCCTGCAGGCTCAAGTAGACCTTGGCCGATTCCCAGGCCTCAGGGACTATATCCCAGGAGGTCGGAATCAGCCGGCGCCACAGGCCGGTGGCAAAGAGCAGGGTAACGTAGACAAAGCCATTGAGCACCCACAGCATCACCGCGGCGCCGTGCCAGTGGCGGCCCAATCCGATGTTCTCGCGGCCGGGCAGGGAAAGCATCGGCGAGACCGAAAGCTCATCCATAAGGGAGGTGTAAACGCCCTCCTCTTTGGGCAGCTCACGCTTTGTAAATTTGATCCACTCGGTGCCAGGCGCGCAATCACTGCGCCACCACAGACGCGGCAAGGAAGAGAGCATTTCGATGCCGGAGCGCAGCAGCATACCGATGAGTACGAAGTTGATGAGGTGCGAGGCCCGCAACCAGATAGGAAAGTCTGGGTTTTCACCCAGAGCCAATACATAGTCCATGGGAAAATTCCTCGGTGGTGAGAGATACAACTTTTCACTAGTGTGACTTATTTTTCATTGTGTCGCACCCACCCCGAAATACCAATGGTTTTTCCGTGCTTATTTAGCTTTTGGACAAAATCGACCCGCATAGCTGGAACAATGCTGGTTTACTCCACAGCATGATTCCCGCCACACGTCCAGCAAATTACACATAATGTATACCCCCGAGCCCCGCATCCTCGGCCTCTAATCTACGCCCGGCACATCCACGAAGGCCGCCGACCAATAAGCAAACATCGCCATAAACGGCGAAACCACCCACGCGATCCCCGGGGCAAACTTTGGCACAAACTGGACCACCTGCCCCGGATCCGCCGGCGCGGAATGCGCCGTTACCCCGCCAACCACATAGAAAGCCGCCGCACCTGCCAGGCAGGCCACCCCACACCACAGCAATTGCCCGACGCCGCGGAACGCCGCGCCGCGCATATAAGAAAACAGCCCGAAGCAAAGCCCCAAGAAACCCACCAGGACAGCGAATACAATGAAGGAAGAAAATTGCACGTCAGCAACATTTTCGATGGCATAGCCGCCGTCTTCTACTTCACGGCCGGTAAGAGTCGGGCGCCACATCCCCCACACCGCCCCCACTACCGAATAGACAACAAGGACTAGGGCAAGCAGCCCCGCACCGAACCCGATGGAGCGAGGAATACGAAACTTGGACTTGGACACCATTTCTTTATAAGGCCTGACTCGAAAGAACTAAAACGAAAAGGAGGAAGTGCCAAAGCACTCCCTCCTTATAAATTACAGCGCCTTGTTTGACGCTATTTTCTCCGCGGAGAGTTTAGACCTCGCCACAGAAGGTCCAGTTGCCGTTCTCGCGGCGGAAACGCATGGTGGAGCTATCCAGACCTTCGTTGGTGTTGACGTTGACGGTTGCGGAAGCATCGTCACCGTTGACAACAACGTCGTTGATGGACTCAACGCCAATTGCGTTCCAGTCGAAGCCATCCAGCTGGGAGGTGTCCTGGCCGGAAGCTGCGAGCATGTTCTTCAGCTCGTTCATCGGAACATCCGGGATCTGGTTGTAGTCCATGTTGGCAACCTCAGAGCCCTGCGCGTTCAGCACTGCGGAGCAGGTGTGATCCGGCATGTACTTGAAGAACTGGCGCATGGTCTTGGTCTCGTAGAGGCCACGGACCAGCTGATTGATGCCGTCGACATCTCCCTGCTCTGCCGGAGCGCCCTCAACCGGAGCGACCGGCGCGGCGTTCTCAAGCGGGTTGGCGCCACCCTCGAATGGGTTAGCCAGGGTCTCCTCCGCAGCGGCTGCGTTGGAGTCCTTGTCTGCGCCTCCCTTCTTCTCTGCGTCCTTGCCGTCCTTCTTATCCTTGTTTGCGTCCTTGTCCTCGGACTTCTTTTCCTTGCTCGGAGCAGCAGACTTGTCCGCATCCTTGGAAGCCTGCGTGGTCTTCGTGGCGGTGGTCTTGTCGCCACCCTGAGCGTTGTTGGCTTCTTCGTCGTTACCGCAGGCAACGAGGGTCATCGGCAGAACCATGGCTACAGCAACGAGGGACTTCTTCGCAGGGGTTAGAAAAGACAAGGGTTAGGCTCCTGAAATATTTACGATGGCTGGCGTCAAGGCTAAATGTAGGTCGCTGTAAATCGGTTCCGAATGGTCGCCGATTCAGCGCGAGCGAAACAGCCTGAGCCAGTTTTCTTTCCGCCTCATCCTAACAAGTCGAAGGTGCGGAATACATGTCGGATCCCTCAAAGAAGCCTGTGAACTTAGGCCTTTTCTTACACATTTACTGGCAAATGTTAAGCCAGTCACCACTATTCGGCGCACAGGCCTTATACACCTGCCGTGCCGCACGGATGCACCGACAGCCGGACGGGTAAGATAACAGCGTGCAATTAGACCGAGACCGTATTCTTTCGACTGCCCTCGAGCTCTTAAATTCCTACGGGCTCGCGGACGTTACGATGCGCAGAGTCTCCACCGCACTCGGCGTAGCGCCCGGCGCGCTGTACTGGCACGTCGCCAACAAGCAAGCGCTCATCGCCGCCATGGCCGAGAAAATCCTGGCGCCTGTTTCCGGCACGAGCCCGCTAAACGTCGCAAAGAGCCTGCACTCTGCCCTACTCAGCTGGCGCGATGGCGCAGAGGTTGCCAGCGCGGGCCTCGCCTACCCTGATTCCGGGACTTGGGAAGTACTCACCGAAAAGATCGCCGCCTCATTTAAGTCAGTCGAAGGCCACTGCGCCTTGGAAGCCGAGGTTCAGGCGGCGTCGCTAGCCATCGCGCACCTAGTCTTGGGCGCTACCCAGATGGAACAATCGCGCCAGCAGTTGGCAGAGTCAGCTAAGGCCACAGCCTCTGCAGACGCCGCGGATAAATCCCCCGTAGACCACCGCCCAGATATCCACCGCGGCGTCGAGATCATCGTAAACGGCCTGCGCAACCCGCTCGCGGGCACGGAAAATTAATTATGCTCTAGGGCATGACTGAAACCGCTGTCTGCCCTACCCAAGCCTGGCCAGGAAAACCCGCGCCACTAGGATCCACGTTCGATGGCTCCGGTACAAACTTCGCCATCTTTTCTGAAATCGCCGAAAAAATCGAGCTCTGCCTCATCGACCGCGAAGGAAAAGAAGAGCGCGTCGAGCTGAATGAAATAACAGCCCACGTCTGGCATGCCTACCTGCCCAACGTTGGCCCGGGCCAGCGCTATGGCTATCGCATCTATGGCCCCTATGACCCCGCCAATGGCCTGCGCTGCGATCCCTCAAAGCTGCTGGTAGATCCGTATGCTAGGGCCTTCGACGGCGATTTCGATGGCGACGCCTCCCTCTACTCCTATGACATCCACGCCGAAGAGGAAGGCACCGGCCGCAACACTGAAGATTCCCTCGGCCACACCATGCTTTCGGTGGTCATCAACCCCTTCTTCGATTGGGCCGGCGACCGCCGCCCCCGCACCCCTGATAATGAGACGGTCATCTACGAAGCCCACGTCAAGGGCATGACTATGCGCCATCCCGACGTGCCTGAGGAGCTGCGAGGCACGTACGCGGGCATGGCGCATCCAGCGATCATCAACTATTTCAAGGAGCTCGGCGTCACCGCCGTCGAGCTGATGCCGGTGCACCAGTTCCTGCAGGATGATCGCCTACGCAACCTCGGCCTCCGCAACTACTGGGGCTACAACACCTTCGGCTTCTTCGCTCCTCACCTGGACTATGCCTATGCCAAAAAGCCCGGCGAGGCCGTCGCGGAGTTCAAGGCCATGGTGCGTGCCTTCCATGAGGAAGGCATCGAGGTCATCCTCGACGTGGTCTATAACCACACCGCGGAGGGCAACCATCTAGGCCCCACCATCGCCTTCCGCGGCATCGATAACCACGCCTACTATCGCCTGGTTGATGAGGACAAGAGCCTCTACATGGACTACACTGGCACCGGTAATTCCCTTAACGTTCGGCATCCGCACTCGCTGCAGCTGATTATGGATTCGCTGCGCTACTGGGTCACGGAGATGCATGTGGACGGCTTCCGCTTCGACCTGGCGGCGACGCTGGCGCGGGAGCTTGACGACGTCGACAAGCTCGCCACCTTCTTCGACCTCGTGCAACAAGACCCCGTGGTCAGCCAAGTAAAGCTCATCGCGGAGCCCTGGGACGTGGGCCATGATGGCTACCAAGTGGGAAACTTTCCACCGATTTGGAGCGAGTGGAACGGCAAGTACCGCGACACCGTGCGCGATTTCTGGCGCGGCGAGCCCGCCACCTTGGGAGAGTTTGCCTCGCGGCTTACCGGCTCTTCCGATCTTTATGGCAACAATGGCCGCCGCCCTACCGCTTCCATCAACTTCATCACCGCCCACGATGGATTTACGCTGCGGGACCTCGTCACCTACAACGACAAGCACAATGAGGAAAACGGCGAGGACTCCCGCGACGGCGAGTCCTTCAACCGTTCCTGGAACCACGGCGTGGAAGGGCCTACCGAGGACGAAGAGATAAAGAAGTTGCGCCGCCGGCAGGTGCGCAACTTCCTGACCACCTTGTTGCTTTCCCAGGGCACGCCGATGCTTTGCCACGGCGACGAGTTCGGGCGCACGCAGGGCGGCAATAACAACGTCTATTGCCAGGACAACGAGATTTCCTGGATGGATTGGTCGCTGCTGGAAGAAGAAAAGTCCGAGGCGATGCTGGGCTTTACCAAGCGTGTGCTCGCCATCCGCCGCGCGCATCCGGTCTTCCGCAGGCAGCGTTTCTTGGCCGGTGGCCCGCTGGGCTCCGACGTGCAGGACCGCGACATCGCCTGGCTGGTGCCCTCTGGCAAGCTGATGACGCAGGACGACTGGGATCATGACTTTGGCCGCGCGTTGATGGTTTACCTCAACGGAAACGCAATCACCGAGACCACTGCCCGCGGCGAGCGCATCACCGATGATTCCTTCATCATGATCTTCAACGCCCACCACGGCGAGATTGAGTTCACCCTGCCTACCAAGGACTTGGGCGCGCGCTGGCGGCTTATGGTCGATACGGCGGATTCCGGCGGCTACCCCGCGGAGGAAACCTACATTGATGCAGAGGGTACGATCACTGTTCAACCGCGCTCGACGCTGATTCTGCGCCAGGAAGAGCCGCCAGTCTTCGACGCTTAAGAAATTTTCCTCCGATTTTCCCCGGAAAGGTAGTTCGTGTCTTTTCACGCCCACGCCACCCGCATCGATGTCACGAATAAGGAGCTTATTTTCCAAGCTTCTTTGCTTTCTGCTTGCCTGGGCAAGGCTAAACAGGAGCAGGTTGCGCTAAGCGACGTCACCGATGTCACCGTCTGCGCCCCCACCGCGGCGGGCTTTGGATACGTGGAATTAGGCGGCGTCGGCAAGCGCATTGCCTTTGCCCCCAATCAGGACGCGGCGGCTTTCGCGCGTGCGGTCGAGGCTGCGCTGCGCGGTGAGGCGCCGGCGGAGGCGGCCTCGGTCAGCGGGCTGAACTTCACCGCCGTTGATGTGGAAACCGCCAACGATGATTGGGGTTCGGTGTGCCAGATTGGTGCGGTGCGTTTCCGCGATGGGCAGGAAACCGAATCCCGCACTTGGCTGTGTACTCCCCCGCCGGGCCTTGAGAAGTTCGCCGATATCAACATCTCGATCCACGGCATTAAGCCTGCCGACGTCGAGGGTGCCCAGCCTTTTGCAGAGGCCGCGGCGGAACTTTTTGAGTTCATGGACGGCGATGTTTTAGTCGCGCATAACGCACAGTTCGATTCCACCGCTTTGCGTCAGGGCCTGCTGAAGGCTGGCGGTTCGATTCCGGAGATCACTTTGGCATGTTCGCTAGCACTGGCTCGCGATGCCTCTTCTGCCGGCGTTATCGATGTGGTCAACCACAAGCTGCCCACGGTGGCGGCATTCTGTGGTGCCGATGACTTCCAACACCACGAGGCAACTGCCGACGCCCGCGCAGCCGGCGTCATCGTCGCGGACCTTGCGCGGCGCTTTGGGCACGTGGGCTCGGTGGATGAGCTCTTCCGTTCCCGCGAATTTAGCCTCGGCAAGTTGGATAAAGAGGCAATTCTGCCGGTACTGCGCGCGCATACCGCGCCTACCTCTGCGGCCGACCTTGGCGCTGGCACGGACTTCCGCGACAAGACCCGTAAGTCGGGTACTAAGACCGACGCAAAGGCCGGCGGAAAGGAAAAGAAGTCCGGCCGCGGACCCGCTCCGTGGCAGTCGGTAGCCACACCGGATACCATTCCGGACCCGAACCTCGATGCGGATCCGGAAGGCGCGCTCTTTGGCCAAAACGTAACTCTGACCGGTGACTTTGAGCCTTTCGATAAAGGTCTGCTCTGGAAGGGCATCGCTGAGCGCGGCGGCAAGATTGGCAAGAACGTCACCAAAAAGACCACCATTCTGGTCCTCGGCGAGTGGGCGACGAAGACCTCGAAGGAAAAGCGCGCCGAAGAGCTCATCGAAAAAGGCCAGGACATCGCATTGTGGCCGGCGTCGAAGCTGCTGGAAGAACTCCAGCTCAACGAGCAGCCGCCTTTTTAAAACTCTCCTACTCCGTTGGGAACCGATGGCGGGAAATGGCAGTCCAATTAGTGCAGAAAGTGAAATATTCGTCCTGCGGGGAGGACACACGCCATGACCACTGCCATTGCGCCGGAAAAGTTTGAGTCGCTAGATTTCGAGGCCATCGCCCTAGCGGGGTTGCTGCCGGCCCTAGCGCGCCGGAAGGACTTTTCGGGCGCTACCTTGACGGACCAGGGCTTTGGCGATACTCCCGCTGGAGTGCAGCTCTCCCGCCAGCTTTCGGTGCTATTCCTTCAGCGCGACGAGTTCGCAGACACCTCCGCACACGCTCCGCGGGCTTTTGTTTCGCATCGCACTATCAGCGGTTTCGGCTTGAGCACCCGCCAAGCGTGGGACTTGGCGGCAGCGAACCTGCAAAGGCGCGCTCTTACTGCCCAAGGACTGCGCTTTCGCACCCGTTGCGCGGCGGAGATTCTGCCGGGCTGCGAGGAAGGCATTCAAATCCAGGCCCGCGGCGCCGAGGCTAGTGCGTGGTTGGCGCATCCGCAGACTTTCAGCATCATGGACTCGCACCTGCGCCGCTTAACCCATGCAACAGCTCGGCAGACGTTGTACTACCTGGTTCCGGATCCCGCCACGGTGGTGGCCTTGCATGACTCGCCGCTAAAGCGCGTCCGGCACTGGTCACGGCGCTTAAACGAGCAAAGGCGCCTGCGCGGTGCGGTTCTTGCGCCCGAACCACTATTATGGGCTAACGGATTTCCTCTAGAAGCTTAGGGGAATAAACGCATGCTTAAGCAAAAAGTCAGGAGGTCGGTGCGGGGTGAAGGAATCCGCCATCTCTCGGTTGAGCAACCAGTATCACGAGTGGGTTCGCCGGCATCCACGAGCAGAAGCAGACTTCAACGAGGCCATCGAGGACCTGCTTAACGACGCCGGCGTTATCTTCGACCGCGCCTCCGCCCGCGTCAAGCGCTGGCCATCGCTAAAAGCCAAGGCCAAAAAGCGCCACGCAAACGGCGAGCTTTATTACCCCAGACCCTGGGAAGACATCCACGACGTTCTCGGCGTGCGCATTACGGTCTTCCACTCCACCGCTATCCCCCAGGCGCTCGAGGTCTTGGGCGATTCCTTTGCGGTGGTGCGCTCGGTGGATAAGGCCGCAGAGACCCGCATTTCCGGCGGTTTTGGCTACGGCTCCCACCATTTAGTGCTGCGCGTGACCAACGCGATTGAAGAGCTCGCAGAGTACGAAGGCTGGACCTTTGAGGTACAAATACGCACCGCGCTGCAGCATGCGTGGGCAGAGTTCGAGCACGATATCCGCTATAAGCAAGGCACTGCGGCTCCTTCCGCGCAGGTTGACCGCCTCTTTACCTTGGCCGCCGGGCTTATCGAGCTGGCGGACCAGCAATTCGATCAGATTGCTGCGCTGAAAGATCCTTCCACGGATACCAGCGAAGACGTAGAGCTTTCCGCCGAGACCCTGCCCGGTGTCTTGGCTGTGTTGATGGGCGGGCGCTTCCCGCGCTCGCGTTCGGAGCACTACCGCTTCCTAGCAGAGATTTTGGAGCTCAACGGTGTGACCACAATGAGCCAATTGAAGTCGCTGCTGAATGCAGGTGACATCGCCTTCGTACACGACGCCATCAACTACCGCTTCCGCCCCGGCCAGGTGCGCCTCATCGACGACCTGCTGCTTAATAAATTTGGCAAGCAGCACGTGGAGGCCACTGCCCTTGCAGGAGACCGCAAAGACCGCAAGCGCCGCCTCAATGGCCGCTACAAAGCGCTGCAGAATTACCGCGCGCACTCCTCAAAGACGGAGAAAAAAGAGGCCAATAACTAGCGGAAGCCGCCGCGGAACTTTTCCATCTGGCGGCGTTCCTTCTTGGTAGGCCTGCCCGCGCCGCGCTCGCGGACTGGAACCGAAGGCATGAACTCCTTCGGCGGTGGCGGCGGCGCATGGTCGATGTAACACGCACGAGCCACCGGCGCTCCGACGCGCTTTGCCACGGTGGCTAGGACTTCCAAGTCATGCTCGTGGTGATTGCGCCAGATACGTACGCGATCTCCCGGAACCACCTGCTGGGCAGGCTTTACCGCATTGCCGTTGAGCTTTACGTGCCCCGCCTTCACCGCCTCAGCAGCCTCCGAGCGCGTCTTTGCCATGCGCACAGACCACACCCAGGCGTCGATACGGACGGGTTTTGAGTCAGGTTGGATCGGCATCTAAGCCTTCGGGTCTAGTAATTGTGGTTTTCGTTGACGATCTTTTGCACCTTGCGCCAGTTATAGGCACCGCCAACCACGGCGACGATAAGGCCCAAGGTCATAAAGACCCAGAAACCAGACAAGGCCCACCCAAGCAGCACGCCACCAGCAACGCCGCCGACCACGCTAACTACTCCGTTCCGGGAGTACTTACGAACCTGCTGCTTCTTCAGCTCGATCGGATTGTTGGGGCGTCGTTGCATAGTCATGGCGGCCATTCTAGCGCAGCGCCGACTTTCCCTCGCCCCTAGGCGCCAAGCTCCACCCAGGCGGTGCCGGCTTCGCTAGATTCCACCTCGCCCTGGGAAAGTGCGGCGAGCGTGGCATCCAAGTCTTCCCTGCCGCCGGGCTCGATAGCCAGAGTAAAGGTCACCGCCGCACCATATGCGGTATCAGTAATCTCATAACCACGATTGCGCAGCTCCGCTTCCACGCGGCCGGCCTGGGCATGGCTGAATTCGGCGGTATATAGCTCCCGCAGCGCCCGCGTGCTGCGCTCGACCAATTCGAGCGCCTCGCTGACCGAACCGCCATAAGCATGAACGAGCCCGCCCGCGCCCAACTTCACGCCACCGAAGTAGCGCACGACTACGGCACAGATATCCAGCATTCCCGAGCCTTTCAGCACGTCAAGCATGGGTTTTCCGGCTGTGCCGGAAGGCTCGCCGTCGTCTGAGGAACGCTCCACTGGGTTGGCTTCGTCAACGTGGTAGATATACGCCGAGCAATGGTGGCGGGCATCAGGGAAGCGTTCGCGCGCGGCGTCGATAAACGCACGCGCCTCACTCTCACAGGTCACTCGATCCACGAGCGTGATAAAGCGCGAGTGCTTAATCTCGATCTCATTTTCAATCTCGCCCGGAACGGGCCGTTCATAGCTGGTCAACACTGCGTGTCAGTCTACCTATGCCACCAGAAAGTCATATTCGGCAGTGCCTGGATGCAGCTGTTGGACGTGAATCTTGGAACTTTCCATGCGCTCAAGCAGTCCGTTCAGGTCCTCTGCACGCCCCAGCTCAAGTCCCACCAAGGCAGCCCCAGTCTCACGATTGTTTCGCTTCAAGTACTCAAACAGCGTGATGTCATCATCCGGGCCCAAAATATCCTGCAGGAAATGTCGCAGCTGGCCTGGTTCCTGCGGGAAATTAACCAAGAAGTAGTGCTTCAAGCCGCGATGCACCAGCGAGCGCTCCATGATTTCGGCATAGCGCAAGACGTCATTGTTACCGCCGGATATCACGCACACCACCACGCTGCCTGGCGCTAACTCCAGCTCGCGCAGACCTGCCACCGAAAGCGCGCCGGCGGGCTCGGCAATGATGCCCTCGTTCTGATACAACCCCAGCAGCTCGGTGCACACAGCGCCTTCAGAAACGCTGTCCCAGCGCACGCGCTGCCTATTTGCCTGCAGGATCTGAAAAGGCAACACCCCTACTCGTTTAACTGCAGCGCCGTCGACGAAGGGATCAACGCTTTCCAAGGTCACCGGCTCGCCTGCCGCGAATGCCGCGCTAAGCGACGCCGCGCCCTGCGGCTCAATTCCCACCACCTGGGTGCGCGGGGACATGTCTGCAAGATAAGAGGTAATTCCGGAGATCAGCCCATTACGTTGTTAGCAGTTCCACCCCA
>NZ_KV793707.1:0-217 GCF_001808545.1 Corynebacterium sp. HMSC077D03
TTACCAGCGTGTCTCTTCGGCAAAATATTTAGCAGCTTTACGTAGAATATCGCGTTCTTCGCGCAGCTTCGTGTTTTCTTTTTCCAGCTGGCGGATTCGCTCAGAATCAGTCGCCGCTTGGGCTTTATCATGCACGGCTTTAATGCGGGCACGTTTGCCGGTGCCGTACTTCTTGACCCAAGCATGCAGCGAGGCACGGTTGATACCGAGCTCTGCT
>NZ_KV793708.1:0-56565 GCF_001808545.1 Corynebacterium sp. HMSC077D03
AGAAGCGGAACTAAACCCAGGACGCTTCAATTCAGTACTTTGGGCTAGGTTAGCCAATACGTAGCCAACAGGAAAAACTAGCGACCATAAAAGCATTCGGTCTCTAAAGATACGAACTACAGAGCTTCGCCCCAATTGCGCAATTTCGCGAAAACGTGATGCTTCCCAAGCCATTCCGGCAGAAACCGCTGGAGCAATAACAACGAACACTAAAGTAGATTGGGCAGCGTTTGACTGGAAATAGGTTGTTTTCCCAAGCTCTGATATAGGAACTGCACTGAGAACGATTCCAGCAAGACAAATCCACAATGACGGGCGTCGAAACCAATGTCTGAATCCGAAATTAGGAACCATCATCGTTCCTCCTCCGCGCAAAAGAGCGTGCGAGATTGTGCACTGGATTGTCGTCTAATTCTGATGCTAACTGTATGAATTCTGACCTTGAACCATCGAATCGCAACTTGCCTTTATCAAGGACAAGAACGCGCTCGAATGGTTTCTGCAGTTCACCTGCATCATGGGTGGAGACAACTAAATTATGCCCCATTTCCACGATCTTTTGATAAACCTTTGTAATGAGCTCCTTGCTAAGGGGATCAAGCGCCGCACTAGGCTCATCAAGAAGCAGAGTTTTCGACCCAGAATTCAATGCTGTAGCGATTGCCAATCTAGAGCGTTCCCCTCCGCTAAGACTTTCACATCTCTGATCGGCAGCCTTCGACAAATCAACAAAGTTTAGCCACTCCAAGCTATGTTTCTTTGCGATTTTCCTATCCTGACCAAACAGCCACGCAACATAAGCGCAGTATTCTCCAGAAGTGAAACCCACAATCGGCATGAATTTCTGCTCGACTAACGATATAGAGCCCACCCTTAAGACGACCCCGTCGTGCGGAGAAGAATCTGATGCCAGGACGGAAAAAAGAGTCGACTTTCCTGCACCGTTTGCCCCAAGAAGAAGCGTTGGACGTTCATCTATCGTCAACTGCGGTATATCCAGAATTGTTTTGTTTGAACGCCTTATCTTTAAAGCATCAACTCGAATCGTATCTACCATACGACTTTCATCCAATTGATGGTCAAACGGTTCCAATCAAACGTATGAATATCGGCATGATAGTTGCCTGCAGCCTGACGCCCCCAGCCACCTCGATCCCAACCCCCATAGCACCTGTTGAGAGAACGTGAACCCAGGTCCGGATCCGGCTGCCCTGCGAGAGTTCGGCGTAGGGTCATCTCGACTTTTCCTGGCGATCCGTGCGGAGTGTTCAAGCAGGTAGCTGCTGTGATTTCCGTGTTAAACCCATCAATATTTCGATCGTACCAACTACGAATTTTAAAGCCATCGCGAATTCCATTCACGCTGGTTTCAAAATGCCCCTCAGCATTAGCTGGGACAACAAATGAAGTGATCGCCAAGGCTACAGTCAGCCCTGCTACGACTATTTTCTTCACCGGATTTCACACCTCTTTCTGAGAACTAGGCAAAAGAGACTTGCCTTACCTGAACAAAAGCTTGCTTCAAGCGCCGAACAGGGAGAGATGATATTAATACCTAAAGCTTGGCTATTTTTACATAAATAAATGAGATAAGTCATAATTATGGCTTTGATATTCCACCCCGGCTATTCCACCCGGAAGTTGGCAGAACTCCGGAACAAAGCCAAGCGAAGAGCCCTGGGTTTTGCTTCTAGATACCTCTGGCTCCCGTATTTCGCCAATAAGCAAGAGGCTGATCACTACCACATGTAACGTCGGAAATAGGTAGCAAGAGTGAATCCAAACAAACAAGGCACAAAAGGCATAAAAATTCCCCTTGGCTTTTACCAAGGGGAATCAAATGTGGGCCCTCCGGGGCTCGAACCCGGGACCTGCGGATTAAAAGTCCGTAGCTCTACCAGCTGAGCTAAAGGCCCATCGCGAAACCATTTTAGTAGGCCCCGCTAAAGAAACGAAACTGGCCCCCCACTTTATTGCGGGGAGCCAGTCATGTTTGCTTGTCAGGGGCTAAATGCCGCTGAGTTTGCTTAGCCGCGCATGTCGCCCTTTTCGGCGAAGTTAATCTGGAAGTCGAAGGCAGTCTTCAGATCGTGCGGGGTGTGGACGAACTTGTTGGCGGAAGCACGCTCGTAGTACTCCTCCAGCAGCGGGCGGTAGTCCGGGTGTGCCACGGCGATGACCTTTTCCACGCGCTCACGCGGTGCGAGACCACGCAGGTCAGCGACACCGTACTCGGTGATGATGACCATGGTGTCGTGCTCGGTGTGGTCAGTGTGGGAAACGAAAGGAACAATCGCGGAGATTGCGCCACCCTTTGCCACAGACGGGGAAACGAACGTGGAGATGTAACCGTTGCGGGTGAAGTCACCGGAGCCGCCGGTGCCGTTCATGATGCGGGAGCCGCCAACGTTGGTGGAGTTGATGTTGCCGTAAATATCGGCCTCAATCATGCCGTTGGAGGAGATAAGACCCACGCGGCGGATGACCTCAGGGTGGTTGGAGACCTGCTGCGGACGCAGGATGATGTGCTTGCGGTAGCGCTCTGCCTCAGCGTTCATCTTCTCTGCGTACTCCGGGGAAAGCGCAAAGGAGGTAGCGGAAGCGACAGACATCTTGCCGGCGTCGATAAGGTCGAGCATGCCGTCCTGGATGACCTCGGTGTAGGCCTGGATGTTTTCAAACTTGGACTCCAGCAGGCCTGCCATCACGGCGTTCGGGACATTACCCACGCCGGACTGCATGATGAACTTGTCATACTCCAGGCGGCCAGCAGCAACCTCGCCTTCGAGGAACTCGATGAAGTTAGCAGCGATCTTCTCGGATACCTCATCCGGAGCCTTAAATGGCGCGTTGCGGTCCGGAGCGTTGGTCTCGACGACTGCGACTACCTTTTCGGTCGGCAGCTCGATGTACGGGGTACCGATGCGGTCATCAACCTTGGTGATCGGGATTGGCTGGCGGTTAGGCAGCTTCTCGATCTTGTAAATGTCGTGCATGCCCTCGAGGTTCTCGGACTGCCAGGTGTTTACCTCGAGAATAATCTTGTCTGCAGCCTCGATGTATTCCAGGTTATTGCCCACTGCAGAAGACGGGATGATGTTGCCGTCTTCCAGGATGCGGACAACCTCGATGATTGCGACCTGGAAATCGCCGTAGAAGCCCTCCTCTACCTGCTGGCCGGAGTGGGAAAGGTGAATGTCCTGGTAAAGAATCTCGCCTGCGTTGGCCTTGTTACGCAGAGTCGGATCGGAGTTGTACGGAGAGCGGAAGCGCAATGCGTCCGCCTCTGCCAGCACACCGTCACAATCCGGTGCGGTGGAAGCGCCGGAGAAGACATCGATCTTGAATTCCTCACCAGCAGCGTGTGCAGCCTTTGCCTTTTCAGCGATGGCGGTAGGCAGCGCCTTTGGGTAGCCCGCACCGGTAAAGCCAGAGATACCGACGCGGTCACCGTGATTGACAAACTTTGCAGCTTCTTCAGCAGAAACGACAAGTTCCTTAAACGGCGCGTATCCGATCCTATCGGTCAAAGTAAATCCTCCTTTATATATAGGGCCAACCGTACGACACGATCAGCCCCTTTAAGTTACATGCACCACATTAGCGAACTTGTTGAGGTTTTACCGAAAACTTCGCAAACTTACACACCCCCGTCACAACGACGCGCCAAACTTGCCACGCCACCTGCCCAAAGAGCACAATTGGCTGCGTGAATCTTGCAATCGGAAAAATCGAGCTCAACTCCCCCGTTGTCCTAGCCCCTATGGCGGGCGTAACCAACGTGGCCTTCCGCACGCTCTGCCGGGAACAAGAAATTGCGAAGACCGGAACGGTCTCCGGACTATATGTATGCGAGATGGTCACCGCTCGCGCGTTGGTCGAGCGCAATGAAAAGACCATGCACATGACCACGTTCGGGCCAGATGAAAATCCACGCTCGCTACAGCTGTACACCGTCGATCCGGAGTACACCTACAAGGCAGCAAAGATGATCGTGGATGAAAACTTGGCCGATCACATCGACATGAATTTCGGCTGCCCCGTGCCCAAGGTAACTCGTCGCGGTGGCGGCTCAGCTCTGCCCTATAAGCGCCGACTCTTCGGCAACATCGTCGCCGCCGCAGTTGAGGCCACAGAGGGCACCGACATTCCGGTTACCGTGAAGATGCGCGTGGGCATCGACGACGAGCACCACACACACTTGGACGCAGGACGCATCGCAGTGGAGGAGGGTGCCGCGGCCGTCGCCTTGCACGGGCGCACAGCCGCTCAGCGCTACTCCGGTCACGCCGATTGGAATGAGATCGCACGCCTCAAGGAGCACCTGGCCGATACCGGCATCCCGGTGCTGGGCAACGGCGATATCTTCAAAGCCACCGATGCCCGCGCCATGATGGAGCAGACGGGCTGCGACGGCGTCGTCGTCGGGCGCGGCTGCCTCGGCCGCCCGTGGCTCTTCGCGGAACTGTCTGCGGAGCTGCGTGGCGAGCCAATTCCTTCCGAGCCAACCTTGGGCGAAGTGACGCAGATTATGATTAGGCATGCGGAGCTGCTGGCGCAGCACGATGGCGAGCGTCAGGCCAGCCGCGATATCCGCAAGCACGTGGGTTGGTACCTGCGCGGATTCCCCGTGGGAGGCGAGGTACGCTCGGGCCTTTCGCGGGTGGATTCGGTAGATAACCTGCGCGAATTGCTGGCACCGTGGGCCGATTCGCAGGCGCTTGCCGACGACGCGGATGGCGCACGTGGACGTCAAGGCTCACCTGCCAAGGTGGTTCTACCCGAGGGTTGGCTGGACGATCCAGAGGACGCAACAGTGCCCGAAGGTGCAGAAATTATGCATTCGGGCGGATAGACAAAGCCATAACGAGCATTAGACCAAAAAGTGGTCTATCATTTCCGACATGCGCACCGCATATCGCGAACATCTAGATAGCTTCTCGCACGACCTCATTATCATGTGCGACATCGTCCATAACACCTTAAGGCTCGCCTCTGAAGCACTGATTGACTCCGAACTCCACGCCGCTGAAGAGGCCATGTCTTTGCGCGAGGAACTGGACGAAGTCCGCAACCGCTGCGAGGAGCGCGCTGTCTTGCTGCTCGCGCTCGAAAATCCCATGGCCAAAGATCTCCGCCAGGTCGTCTCCTCCATCTACATCGTGGAAGACCTCCACCGCATGGGCCGTCTGGCCCAACACGTGGCATCGGCTGCCCGCCGACGCCACCCAGAAAACGTGGTGCCCGCAGAGTACATCGGCTATTTTGAGGAGCTCGCACGCTTAAACGACGACATGATTAGGATGTTGCGCGAAATCTTAGTGACCCCGGACCCCGATACCGCCCTGCGGATGGCCTCTGAAGATGATGCGGTAGATGACATCAACCACTACCTTTTGTCCATCCTGACGAATCGAGAGTGGGAAGCAAGCGTGCGCGAGGCCGTGGAAACTGCCCAAATGACCCGCTACTACGAGCGTTTCGCCGATCACTGCGTCAGCGTGGCCGGCCGCATCATTTACCTGTCCACCGGGCTCGCTCCGGAGGCCTATATGGCCAAATTGAGCGAGGAAGAAAGGGACAAAGAGTTCGAGTCCCGCATGGCCGAGCTCGAGCGCCAGTTCCGCCATTAATCCTCACTAGGTAGCTAGACCTTTAAGGCAACGCTGAAGCACATTCAATCCAACTACAGGCGTTTCACGAAAACTATCTATCTAGATCAATCTTCACTGTCTCTAATAACGCTAAACCCCGCTTCCCTCTTGTTTCAAAGGAAGCGGGGTTTATCCGTCTGCTACATGGAAGCTACTAAGGCTTAGCCGAAGCGGCCGGAGATGTAGTCCTCAGTGTCCTTCTTAGACGGGTTCTTGAAAATGGTGGTGGTGTCATCGAACTCCACCAGGTGGCCCGGCTTGCCGGTGGCCTCGAGGGAGAAGAAACCGGTCTTGTCGGACACACGCGCTGCCTGCTGCATGTTGTGGGTCACGATAACGATGGTGAAGTTTTCCTTCAGCTCGTGGATAAGGTCCTCAACGGCCAAGGTGGAAATTGGGTCCAGTGCAGAGCAAGGCTCGTCCATGAGGAGAACCTCTGGCTCCACGGCAATCGCGCGAGCGATGCACAGACGCTGCTGCTGACCACCGGACAGGCCGCCGCCCGGCTTGTCCAGACGGTCCTTAACCTCATCCCATAGGTTTGCGCCACGCAGGGACTTCTCGGCGACTTCCTTCAGCTTCTTCTTGTTCTTCTCACCGGACAGACGCAGGCCGGCGACAACGTTGTCCTCGATGGACATGGTTGGGAACGGGTTTGCCTTCTGGAAGACCATGCCGATGGTGTTACGGACGGAGACTGGGTCAACCTTTGGGCCGTAGATGTTCTGGCCGTCGAGCAGGATCTCACCCTTGACGGAAGCGCCAGGGATGACCTCGTGCATGCGGTTGATGGTGCGCAGAACGGTGGACTTACCGCAGCCGGAAGGGCCGATGAACGCAGTAACTGCCTGTGCTGGGATCTGCATGTTGACGTTCTGTACGGCGTGGAAATCACCGTAGTAGATGTTCACGTCATTGAGCTCAAGCTTTGACATTTTTTGAATTACTCCTGTTGAGGGGCTTTAGGTGTGGCGGGCGGGCGTGTTACTTCTTGACGGAGAACTTCGCAGAAACGAAGCGCGCCGCAATGTTGAGGACTGCAATCAGCAGGACCAGCGTCAGTGCCGCGCCCCACAGCTTGTCCAGAACGGCCGGCTGGGCGCCGGACTTGTACATATCAAGCATCATCAGCGGCAAGGAAGACATTGCGCCATCCATTGCGTCCCAGTTGATGGAAGAGGTCGAGCCGACCAAGACCAGAACCGGAGCGGACTCACCCATGACGCGGGCAACGGCCAGCATGATGCCGGTGACGATGCCGGACAGAGCGGTTGGCAGAACGATGCGGGCGATGGTCTTCCACTTCGGCACTCCCAGCGCATAGGAAGCCTCACGCAGGTCCATCGGGACGACGCGCAGCATCTCCTCCGTGTTACGAACGACGATTGGAATCATCAGCAGCACCAGAGAAAGCGCCACTGCCATGCCGGAACGGTCGAAGCCGAAGAGCGTGATCCACATTGCGAAGACGAACAACGCAGCGACGATGGAAGGAACACCAGAAAGGATGTCGACCATGAAGGTGGTCAGGCGGCTCAGCAGACCGCCGCGGGAATACTCCACCAAGTAGATAGCGGTGAAGATGCCAATCGGGACGGAAATGATGGTTGCCAGGAGGGTCTGGACGAAGGTACCGATAATCGCGTGCAATGCACCGCCGCCAGCCTCGGTATCAAGGATTCCGCGCTGCGAGGTAGTCCACCATTCAGGATTGAAAATGGCGCCGGCACCGCGAGCAAAAAGCTCCCAGAGCACCCAGACGAGTGGAATCATCGCGATGATCATCGTGGCCCACACAACGAAGGTGGCGATGTTGTTGGCGGTCTTGCGGCCGCCGGAAATATCAAGGAACGCCGATCCGGAGTTCTGCGGAAGGGTCTTTACTGGGGTAGACATTCAGGTTTACCTCTTCCTACTTCTTCTTCACGATGGAACGGGCAATGGCATTGACCACGAAGGTCAGCAGGAACAGCATGAGGCCGGCTGCGATATAAGCACCCGCACGCATCTCGTTACCGAACTCGGAAGCTGCCAGAGCGATCGCAGTAGCGAAGGTAGTACCGCCGTCGAAAAGCGAGAAGCGGAAATCAATCAGCGGCGAGACAACCATGTACAGCGCCATAGTCTCACCCAGCGCACGGCCCAGGCCCAGCATGGAACCGGCGATGTAACCGGACATACCAAAAGGCAGGACGGTCATGCGGATAACTTCCCAGCGGGTAGCGCCCAGCGCCAACGCGGACTCAATCTGGCCCGGAGGGGTCTGCACAAAGACCTCACGCGCGGTGGCGGCGATGATGGGCAGAATCATCACTGCCAGCACGATGCCACCGGTGAAGATGTTGCGGCCGGTCTCGAAGGAAGGCGAGTTGTCGTAGGTGGTGAACAGGAAGAAGCCGCCAGCCCACGAATGAATCCACTTATAAAAGCCTGAAAGAGCCGGGCCAAGAACCTGCCAGCCCCACAGACCGTAAACGATGGACGGAACTGCAGCGAGCATGTCGACCAAGAAGCCAAGCGGCTTCACTGCGCGGGCCGGAGCGTAGTTGGAAAGGAAGATAGCAATGCCAAGCGCAACCGGCATCGCGATCAGCAAGGCAACAACGGATATGAGCACCGTGGAGCCGAACATGGTCGGGATACCGAACTGCATTGCGTCAGTGTTGTTAGTCTCCCAGCGCTGACCGTAGGTGAAAAAGCCTAGGAAGCCGCCCTCGTTGACGTTCAGTGCAGGCACTGCGCGCCAAATCAGGAAGGCTGCAATGGCAGCGATCATCACGGTGATTAAGGTTGCGGAGGCGGTGGAGAGAAACTCGAAAATTCGGTCACCTGGGCGTTTTACACCCGAACCGGACTTCACGATTGCGGCCTCGGAGCTACCAGCAGAAGAAGCAGGCCGCGAGGCGGCTTCTGTCTGCTCATTTGGTGGCGCCGTGGTGAGATTGTTGTCTGCCATGAGACTACGAAATCCTTTTCAACGGAAACTGTGGGAATTAATGTGCAACACACCGCAGCCCCCAAAGGCGCTCTGATGAACGGATTTGGGGGCGGGCAGTGCTGTCTTTTATTGCGTATCCAGCAAATTACTGGATTGCGTCAACAGCAGACTTCAGACGCTCGAGGTGGTCACCGGTAACAGGGATGAATCCAGCAGACTCGAGGTCGGAGCTCTGGTTATCCAGAACGGTCTTGAAGAAAGCCTTGACCAGCGCGGAGGTCTCCTCATCGTACCCAGCGGAGCAAACGATGTTGTAGGTGGTCAGGATGAGCGGGTAGGAACCCTTGGTGTCGGAACCGAAGAGCGCCTCGGAGTCAACAACCATGTTGTGCTCGGAGCCGGTCTCCTTGAACTTCAGGTTGTCGAGTGCAACGCCGACGGTCTCGTTGGACAGCTCAACCGGGCCGTTGCCGAAGTCAATCTTGGCAATCTTGACGCCGTCAGATTCCTTCTGGTGTGCGTAGCCAGCCTCAACGTAGGTGATTGCACCGTCGATGGAAGCAACCTGGTCAGCAACGCCGGAGGAACCGTTTGCGCCCTCGCCGACAGCGTCCGGGAACTGCTTGCCCTCGTTGTCCCAGTTGCCGGTGGCGGTCTTCAGGAACTTCTGGAAGTTGTCGGAGGTACCGGACTCGTCAGAACGGAAGATGACGGTGATGTCGGTGTCTGGGAGGTCAACGCCCTCGTTGGAAGCCTTGATCTCTTCGTCGTTCCACTTGGTGATCTCGCCCTTGAAGATCTTTGCCAGGGTCTCGGTCTTCAGGTTTACTTCCTTGTCACCCAGGTTGTATGCGATTGCAACCGGGCCGATGGTGGTTGGCAGGTGCCATGCGTCGTTGCCCTCGCAACGCTCCTTGGCAGCCTCAACCTCACCCTTGTCCTCCTTCAGAGCGGAGTCGGAACCAGCGAAGTCAACGGTGCCGTTGGTGAAAGCCTCAACGCCAGCGCCGGAGCCGGAGGAGGTGTAGGAGAAGTTAGCGTCTGGGTGCTCGTCCAGGAAGGCCTTCTCAAAGACGGACATTGCGCTCTTCTGGGAGGATGCGCCCTCACCGGTGAGGTCACCGGAGACCTCAGAGCCGCCCTCAGAGCCCGAACCGGATTCAGAGCAGGCAACAAGGCCGGTGGAGGTTGCGGCAACAATGCCGAAGATTGCAGCGGTGCGCTTGAAGTTGCGGATCACAGGAAACCTTTCCAAAGCAGAACAGAGATTGTTATCCGAGCAAACCGCACATCGCATTGGTAAAAGCGAAAGAGTTGAAAGAGAACTACCAACACCGCGGTTAACTCACAAAACGTAAAGCTATCCGCGGCGGGTTAACCACAGAGGTGGTTTCAGGTGAACAACAAATGAACATGTCGCCAAAGTTGGTGAGACTAATCACGCCCCGAGTAGACAGAGTGGTCTTCAATAACGCTAAACCCGAGGCGCTCATAAAGCTTTACAGCCGGTTTATTGTCCGCCTCAACATAGAGAATTACCCAGTCAGCACCCTTTTCCACCATTCGATTCAGACCATAGCGCAGCAAAGGATTTCCCAAACCTTGACCGCGATAAGCCTTCGAAATGCCGATCACATAAACCTCACCAAACTCATCAGTTTCCTCCTTGTGCCATTTGGTCCAGTGGAATCCGGCCAGCACGGGGGCTGCCCCATCATCGTCTTTCTTGGTGTCCCAATAGAAAAGGACATCTGCCGGATCGAACCATTCCGCTTCCATCCCGCGGTGCAAACGCTCTATATCCCATCCACCTTGCTCCGGGTGCCAGGAAAAGGCTTCGTTGTTGGCACGCACCCATTCCTGCTCGACCAAATCCGTGCCCCACCGCTCTACCGAATCGGTGAAGTTGGCGGGAGTATACGGGGCGTCGCCAAGCGTGGAGTGCTCCACCAAATCCTTACCGGCAACCTTCATGACCAGAAGCTGACGCACCTTTTCCATGTGGTTATTCTGTGCCACAGCCTGGGCTGCCGGCAGATTGCCGTGGGCCCAGACATTTGCCGCAGGCTTTATCGCCCGCACGGCATTCAGCAGCTCGTTGCCCCAGCCACGGCCACGATAATCGGGGTGTATAAACATCTCGGCGTCATCTCCGGCGACAGCTGCAAGGCCTACCGGCTCCGCGGCGTCGCTGAGCACCAAGTGCGTGTGTTCCAAGCGCGCGTCATCCAGGCCCAAGATGAATTGCTCCGACAGGGGCGCAATACCGTCGACGCCCCGTGCTAAATCAGCGATTTTCTTGAGCTTGCCTGCGAGTTCTGGGCACTCTGGAAGTTGATAGGTTTCGATATTCATACCCACCAGCGTACGTGCGGTAAGAATAGAAGAGTGACTGTTCTGCAAATCAACCGCAACGTTGTCCGCCTCGGCATCGTCGCCATCGTGGGCACCCTCGCCTGGCTTTCGGATTCTGCCGTGGCCATGCACGCAGAGCACACCGTGGCCCAAGAATCGAAGGCTGTCTCGCGCCTCGAAAATACTCCCGACGTCTACATTGGCGGCTTCCCTTATACGCTCGCCACACTGACCAAAGAGATTCCTTATCTCGAGGTACAATCTCTCGACGTCGAGGTGCCAAAGCTAGGCATGGTCAATGCTTCGACCACCATGCGCGATATCACCATTACCCCGCAACAAGTCTTTAGCGGGAAATTCGAAGGCGCCCCCGTCTCGACCTATACCCGCAGCATCAGCCTGGATGGCGTGGCGCTGGGCAGGCTGATGGGCATTACTGATCTTTCGATTGCAAACCCCGACAACATCTCTCCTATCGGCGGCACCGCAGCCGAGGCAGAGCTGACGGGTACGCTGCCAGGAGATAAAAAGAAGTCAACGGCAAAGGTCGCGCTGCGCCTGGTTGGCGAGCAATTCCACATGAATGTCTACGACACCGAGGATCCGCGCCTGAAGAAGGCCTTCTCGATGCAATTCGACACCCGCGACCTACCGCTGCCTGCACAGGCGACGTCCGTGAAACTGCATGGTGGCTCCATCACCTTTGAGGTGCAGCGCCGCAACATCAAGTTGAAGTCCACCCAACTGTCCCCTCTCGAAATCGAGGGTTCGGAGGAAAAGGCGGTGAAGGACGCGGAAAAGCGCGCCGTGGACACCGCCCAGCGCGTTGGTCAGGCCAGCTAGCGCTACTTAATCCGCACCAGATCGCGAAGAATCTCGCGCACGCTGCGCTCATGCGGTGGGCGCGGCTGCGAAGGCGCAAAGACCTCGATGGCATCTGCCACCGACTCCAAATGCACCTTGGTGAACTTGCCTTCGGACTCACCATCGGCCTGGAAGCGCTTCGGGGTCGGCGTTTCCAGGTCGACCACCTGCGCATCGTCGAATTGCAATGCGCGGGCCTGGGTAATCTTGCTCAACACGTGCTTGCGATCAACGCCCATCAGGTGCAGCATGCCCACCAAACCGTGAATGCCGCCCAAGTCAGAAACGCCGAAGAGCCCCAGACCCTTGTCAAAAGAATTGCGCGGGTTAGTAACCACCGGCAGCGGGCCCAAGAAGGTCCACGGGTTGGTATTGGAGGTAAACATCAAAGGCACCTTGTGCGCAGTAAATTCCTTGCCATCACGATTGACCGCATGGACGGAAATCTCCGGTGGAATGACGCGCGCACGCAGATAAGCCTGTGCGGAGACCGTCAGATAGCGCAACGGGGTGGCTGCAAAGCCCATCTCGCGGGCACGATCGACGCGCGCCAAGACATCCGCATCGAGGCCGAAGCCGGCGTTGACCGCGAACCAGCGCTCGTTCCAGGTGCCAAGGCGAATGGTGCGCCGAGTATCGCGCTCCAGCAGGCGTGCCAGTACGTGGGCGGCCTCCACAGGGGTATTCGGAATGCCTAAAGCGCGGACGAAAACGTTGGCAGAACCAGTCGGAATAACGCCGAGCACCGGCAGCTCCTCCGGAGCCGGGCGCTGGTCATTGTCTGCCGGACCGAGCAATCCGTTGACAACCTCATTAACCGTACCGTCGCCACCAAAGACGACAATGGCGTCATAATCCGCACGCCGAAGACCGCGCACGATCTCTTCTGCATGCCCCGCATAATGGGTAAATTGCATGCGCAGGTGGACGCCTTCGACATCTCGCAACAGCGGAATGACCTGCCTGAATAAAGCATCGCTCTGCGAAGTCGAGTTCGGATTTGAAATCATTAATGCTCGCACAGCGAACCAGCCTAGTGGTTTATATCCCTTTAAGGCGACTAGGCTGGTGCGTCATGAGCGAAAATAGCAACGAAAAGCTAAATGGCAACGACGCTGTCAACAATGCCGCCGAGGCATGGAAGGACGCAGCGAACCGCAACATCCCGGCCATGAAACTCGGCAACAACCCTCTGCCGCAGGAAACCGCTAACCTGCGCCAGGGCCCGTCGCTTCACGACGGCCTGCTAGCCCTTCTTCCCCTCGTAGGCGTCTGGCAGGGCGAAGGCCAGGCCCACGATGCTTCCGGCGAGCAGTACACCTTTGGTCAGCAGCTTATTGTCAGCCACGACGGCGAGAATTACCTGACTTATAGCTCTCGTACCTGGCGCATCGACACCGAGGGCAAGCCACAGGGTGCCGATATCCGCGAATCCGGTTACTGGCGAATCTCCTTGAAGGACGAGATCGAGATGACCTACACCTCCTCTAACGGAATCGTGGAGATCTTCTACGGCGAGCCTTTCAACGAGCGTGCATGGCAGCTCGAGTCCGCCTCCACCATGGTTACCGAAACCGGACCGAAAAACTTCGGCCCAGGCAAGCGCATGTACGGCTTGATGCCGAACAACAACCTGGGTTGGGTCGACGAGCGCATGGTCGACGGCGAGATGCGCCCGTACATGTCCGCTGAGCTTGAGCGCGTAGCAGGCTAGTTTAAGCCATACCGCGCAAGCGCGGCATCAAGCAGGCCTCGGATTTCCGCAGCGTTATCCGGGGCCTTTAGCTTTGCGTCATTGAGGCTTGTAACGCGCACGGCGGTGCGTACTGAAGAGACCAACCACACCGAATCGCAGCGCTCAAGATACTCCGGCGTGATTTCCTTAGCCTTGCAGCGATAGCCCTGCTGCTGCGCGTATTCGAAGAGCGCAGCCTGCGTGGTGCCGGAGAGAATCCCCTTCGCTGCCGGGGTGCGCAGCTTGTTTCCACGCACTGCCACGACGGTGGAGGTGGCGCCTTCCAAAACGATGCCACTGTCTGGGTCGACGAAGATGACGTCGTCAAATCCCTTCCCCTTTGCCAGGCGCAAGGTAGCCATGGTGGCAGCGTAGTTCAGCGTCTTGGCGGGCAGTTCCTCGGCCACGTGCCACAGGCGCGGGGTGGTCATTACTTTGACGCCCTTCTCGCGCTGCTCAAGTAGCTTTTTATCGATTGCCTGCACCACGACCCAAGCGCTCGGGTGGCCTGTCGAGGCACGCCCGCGGGTATATGTCCACGTGCACTTGGCCTCGCCTGTCTCATCACCGCCGAAGTAGTCCGCGATGGCGAGTTCGGTGGCTTCCTTCCACTTTTCAATCTGCGGTTCCGGCAGCTCGAGGGCCTGTGCTGAGTTCACGAAGCGCGCGCTATGCCGGGCAATGTTGGCCACCTTGCCATCACGCACCAGCAGCGACTCAAAGATGCCGTCACCGCGAGTGACAGCGGCGTCATCCCAATAGATAAGTGGCAGCGACGGATGATGCTTGCGCACAGAGCCACCATAGGGCTCTACAACGTAGATGACCGGCTCTTTTCGAGGCGTGAACTCCATAATTTTTATTATGCCCTACCATCGGATCTCGTGAGTTATTCTTCGCCACTTTTAGCGCGCACAGGCGCCGCTGAGTTCCAAGACGCCACTGCAATCGACGCCGCGGGCGTCGCCTGGCACTACGGTAACCCGCTCAAGGAGCAAAGGATCATCGAAACCGGCTCCGGGATCGTGGACCGCTCCCAGCGCCGCGTCATCAAGGTCGAGGGCCCAGAGGCTGCGACCTTCCTCAACAACTTGTTATCGCAAAAGCTTGACGACGCCCCCTCTGGCTTCAGCGCCGGCGCCCTCGACCTAGACATACAGGGCCACGTGCTCCACCACATGGATCTCACCCGAGTTGGCGAGGCCTTCTACCTGGATATTCCAGAAGCCCAGTTTTCTTCGCTGCTGGATTTTTTGACCAAAATGATCTTCTGGTCCCAGGTGACGGTGAAAGAAGCACACTTGGCGGTTATCACCGTGCTGGGTTCTGCCCTGCCGGCGCCAGCGAGCGCGGTGGTGTCGCGCGACGTCGCCTGGCGCGGCCCGCAGCGCGCGGACTATCTCGTCCCGCGTGAAGACCTAGAGGCAGCCGTGGCGGAACTGGAATCGGCTGGCGGAACCTTGGTGGGACTGATGGCCTACACCGCCGAGCGTGTAAAGGCGCTGGAGCCGGAGCTCGCCGCGGACCTGGATGCAAAGGCGATTGCCCACGAGGTCCCGCACTGGATTTCACGCGGGGATGCGCCGGCATTCGTGCACCTGAACAAGGGGTGCTACCGCGGCCAGGAGACCGTCGCCCGGGTGGAGAATCTCGGCCGCTCGCCGCGGCTTTTGGTGATGCTTTATCTGGATGGCTCGGCGCCTACTCGTCCGGAGATTGGTGCGGACGTTACTCTCGGCGGGCGCCGCGTGGGACGTCTCGGCACAGTGGTCGATGACTGCGACTTTGGTCCCATCGCACTCGCGCTGGTCAAGCGCTCGGCTTTGAGCGGCCAACAGCTTTCCATTGGGGATGTCGCTGCATCCGTGGAAAATGACTCAATCCCCGTCGATGAGGGCCCGAAGGCGGGACGAGCTGCGGTAGAAAAGTTGCGTGGCCGATAACTCATTTAGCCCTCTGCGCGAGTTATCCCACTCGTTTTGGCATATGTAGGGGGGTGGTGCGGAATTTTTTCGTCACACAGGCTATTGTGTCTAACAGGAAGATACACTTTTAGATTTAAGCCGATGGGGCGTCCAAGAATCCCTGGAACGCCCTACTCACCTCAAGGGGGTCATGCACATGGGACGCGGACGCGCAAAGGCAAAGCAGACCAAAGTTGCACGCCAGCTGAAGTACAATTCGCCTGAAATGGATCTGGATTCGCTCCAGCGGGAGCTTGCCTCCCAAAACCCGAACAACTCCCACGATTACGAGGACGAGGATCCTTACGCCGACTACGTCGACGAGTGGGACGAAGACGACGAGGAGGACCAGCGCTAAGGCGCTTTCCTTTTCGCCGCTGGGACTCCAGCTGTAGGCCGCGGCCGCTTCGCGTGGTTGCGGCCTTTTGCTTTTGGCCGCTGCCCGGCTCTTTCCCGCGGCACCCTGCTCTTCACGGCCGCTTCCCTGGTCTGCCTGGGCTGCCCCTACCCTTCCCTCGGCCTTCCCTCGGCCGGCATTTCCAAATGGTGAGGAACAAATGGTGAGGTGAGGCGTCACCCGCCCCAGGAGCCCACTACAGCCACAGTGGTTACAGTGCAACCTCACCATTTGAAAACCACACTAGGCTTCAACTGCATTTGGCGTCCGCTGGACAGACGGCCCTAAATGGTGCGGTTTTACCATCCGCGCGAAAACGCCGAAGAGCCGAGCGGAAGCGCAGGAAAACCGGCGCCGGAAGAGGAAAACCACAAACGACCTCCCCTCCTCCACCGCGATGTGGCAGAGAACGGAAGGCCGAAAGCAGAAGTGGTTGGGCGGGCTTAGTAGTTCGGGTGCTCGCCGTTCATGATGACGCGCTCTTCGCCCTCGCCGGCGGCGCGGATGGTGCCGAGCTCCCACGCATCAACGTGGCGGGCAGCCATCATAGCCAGGGCGCGCTCGCGATCCTCCGGAGCGACGACGGCAATCATGCCAACGCCCATGTTGAAGGTTTTCTCCATCTCTTCCAGGGAAACCTTGCCCACAGAAGCGATGGTCTTGAAGATCTGGCCCGGGGTCCAGGTGGAACGGTTAACTTCAGCGGTCAGGCCCTCCGGAATGACGCGCTCCAGGTTGCCGGCCAGGCCACCGCCGGTGACGTGGCAGAAGGTGGAAACGTTGCACTCAGCGGTCAGAGCCAGGCAGTCCTTGGCGTAGATGCGAGTCGGCTCCAGCAGCTCCTCGCCGAGGGTGCGGCCAAGCTCCTCGATGTGGCCATCGAGCGGCAGACCTGCCTGCTCCAGCAGGACGTAGCGAGCCAGGGAGTAGCCGTTGGAGTGCAGGCCGGAAGAGGCCATCGCGATGAGGACATCGCCGTCGCGGACCTTGTCCGGGCCCAGGATGGAATCTGCCTCGACTACTCCCACGGCGGTTGCGGAGACGTCGTATTCTTCTGGGTCCATTACTCCTGGGTGCTCAGCGGTCTCGCCGCCGAGCAGCGCAGCGCCTGCCTGCACGCAGCCCTCAGCGATACCCTTCACAATCTCTGCGACCTTCTCCGGTACGACCTTGCCCACGGCAATGTAGTCCTGCAGGAATAGCGGCTCCGCGCCGCACACCACGAGGTCATCGACGCACATTGCAACCAGGTCGATACCGATGGTGTCGTGGACGTCCATCGCCTGCGCAACAGCCAGCTTGGTGCCAACGCCATCGGAGCCTGCAGCCAGGACCGGCTCTTTGTATTCGCCCAGCTTGAACAGGCCCGCGAAGCCGCCCAGGCCGCCCATGACCTCCGGTCGGGTTGCACGCTTTGCGTGCGGCGCAAACAGGGTGACGGCGCGGTCGCCTTCTTCGATGCTGACGCCAGCTGCCGCGTAAGTATTCTCGCTCATTTTTGTTCCTTGCCTTGTGTTTTAGGATTCTTCGCCGAGCAGGGAGCGCACGGCCTCAGCGTTCGGGTTGCCGGCCGGGAGGCCGAGTGGGTAGACACCGTCAAAGCAGGCGGTGCACAGCTCATGGTGAGGCTGCTGGGTCGCGGCGACCATCTCATCGATGGAGACGAAGCCGAGGGAGTCCGCACCGATGGCGTCACAGATAGTCTTGCAGACTACCTCTGGGTCATCCGACGGATTCGCATTCGCAATGAGCTCGCCCGGGGAGGCGAAGTCAATGCCATAGAAGCATGGCCACTTCACTGGCGGCGAAGCGATGCGCACGTGCACCTCCGCCGCGCCCGCCTCGCGCAGCATGCGAATCAGCGCGCGCTGGGTGTTGCCACGCACGATAGAGTCATCCACGACCACCAGGGACTTGCCCTCAATGACCTCGCGCAGCGGGTTCAGCTTCAGGCGAATGCCCAGCTGGCGCAGCGTCTGGGTGGGCTGAATGAAGGTGCGGCCAACGTACGCATTCTTCACCAGGCCGTGCGCGAAGGTGATTCCGGACTCGCGGGCATAGCCCACGGCCGCCGGGTTACCGGACTCAGGCACTGGAATGACTAGGTCCGCATCTGGGGCCGGGTATTGCCGCGCTAGGCGACGCCCGATTTCCACACGCGTCGCATTCACCGAACGGCCCTTGATGTCGGTGTCAGGACGTGCCAGGTAGACGTACTCGAAGACGCAACCGTGGTGAGTTGGCTCCGCGAACTTCTCCGAGCGGATGCCCGCCTCGTCGATGGAGATGAGCTCGCCCGGTTCAATCTCGCGGATGAACTGCGCGCCGACGATGTCGAGCGCACACGTCTCCGAAGCTACTACCCAGCCCTTTGGCAAACGGCCCAGCACCAGCGGGCGCACGCCGTGTGGGTCACGCGCAGCGTAGAGCGTGTGCCCATCGGTAAAGGTCAAGCAGAATGCGCCCTTCACACGCGGGAGCAGCGCACGAGCGGATTCGAAGATGCTGACGCTATCACTCACGCCGTCGGCAAGCAGCATGGACAAGCACATGGAATCGGAAACCGACTCTTGCTGCGGTGCAACCAGCCCGCGCTCTACTGCTTCCTCGCGCAGCTCCAAGTAGTTAACAAGGTTGCCATTATGGCCCAAGGCAATGTCGATGCCATTGGAGGTGGTGGCAAACATGGGCTGTACGTTGGCCCATTCCTTGCCGCCTGCGGTGGAGTACCGGGTATGCCCTACGGCGACGTTGCCTTGAAGAGAGGCCAGGATGGATTCATCGAAGATATTGGACACCAGGCCCATATCCTTGAATACGACAAGGCTGTCATCGTCACCGACTGCGATACCGGCGGCCTCCTGGCCGCGGTGCTGCAAGGCGAAGAGACCAAAGTAGGTCAGCTTCGAAACCTCTTCCCCCGGAGCCCAGACGCCAAAGACGCCGCATTCCTCGCGGGGTTCGGTCTCGTTGTGATCATCGAGATTGGTGATATGGGGAGTTCTTTCAGCTACCACGGCGCTAATCCTAGTCGTTGTGGGCAGTAGAAACTAACGGAATGACTGGCAGCCATCCTGCGATTTCGCCGGAGCGGGAGCCGGAAGCTTCGAGGCGAGCGGCGGAAACGGCTTCTTCCCAGCGGAGCAGGCCCGTGGCCAGCTGCAACCACGTCAATGGGTCCATCTCCACCACATTGGGTGGGGTACCCCTCGTATGGCGAGGACCTTCGATGCATTGAACTGCCACGAATGGGGGCACCCGCAGCTCCACGGAATGGCCCGGCGCGTCGACTTCGAGGGTGCGGGCGGTGCGACGGACGGCATCGGCAAGCAATGCCCTACCTGGTTTTTCCACCTCATCGGGGCGTTTTATCCAGTCTTGGACCGCCACCACGGCAGCGCGCGTGGCCGCTGGGTCTACCTTATTTTTCATGCGCTAATTCGGCCTCCCTGATAACTTTCTATGCATGTCACTAACCCTTCCGGAACAAGAGAATACTGAAACCGCGAAGTCGCCATCGATCACCCTCCGATTCATGGCGGCGCCCACGGATATGACCATCGCTGGTGCGCAGGGCATTGGCGGCGGCCGCGTCTTGGAGTGGATCGACAAGGCAGCGTATGCGTGCGCGGTCCAGTGGTCCGGTGCCTACTGCGTTACCGCCTATGTGGGCCACATCCATTTCACTCGCCCGATTCCTTCCGGGCACTTGGTGGAGGTGCGCTCGCGAATCGCCATGACAGGCCGTTCTTCGATGCACATCGTCAACGAAGTCCTTTCCGCAGACCCACGCGATGGCATCTTCACGCGCGCTTGCGATTGCTTGGTTATTTTCGTGGCGAAGGATCCGGAAACGGGTAAATCCACCCCTGTGCCACCGTTTGAGCCGACTTCCGACGACCAACGTCGTGTCTGGGAGGCGGCCGAGTCCCGCATCGAGCTGCGCCGAGCCATCGAGGATGAGATGGAAAAGCAGACTTATGACGGGCCTTCCGACGCCCCGCGCATGATCAACCGCTTCCTAGCAAAGCCGACCGACGTCAATTGGGGCGGCAAGGTCCACGGCGGCACCGCCATGGAGTGGATCGATGAGGCGGGCGCGGCCTGCACCATGGAGTGGTCGGGCGAGCACACCGTGGCCGTTTATGCCGGCGGTATTCGCTTTTACCAGCCGATTGCCATCGGTGACCTCATCGAGGTGGATGCCCGTATGATGCGCACCGATGCGCGCTCCATGCAGATGTCCATCCACGTCCGCTCTGGCAACCCGCGCGGTGGACGCCAGAATCTGGAGACTGCCATCCACGCCACGGTTTCTTATATGGCGATGGACGCCGACTGGCAGCCGATGGCAGCCCGTCAGTTCACGCCGAAGACGGCAGAGGACAAGGCGCTGTGGGAGCACGCCGGCATCCTGCGCGAGCTGCGCGGAAAGTACTCCCCGAAGCCACTGGTTGTGGCTCCGCAGCACCAGCACTTGGATTAGTGCGCTGGCTCCACGTTGACGGCAACGTGGAGCTTTTCAACGTTTTTGGCTTGGCGCAGCTGCGCGTTCCAACCGGAGCCTTCTTTTTGTTTAAAAAGCGCCGTGGTGGCCGGCAATATGACCGGCTTGTAGAAGTCTGCTTGCACGCGCACTGCATCGGGCAGGCGCCCCTCAAACGCAGTGAGCATCTTGGCGTGGGTGAACATGCCATGGGCAATCGTGTTCGGAAAACCAAAGGCCTTCGCGCCCAGCCGGGAGGTGTGAATGGGGTTCTTATCCCCGGAAGCGGCCGCGTAGGTCTTTACGGCTTCCGGGCTAAAACGCAGCGTCGCAATAGCCGTTACCCCCAGCGCGGGCTTTTCCGGCTGCGGCAGGAAGCGGGCGGCCTCTGGCCTTACCTGCACATCTGCCGGGGTGGAGGAAGAAAAGTGCGCTTTTGGCCCCAGGAATGCGGAGGTTTGCTGCCAGACCAAGATGCCTTCTACATAGATGGAGGTAATCATGTCGAGCACCAGCCCCTTGCGGTGGCTGCGCAGGTTCTCCGCGTGGACGTCGATGGTAAAAGCATCTTCCACGTGCAAAGGGCGGAATTGTTCAATCTTGTTTGAAAGATGAACAATGCCCATGGCGGGGAAAGGAAAACCCGGCGAGTCCATGACTTTGACCGCTAGCGGGAAGGCCAGCGCATAAGGGTAGGTAACCGGAACCTCGTTGCCCAGGCGGAAACCCACTGCTTGGCAATAAGCAGCAAGATGCTCCGGATCAATGTATACACCTTCTACCCGGTAGGCAATTGGTGGGTCATCGATAACGCGTTTTCCCGCAACACCGGGCAGCGCCTTTATCACCTGCTTGCGGTAAAGCTTGGAAAGCTGCGGAATCTCTTTCAGGTTCTGCACATTGCGGTCTAGCATTTACGCTCCCATCATGTTCTGGCCGCACACGCGCACGGTGTTACCTGTGACCGCCGCGGAGGCCGGGGCGGCGAAGTAGGCGACGGTCTCGGCGACGTCAACTGGCAAGCCGCCCTGCTGCAGGGAATTGATGCGGCGGCCAATCTCACGTGGGCCGGTGGGCATGGCTGCGGTCATGGCAGTTTCGATAAATCCCGGCGCCACCGCGTTGATGGTGGAACCGTTGTCTGCCAGTACCGGGGTGAGGGCATCAACCAGCCCAATGATGCCGGCCTTGGTGGTGGCGTAATTGGTCTGGCCACGGTTGCCGGAGATTCCCGCCATGGAAGACACGCCCACCACCGCTGCCCCGGCTGCAAGATCTCCGCTATCCAGCAGCGCCTCGGTGATACGCACTGGAGCTATGAGGTTAACGGCGAGGACGGCGTCCCACTGCCCCTCGTTCATATTTGCCAGCAGCTTGTCACGGGTAATGCCGGCATTGTGGACGATGACGTCGATGGGGCGGCCATAGTGGCGCTGCGCATGCTTTGCGATGATCGCGGCAGCACCCGGGTCAGTAACGTCCAGCGGTAGCGCGGTGCCCTTGACCTTGTTTGCCGTTTTGCTGAGGTGCTCACTCGCGACGGGGACGTCGATACAGATGACTTGCGCGCCATCGCGAGCCAGCACCTCCGCGATAGTGGCGCCGATGCCCCGGGCTGCGCCGGTGACCACGGCGAGACGGTCTTGAGAAGGCGCCTGCCAGTCTGCGTCCGCCTCGGCGGTAGCGGCCTTCACGCGCACCACCTGGCCGTCTACGAACGCTGACTTACCGGAGAGGAAGAAGCGCACCGTGGATTCGATTTCCGCCGTGGCGCCGGGTTCGACCCAAATGAGGTTCACGGTACCGCCTTTGCGCATCTCCTTAGCCAGCGAACGCGTGAAGCCCTCGAGGGCGCGGGCGGCAATGCGGGCATCGATGGTCGCAGTTTTCTCCGGGGTGGTGCCGATGACCAGCAAGCGTGCATTCGGTGCGAGGTTGCGCAGCTGCGGATGGAAGAAATCGTAGAGCTCTCGCAGCTGCTCTGGCTCCTCGATTCCGGTGGCGTCGAATACCAGCGCACCCCGCCCAGTTTCCGCCTCCACCGAAAGCAGCTGATAGTCCACTGCGAGCGCAGTGGAAAGGAAGTGGGCGATGCGGCCCGCTCCTGCAGAATCAATGACCACTGGGGCGCCTAAAGCCGGCTCCCCGGGGGTGAAGCGGCGCAGCGGATAGCCCTGCGGCACGCCCGCCTTCGCGGCCACTGGAGAGTTGATTAGTTTCTCGGCGAAATTGAGTTTGGGCATTCGAAATCCTTCCTTTAACAAGGTTGCAAGCCTTTTTGTAAGAGGTTGCAAGGTTAGTTAATTGAGTGATACAACTAACACTATCATTCGGAATGTGATTTAGGACATTCCAGTGAAAACTTTTCCACCTCTGGTTTCCCAGCAAGGAGTCGCAATGACCAGCAGTTCGCCCCGCGTCGCAATCTTGGGCGGCAACCGCATTCCGTTTGCCCGTTCCAACAAGGAATACGCGCACGCCTCCAATCAAGACATGCTCACCAGCGCCCTCGACGGACTCGTCGCGCGCTTCGGCCTGCACGAGGAACGGGTAGGGCTCGTAGCAGCAGGCGCGGTACTCAAGCACTCGCGAGACTTCAACCTCACCCGCGAGGTAGTCCTTGGCTCGGCGCTTACTTCTACTACCCCGGCGCTCGACATGCAGCAGGCCTGCTGCACCTCTTTGGCCGCCGCCATCCATGTTGGTGACGCCATTGCCCGCGGCCGCATCGAATCCGGCATCGCCGGCGGCACGGATACCACCTCAGACGCCCCGCTTGCCGTAAACGATTCCCTGCGGCGCACCCTCATCGGACTCAGCCGCGCAAAGACTCTTTCCCAACGTGCAAAGCTCATCGGCTCAATTCGCCCCGCCCAGCTCGCGCCCGAGCAGCCCCAAAACGGCGAGCCGCGCACGGGGCTTTCCATGGGCGACCACGCGGCTATCACGGCCCGCAAAATGGGCGTAAGCCGCGCCGCCCAGGACGAGCTCGCGCTCGCTTCTCACCAGAAGCTTCATCAGGCCTGGGAGGAAGGTTTCTTTAACGACCTCAGCACCGGCTTCATGGGTGTTAACCGCGATACCAACCTCCGTCCTGACTCCACGCCAGAAAAGCTCGGCCAGCTAAAGCCAGTCTTTGGAAAGCGCGATGCCGAGCAGCACGGCACCCAGGCCACAATGACCGCCGGCAATTCGACGCCGCTTACCGACGGCGCGGCAGTCACCCTCCTGGGCAGCGAATCCTGGGCCGCAAGCCATAACCTCGAGCCGCTCGCCTACCTAGTTGATTCCGAGACCGCCGCAGTGGACTTCCTGCACGGCGGAGACGGCCTTCTCATGGCGCCGACCTATGCGGTGCCGCGTCTCCTCGAGCGCAACAACCTCACCCTGCAAGATTTCGACTTCTACGAAATCCACGAAGCCTTCGCCTCGCAAGTCCTTGCCACCTTGAATGCGTGGGAGGACGAGACTTACTGCTGCGAGCGCCTCGGCCTGCCCGGCGCGCTCGGCCCCATCGACCGCAGCAAGCTCAATGTCAAGGGTTCTTCGTTGGCTGCCGGCCACCCCTTCGCGGCCACCGGGGCGCGCATCCTCGCCACCGCCGCGAAGGTCCTGCAGGAAGCAGGCGGCGGCCGCGCTCTTATCTCCATCTGTGCCGCCGGCGGCCAAGGCGTGGCCGCCATCATCGAACGCTAACCCGCACCCCAAAAAATCCCCGGCTGCCAAAAGCAGCCGCCCAAAGAAGGAAAAATCATGGCACTCCTCAAGACTCAAAGCAAGGATTCCAGCGCTGCTTCCACCACCGAGGCAAACCGCGCAAATCTTCGTTCCACCACCGCCCAAGCAGAGCCGCGCAGCCCGCGCCGCCTGCCCAAGACACCGAAGCCATCCGTAGCTACCGAGCTGGGCAACCTACTCGATGGCCCACACGCCGCTTTCCGTCAGGAGCTACGCGAGTTCATCAATGATCCGGAGCTCTTCCCGCATCCAGATCTCTCCGTCGCCGAGCAGCGCGCACATACCTTCAACAATCTCGCTAAGGTGCGCGACTTCGGCGGTTTCCAAAAAGGTCTGCGCCGCGACAATGGCGGGCCCGGCAAACCGATTCTTTCCACTTTCACGCTAGAAGGCCTAGCCTGGGTCGACGGCTCGCTCGCCATCAAGTCCGGCGTGCAGTGGGGACTGTGGGGCGGCGCCCTCGACCAGCTCGGTACCGAGCGCCACATCGAGTGGATTCAAAAGGCCGCATCCCTGGAACTACCCGGCTGCTTCGCTATGACCGAGCGCGGCCACGGCTCCGATGTGCAATCTCTTGAGACCACGGCGAACTACGACCCAGAAACTGATGAATTCATCATCAATACCCCGAGTGATACCGCGGTGAAGAACTACATTGGCAACGCCGCCCAGGACGGCCGTGCCGCCGTCGTGTTCACGCAGCTTATGACCCCAGAAAGCGATGGCCGCACCCACGGCGTGCACGCCATCATCGTTCCGATTCGTGACGAGCAAGGCAACGCCCTGCCGGGCATCACCTTGGGCGATCACGGCCACAAAGGTGGACTCTTGGGCGTCGATAATGGCACGCTCCGCTTCGACAACGTGCGCGTACCGCGTGTAAACCTGCTTAACCGCTTCGCAGACGTCGATGAAAAAGGCAGGTATTCCTCGCCGATTGAAAACCCCAACGCCCGCTTCTTCACCATGCTCGGCACGCTGATCCGCGGGCGCATGGGCGTGGCTGGTGCCGCGGGCGCCGCCACGGAGGCCTCGCTGGACATCGCGGTGCGCTACGCCAACCGACGCCGCCAATTCGAAGGCGCAACCGGCGCCGAAAAGCACCTTATCGATCACCGCCAGCACCGCCGCCGCCTGCTCATCCCGCTGGCGCGCTCTTATGCGCTGCACCTGCTACACAACCAAATTCTGGAGCGCTACCAGGAGATGAATGACAGCCAGGAGGCAGGCTCGTGGTCCGTGACCACTCCCACCGAGGAGCAAAAGTATGCCTCCCGCGAGATGGAGTCTTTGGCCGGCGCGATTAAAGCCGCACAGACCCAGCACGCCATCCGCACGATTCAGGAATGCCGTGAAGCCTGCGGCGGCGCGGGCTATATGTCAGAAAACCGCCTGACCACCTACCGCGCCGACTCCGATGTCTTCGCCACCTTTGAAGGCGATAACACCGTGCTGATTCAGATGGTAGGCAAGAACCTGCTCACCGCCTACGGCCGCGCGATGAATGACATGTCTCCATGGGATACCGTGCGCTATGCCGCGACGACCGCCACTGAAGTCGTGCGCCGCCGCACTGGTTTCACCACGCGTCTGCAGGGGCTGGTGGACCTGGTCAATCCGAACGAGGCATCGCTTTTCGACGCCGTCTACCAAGCCAAGCTCATCGACGACCGTGCCCAGTCCGTCCTGCTTTCTCTCGTTCATCGTATCCAGCCGGCCCGCAAGGCCGACAAGGTGCAGGCAGCCGCCATCGTGGACCAATGCCAGGATCACCTCATCGCGGCAGGCTGGGCCCGTGTAGATACGCTGCTGGTCCAAGCGATGATTGAGGCGGAAGACCGCCTGGAGGTAGGGTCCCTCGCACGCCAGGTCTTCGAGCAGCTACGTCACCTGTTCGTGCTGTCCACGCTGGTCGAGCACGCGGGCTGGTATCAGGAGCACAACTTGCTTCCGGCCGGCCGTATGAAGGCCGCCCGCGCTGCAATCAATGATCTGGTGGATTCTTTGGCACCGTGGTCCGTGGTTCTGGTTGACGCATTCGGCCTGCCTTCCGAGGTATCCAACATCCCGATGCTCACCGAAGCCGGCGTGGACCCGCTGCGCGATTAGGCGCCTGTCCCCATTTGAACGCCTAGGCCGCCACGACCATCCAAATGGCCACCATGTGCACAACCGCAGCCGCGATAGTCGCGCTGTGGAAGTGCTCGTGGTAGCCATACCACCGGGCGTTGCGGCCCGGCCATTTGAAGCCATAGGCCAAAGCGCCTAGCGAATAGATCACTCCGCCGGCAAAAAGCAGCCACACAACTGCGGCGCCGGCTGCACCCCACAGGGTGGGAATGAGTGGGACCACCAACCATCCCAGTGCCAGATAGACCACCACATCGAGCCAGCGTGGATGGTCTATCCACAACAGATTCAGGATGACACCCAAGATTGCCCCAGCCCAAGCAATAGCCAGCATGAGCGATGCCTGCTTCACGTCTAAGACGATGGCACACAGCGGCGTATACGTCGCCGCAATAAAGACAGCGATGGTTGCGTGATCCGCCCGACGCCACCAACGCACTGCCCGCAAGCTCGGCCATGGCCAACGGTGATAAAGGGCGGACACGCCAAACAAGCCCACTACGCCGACGCCGTAGACGGTAACGGCTAGCGCGTGCCACCAGGGCAGCGTCATCCAGGAATAGGTAATCAGCACAGTAGATGCGATCACCGAGCAAATCGCGGCAAAGAAGTGGCCCCAGCCGCGAGTGAGGGGGCGTGGGCCACGGTCAGCGATGAAATAGCGCCGCTCGACGAGCCCCTCAGGTGGCGCCTGCTCCACCCCTTCTAATAGCGCAGTGTTTTCCTTGTTAGCCATCACCAGGTAGCCGCCTCACTTCGGAGAAAACTTACGTTGCCGTAACTATACGGCGCCCGCCCGACGCTTTCAAGGAAATACCCACTATTTTGTTATGCGTATTAAATTTTGCACCGGCGCCAAAATCGGCGAGGCCTGGCCGGATTCGACCGACTACGAAAACTTCTTCGAAGCGCAGCTGTACAAGGCCTGGGAGACGACGCTCGGTCCAGCGCCCGGCGTCGAATAGCGCGTGCCACTTTAGTCACAGTAGTTGAATCTTTTTTCAACTTTCCCTGGGAAGTACTTATACAAGCTGAAAAATCCTTGTACACTTGCTCCCACTATGACTTCCACACGCTCCATTGGAACCCTGCTCAAGTCCGTCGCCGCCGCCGGCGCCCTCGCGCTGGCTGTCGGCTCAACCACCACCCCTGCCATGGCTCAGTCGAGCCACCTAGAGAAGGTCTCCTCGCGCGTGACCAACCCGCAGCCTTGGCTGGGTGACCAGGCCAAGATCGTGGGCAAACGCCACATCAACGGCAACCACTGGGTCGTCGACGTGTGGTCTCCTGCCAACCGCGAAATCATCACCAACAACGTGCTGCTGCCGGGCGGCGACCAACCGCGCCCGAGCTTCTATCTCCTGCCTGGCATCCAGGGCGGCCAGGAGGGCATGAACTGGATGACGCATACCGACGTCGGACCATGGTTCGCGGATAAAAACGTCAACGTAGTCATGCCGCTTGGCGGCCCATACTCGCTGTACACGGACTGGAACCAGGCCGACCCAATCCTGGGCGTAAACAAGTGGAACACCTACATGACCCAGGAGCTTCCGCCGCTTATCGACGCCGAGTTCCACGGCACCGGCCGCGATGCCATCGGCGGCCTCTCCTCCACCGGTGCGGCGGCGCTCGATATCGCGGCGCATGCGCCACAGCGTTTCAAGGCGGCCGCTTCCTACTCCGGCTGCCCAGTGCGCTCTGATCCGACGGGCGTTCTGACCTCGACGGCAATGATGGCTTACGGCGGCGGCTCCTCTTTCAACGCGTGGGGTCTGCCGGGCTCGCCGCAGTGGGCGGACCATGACCCGAACTTCAATCCGGGTCGCCTGCGCGGTGTAGATGTCTTCGTGGCTTCTGCATCCGGCAACCCGGGTCCGATTGATGGCAACAACATCAACCCGGTGACCAACGTTGGCCCGCGTGCAGTTGAGGTGATTGCCAACCAGTGCACCGAGACCTTCACGCACAACGCGCGCCGCGCCGGCGTGAACGTTAACCGCTACTACAGCGAGCAGGGTTCGCACTCCTTCGGGCTCTTTGCACACGAGATGAAGGTCAGCTGGGCGCAGACCATCGCACGCGCAATCGGCGCTTAAGTCACGGCGCTCACGCGATTTCTCCTGGGCATCACGAACTCCATTCGCTCTGAGGCTTCCACCCCGGTTGGGTCCCCGTCTTTGGGTCCCATTGGTTGGGTCCTATTGCGAGTGGAGTTTTGTGTTTTGGGGTAAAAAGGCTCCCTTTGCTAGCAAAGGGAGCCAAGGAATGGGACCCAACCAGGGGGACCCAACCAGCCGGGCTCGGAACTACTTGCGGAAGTACTCTGCCGCAGACTCGAAGAGCTTCATATCGTACTCGCCCGGCACGTTCTTGTAGGTAGATGCCGAGATGCGTTCAGAGTGGCCCATCTTGCCTAGGACGCGGCCATCCTCGGACATGATGCCCTCAAGGGCGAAGAGGCCGCCGTTCGGGTTAACGGAGATATCCATCAGCGGGTTACCAGCAACGTCGACATACTGGGTGACGGCAGCTGCCTTTAGACGCTCCCACTCGGACTCACCAGCAGTGATGCGGCCCTCGCCGTGAGAAATCGGGACGGTGAAGACGTCGCCCTCGTTAATCTTGGACAGCCACGGCGATGCGTTATTGACCACGCGCACACGCGAAATACGCGACTGGTGGCGACCAATCGTGTTGAAGGTCAGCGTCGGGGTCTCAGTGCCCGGCTCAGAAATCTTGCCGAACGGCACCAAGCCCAGCTTGATCAGCGCCTGGAAGCCATTGCAGATGCCGAGGACCAGGCCACCGCGCTCGTCGAGAAGCCCCTGCACACCCGCGGTGAGCGATGGGTTACGCAGGAAGGACGTGATGAACTTCGCGGAACCGTCCGGCTCGTCGCCACCAGAGAAGCCGCCCGGCAGGAAGAGCATCTGGGAGCGATCCAAAGCCGCGGCCATGCGGTCGACGGACTCAACAATGTCCTCCGGGGTGCGGTTGCGCACCACGAGGATCTCCGGCTCGATGCCAGCGCGACGCAGCGCGCGGGCGGAGTCGTACTCGCAGTTGGTACCCGGGAAGACCGGGATGAGAGCGGAAGCCTTGGCGCCGCCGTGGGTCGGAGTGATGGTCGGTGCCTCAGATGCGGAGACCGAAGAAGTGGCGTCTGCCAGGGAAACCGAACCAGTCTGCTCAACGAAGCTCGGGTAGATCTCTACGAGAGTGCCCAGGTAGGCGGCCTCAGCGTCGGCAAAGGAAACCTCGGTGCCGCGGTAGGTGAAGCCGCCCTCGGCGGTCTCACCAATAACCGAGCCCGCGGTTGGCTCCTCGCCGTCTGCCCACTCCAGGACGAAGGCGCCGTAGGCGTAGTCGTAGAGCGGGGCGTCGTCAGTAAAGGCGAAGCCGATGCCCTCGCCCAAGCCCATCTTCAGCACGGACTCGGCAGGGCCGCCGAAGCCCGGGGTGTAAGCGGAGATGACCTTGCCGGAGCGCAGCAGCTCCGTCACGGTGCGGAAGTTGGCAACCAGGGAATCTGGGGTGGGCAGGCCGGCCAGCGCAGTATCCTCTGCGCCAGCGATCTCCGGCTGGAAGAGCGTGACCTTGTGGCCCGCTGCCTTGAAGTAGTTCGGCACCATGTGCGTGGCATCGTCGTGGCTGACGGCAACCGAGATGACCGTCGGCGGGACGCTGAGCTCCTCGAAGGTGCCGGACATGGAGTCCTTGCCGCCAATCGCGGCGACGCCGAGTCCAAGCTGGGCCTTGATGGTGCCCAGCAGCGCGGCAGCCGGCTTGCCCCACGCCGCAGCGGAGTCCATGCGCTCGAAGTACTCCTGGAAAGACAAGTAGGTCTCGTCGAAGGAGGCGCCGGTAGCAATCAGCTTAGACACCGACTCCACCACCGCGAGGTAGGCCCCGTGGAACGGGCTGGCCTCAGTGACGTATGGGTTGTAGCCCCAGGACATCACGGAGCAGTTGGTGGTCTCTCCCAGCGCCGGCAGGGTGTGTGCCGTGGCCTGGATCGGGGTGGCCTGGCGGGTGCCGCCGAAAGGCATCAGCACGGTGCCGGCACCGACGGTGGAGTCGAAGCGCTCAGACAGGCCCTGCTTGGAAGCCACGTTGAGGTCGGAGGCCATGCCGAGGAAAGACGCGTTGAAGTCCTCCCGGCGTGCCCACTCGCGGGCCGCGCCGCGCCAATCAGCGGCGGGGGCAACCTCGACGTCGACGTGCTTGTCGGCGCCGTTGGTGTTTAGGAATTCGCGGGAAAGGTCAACGATGGTGTTGCCGCGCCAATGCATGCGCATGCGGCCCGAGTCAGTGACCTCCGCAACGACCACGGCGTTGAGGTTCTCCTCGTTAGCCAGCGCGATCAGCTTGTCGAGGTCGCCTGCCTCAACGACGGTGGCCATGCGCTCCTGGGATTCGGACAGAGCCAGCTCGGTGCCGTTCAGGCCCTCGTACTTCTTCGGGACCGCATCGAGGTTGATCTCCAGCGAATCCGCCAGCTCGCCCACTGCGACGGCGACGCCGCCGGCGCCGAAGTCATTACAGCGCTTGATGAGCTTGGAAAACTCCGGGTTGCGGAACAGGCGCTGGAGCTTGCGCTCCTCCGGCGCGTTACCCTTCTGCACCTCCGCGCCCGCGGTGGTCAGCGACTCCACGGTGTGCGACTTGGAGGAACCAGTAGCGCCACCGATACCGTCACGGCCCGTTGCACCGCCGACGAGCACCACGAGGTCACCCGCCGCCGGAACTTCGCGACGCACGTTCGCCGCCGGTGCGCCCGCCACTACCGCACCCATTTCGAGGTGCTTGGCGACGTATCCCGGGTGATAGACCTCATCAACCAGGCCGGTAGCCAAGCCAATCTGGTTGCCGTAGGAGGAATTGCCGGCAGCTGCCACGCGGGCAATGGTCTTCTGCGGCAGCTTGCCTGCGCGAGTGGTGGTCTCCAGCGGGTTACCGGAGCCGGAGATGCGCATCGCGCCGTAGACATAACCGCGGCCAGACAGTGGGTCACGGATTGCGCCACCGATGCAGGTAGCAGCGCCGCCAAAAGGCTCGATTTCGGTTGGGTGGTTGTGGGTCTCGTTCTTAAACAGCAGCAGCCACGGCTCTTCCTTGCCATCCACGGTGATGGTGACATGAACGGTGCAGGCGTTGATCTCCTCGGAGACGTCCATGGCGTCGAGCTTGCCCGTGGCACGCAGCACCTTACCAGCGATGGTGCCCATGTCCATCAAAGTCACCGGCTTAGCGCGGCCGATGGACTCGCGGGCTGCGAGGTAGTCCTGGTAAGCGGCCTCAACGGTCGGCTCATTGAAGGTAATGGAATCGAGGACGGTCTCGAAGGTGGTGTGGCGGCAGTGGTCGGACCAGTAGGTATCAATCACCTTGAGCTCGGTGATGGTGGGTTCGCGGTCTTCGGAAGCAAAGTAGTTACGAATCAAGGTGGCGTCGTCCGCGTCCATGGCCAAGCCGTGGGAGGCAACGAACTCGGGAAGGGCGGCGTCGGAAAGCGCAGTGAAACCCTCAAGGGTCTCTACGTCTGCGGGGGTATCGACGTGCAATGCCAAAGTCTCCGGCAGCTCCAGCGCTGCTTCACGGGACTCGACGGGGTTAATCAGATCCTTGCGCATGGCGGCAGGAATCTCACCATCTACCGCATAGACCACCGCGGTGCGTACGCGGGGGCGCTCCTTTTCAAAGAGGAACTGAATGCACTGTGCCGCGGAATCGGCGCGCTGATCAAACTGGCCTGGAAGCGGTTCAACGGCGAGAACCCCGCCTGCAACTCCAGCCTCGTCCAGCGTGGAAAAAGTAGTGTCTACCTGCGGTTCTGAAAGAACCAACTTGACCGCGGTAGCAAATTCGGAATCGGTGGTGCCCTCTACGTCGTAGCGATTGAGCACGCGCACGTTGACGCCGTACTCCTTCGATAATGCAGCGGCATGCCCGCCCTCGCGATTTTCCACATACACGCGCTGAACCATCGTGCCTCCAGTTTCATTCAGCTCAAGTTTTAACTCGGTAGTCGACTTAGTGCCCACAGTATTTCCCGCGGGGAACGAAAACCAATTCTATAGGGCGGCGGGTTGGGGGTGGTTTGGTTCGGGGGATTACTGGCGCCGACGCCTCGCGTGGGCACAATTTGCCAAATAGTGCGCCCAAATTTGCTGATTTTCCGGGCTTGCTTGGCAAATTGTGCACAGTTCGCACGCCCCTGCCCCCGCAAAGCCCACGTAAACACCCGATGAACCGCAAGACAAACTTTTTGGGCATGCATGTAAACCCCCAAGACATCTGGGGGATGAACGCTTGGCAAGCCCGACGCGGTGCCTTAGAAACAAATGGTCATATATCTCCTATTGCAAGGTTTCTCATGCGCTCTCGTTCTCTCCACGCGCTTTCTTTGACCGCGCTCATCTCCACTTTCTCCACTCTCACCGTACCCGCCCATGCAGCCCCCGCAGGTGATACCGTGGTCCTTTCTGAGGTTTACGGCGGCGGCGGAAACTCTGGTGCGACCTTTACCCACGACTTCATCGAGCTCTTCAACCCCACCGAAGCCGCGGTCTCGCTGGATGGTTGGTCCGTCGAGTACTTTTCCGCCGGTGGCAACTCGGGCGGCAAGGCTGCTCTCAGCGGCGCGATTCCGGCTGGCAAGCACTACCTGATTCAGGCTGGCCAGGGCAACGGCGGCTCCACGCCACTGCCTACCCCAGACGCGGAGTCCTCCCTGAACCTGTCCGGTTCGAAGGGATCGGTCAAGCTTTACGACGCCTCCGGCAACGAGGTTGACCTCGCCGGTTACGGTTCCGCCCAGCTGGCAGAAGGCACCCCTGCCCCAAGCACCTCCAATGCAGAGTCAGTCTCTCGCGATGAGGCGGGCACCGATACCGACGACAACGCTGCCGATTTCCATGTCGGCACGCCAACTCCTACGCCTTCCGGAAACGAACCAACCACGCCCGCTGAGCCAGAGGAACCAACGCAGCCTGCAGACCCCGGCCGCGAGCTAAGCATCGAAGAAATCCAGGGAACCGGCGCTCAGTCTCCGGTTAAAGACCAGAACGTCACGACCAAGGGCGTCGTCACTGGCGTGTGGTCCGAGGGCGGCATCAACGGCTTCACTATCCAGACCGGCGGCACCGGAAACGAGGCTCCTGCTGCTTCCCCGGCGCTGTTTATTTACATGGGTAACAAGGAAGCCTCTGCTTATCCGCAGCTCGGGGATTCCGTGCAGGTTTCTGGCAAGGTCTCGGAGTTCTTTGACGCCACCCAGCTAACCGCAAATGCCGTCGAGAAGCTCGATGCTCCCCTGCCGGAGGTCACCGCGCTCGAACTGGAGGCCCTGCCGGAAGGCGACGTCGCCCGTGAGGCCTACGAGCACATGCTGGTGCTGCCTGGCACCCACACCGTGACCAACAACTACGCGCTCAACCAGTATGGCGAGGTAGGCCTGGCGCCGGGCACTGAGGCACTCCGCCAGCCGTCGGACCTTTATGACCCGTCGACAGACCCAGACTCCGACCTACAGAAACTCGCCGCTTCCAACGCCGCCAAGCTGGTCACGCTGGACGATGGCCGCACGAAAAACTACCTCGAGTCTGACCAATCCACCCCGCTGCCATATATCGCGCAGGACAACGCACAGACCATCAAGTCCCTGCGCACCACTGACCAGGTAACTTTCCAGCACCCGGTCATCGTGGGTTACTCCCATGAACAGTGGCGCTACCAGCCCACCGCACCGGTAACGGGCAATACGGCAGGCAGCGATTTGCCGATTACCTGGGAAGACTCCCGCGAAAAGGAACTGCACGCACTCGACGTCGAAGGCGAATACACCATTGGTGCCTTCAACGTATTGAACTACTTCACCTCCCTTGGCGAGGAGTACGGCGGCAGCTCCTACGATGACATGAACGGCAACCCGGTCACCGTCAAGCGCGGCACGACCCGCGGTGCTTATACCGCGGAGGCCTTCGAGAACCAGCAGCGCAAGATTGTCGCGGCCGTAAACGGTCTTGATGCCGACGTCATCGCCCTTTCTGAAATCGAAGACGGCTACGGCGTCACCGGCGACAAGTCCAAGCGCGACCAAGCCTTGGCGCACCTGACAGACGAGCTCAACGCGGCCGCTGGTTCCGAGAAGTGGGCCTACGTGACCTCCCCGGAGAAGCTGCCGGACACCGTGGACGTCATTCGCACCGCGTTTATCTACAAAAAGGATCGCGTCACACCGGTTGGTGAATCCCGCATCTTCGTCGACGACCGCTTCACTGGAACGGCCCGTGAGCCGCTAGCGCAGGAGTTCGCGCCAGTCGACGCCGCGGATGACGAGACCTTCGTGGCCGTGGCCAATCATTTCAAGTCCAAGGGTTCCGTTGTTAAGGGTGACGCCGACACCGGCGACGGCCAGGGCAATAACCCCAACGTGCGCAAGGCACAGGCCGAAGCCGTTCTTGAGCACCTGGCTAAGCAGCCAGATTGGCAGGACAAGGCCACCTTCGTGATGGGTGACCTCAACACCTATACCCACGGCGATGCCATCGATGTCTTCCGCGACAGCGGCTACACCGTTCCCGCTGAGGACTACCACGCGGATGCCTCCTACCAGTTCTCTGGCCTGTTGGGTTCCCTCGACCACGTCCTGGCAAACGAGGTTGTATCCGGCAAGGTAACCGACGCCCAGGTGTGGAACATCAATGCCGACGAGCCGGTGGCCTTTGAGTACTCTCGCCGCAATTACAACATCGTGGACTTCTACGACGATTCCCCGTTCCGCGCCTCCGACCACGACCCGGTCAAGGTCGGATTCAGCCTGGGCAAGGCGGCCGCTAACCCAGACGAAGAACCAGACACCGACCCAGACAGCAAGCCCGGCACCAACAAAGGCTCCAGCTCCAGTAACGGCTCTAGCTCTGGTTCGAGCACCGGCAGCATCATCGCATTGATCCTTGCGGTTGCCGTCCCCGGCATCGCAATGTTGCTCGGCGGTTCGCTGAAGTTCCTGACACCCCAGCTCATCGACGCCCTGCCACCGCAGGTCCGGGATTTCCTCAAGCTCTAGGCTCCCGGGAGCGTTTCCTCCGGGGCGTCTTCCCCGGAGCGTTTCCCCCTTACGCACAATTTGCCAAATAGTGCCCTGAATTAGCGCGGATTCAGCAGTCTAATTGGCAAATTGTGCGTTTTTGCGCGTTCGGTGCACGCTTTTGCACGCGTGCCGTGCGTTCGGTGCACGCTCGGCGTGCACTTCCGCGGGAGGCTTTTAGCGCTTCGTCAAAAAGACGCCGTAGTCCGCGGGCTGCGCGCCGGCGCTCGCGGCGCGGTCAACCGCCTTGATGAAGTCAGAGACCACTTTCCTGTCATTAAGGTTGCGGCCAGAGATGGAAAGACGCACGGTGTTGCCACGCAGCGCGGAGCGCTCAGCTGCGCGAATAATGTTGCGGCGCCACCACTTCGCCGCGCCGAAGCCCTCGCCGAAGGACAGGTTGCGGGTCTGGTGGAACTTGCCGGAACGCAGCTCGTGAATGCCACGCGTGGAGACCGCGACGTCGAAAGCAAAGTTCGGTAGGACCTCCAAGGTGCCAGGCGACATACGCCAGCGTGGAGGTGCGAAGATGCTCGACTCGAAGCCCAACTTGGCCATCTGCCGCGTGGCGCCCTTCAAACGGAGATTGGCCTCGTGCGAGTCGAGGTTAGCGAACTCAGCGCGACGACCTTGCACCGCTTGGTCGAAGCCATTCAGAATAAGCAACCTACCCGCGGATTCCTGCTCTTTGAGAAAGCCTAAGGTCTTGTCATCCTTGGCCAGGTGCCAATTGCCATCAATGTGTGGGGCAACCAGCAAAGAGACCGGGATTTCTTCCCGGTCTAGTTCTTTGAGGAGGTTACTAGTTTGCTTCCGCGTGTCAGAAAAGATGCTGGAAATCGAAACTAGAAGGTGGCCATGCATAAGTGCAATTATCGCACAGCCACCGCGAGTCCGCGCGGCGAGGAGCGTCTAAGCTTTCAACCCCGTGGCCTTGTTAATGGTCCACGCGTACTCGAAGGCATTCTGGCGCCACTTGTCATAACGTCCAGAAACGCCACCGTGGCCAGCGACCATCTCCGTCTTGAGCAGGAACTGCCCGCCCTTTGCGGTATCACGCAGCTTGGCAATCCACTTCGCCGGTTCCACGTAGAGCACGCGAGTGTCGTTGAGCGAGGTAATCGCCAAAATGTCCGGGTAGTTCTGCGCAGTGACGTTCTCGTAAGGCGCATAGGACTTCACGTAGTCATAGACCTCTGGGTCGTGGTACGGGTCGCCCCACTCTTCCCACTCGATGACCGTTAGCGGTAGCTCCGGCTTCAGGATGGAAGTCAGCGGGTCCACGAAGGGCACCGAGGCCTGGATGGCCGTGAAGCGGTCTGGGGCCATGTTTGCCACCGCGCCCATCAGCAGGCCACCGGCGGAGCCGCCTTCCGCCACCATCTGATCTGCGGTGGTGACACCGCGCGCAATGAGATCATCGGCCACCGCGATGAAGTCGTTGAAGGTGTTCTTTTTCTGCAGAAGCTTGCCGTCGTCGTACCAGGTGCGACCCATCTCGCCGCCGCCGCGGACGTGCGCCATGGCGAAGATCATGCCGCGATCCATCAAGGACAGACGGAAGACGGAGAAGTACGGGTCCATGCTGGCCTCATAAGAGCCGTATCCGTAGAGAAGCGTCGGGTTAGCTTTGGTGCGGTCAAGATCGGCGCGGTGCACGATGGAGACCGGAATCTGCGTGCCGTCGGAAGCCTGCGTCCACATGCGGTAGGCAACGTAGTCATCCTTGTTGTAACCGCCCGGAACTTCTTGTTCCTTGAGCAAGGTGTACTCGCCAGTCTCGACGCGGTAATCGAAAAGCTGCGAAGGCTGGATGAAGGAGGTGTAGCTCACGCGCAGTACCGATGCATCCCATTCCGGGTTGCCGCCAACGCTCACGGTGTAGAGCTCTTCGTTGAAGTTTAATTCCTTAAATTCGGACCAACCATGGCGTACATCCATGATTGCGGCACGCCCGATGCCGGCGCGGCGGTAGCCTACGACGACCTGGTCGCGATAGGTATCCACGCCTTCCAGGCGCACATCCTCGCGATGCGGAATCAGCACATCGAGCTCGCGGAGCGGTGCGAGGTCCTCCCCTACGGCTAGCGGCGTGGTGGCCAGGGTGAAGTTCGGGCCTGATGCGTTGTGGGTGACAAACCAATAGGCCTGGCCGTCGATCTCGGCATAGTCGACGTCGTAGTCAACACCTGCTTCGCGCTGCCACAGAACCTGGAATTCGCCTTCCGGGTCCGTACGATCCAGCACCCAGGTCTCTGAGGTCAGCTTCGAGCCGATGACGATGAACAGGTACTTCTCGCTGCGAATACTGCCGACGCCGATATTAAAGTGCTCGTCGGCTTCATACATGACCTGCACGTCTTCGGACTGCGCGGTTCCCACCTTGTGGCGCCAGACGGTATCTGGGCGCCAGGCATCATCGACCGTGGTGTAAAAGATGTAGTCATCGCCCACCCAGGTTGCACCGTAGAAGATGCCTTCGAGGCGGTCGGAGAGCAGCTCGCCAGTACGCAAGTCCTTGATGACCAGAGAAAAACGCTCGTCGCCAGCGGTATCCACGGAATAAGCCAGCAGGTTGCCGGAGTCAGAGACGGTGGAGGCACCCATCGCGAAGAATTCGGTGCCTTCTGCTAGCTCGTTGGCATCTAGGAGGATTTCCTCGCCCTCAGGCGCGCCTTCTTCTGGAATAACGGGAGCGGTCCACGGGTCAGCACCTTCGGCCACCGGAACGCGACAGCTAATGCCATAGTTCTTGCCCTCGACAGAGCGGCCGTAATACCAGTACTGGCCCCTGCGCGAAGGCACGGACATGTCCGTTTCCTTCACGCGCGACTTTACTTCCTGGAAGATGTTCTCAGTCAGCTCTTTAAGGTGCGCCGTCTCCTGCTCAGTATAAGCATTCTCCGCGCGCAGATAATCGAGCGTTTCTGCGGATTCTTTATCCCGCATCCACTCGTAATCATCCACGAAGCTGCGGCCATGAAACTCGCGGGTGATGGGGTGTTTTGCGGCAATCGGCGGGGTCAATTCAGTCATGTTCTCCTCGCGAGATTAGGGGGCTTATTTGTAGTGAGATTTCTCGAAACCCTACCGTAACGAAGGCTTTAGGCCTTAGAAGGAGTTTCCCGAAAGACGCTCGTAAGCCTCGACGTAGCGCGCACGGGTGGCCTCGACGACGTCGTCAGGCAGGCGCGGCGGCTTGGTATCAGAGGCCTGGTCCCAGCCGGATTCCGGGGAGGTCAGCCAGTTGCGCACGTACTGCTTGTCGAAGGAAGGCTGAACCTTGCCCTCCTCATACGTATCGGCCGGCCAGTAGCGGGAGGAATCCGGGGTTAGGACCTCATCGGCCAGAATCAGGGTGCCGTTCTCATCAAGGCCAAACTCGAACTTGGTATCGGCCAGGATGATTCCCTTCTCCTCCGCGATGCGGGCGGCCTCGGAGTAGATGCGCAGGGTGGCAGCGCGCAGCTCTTCCGCGCGCTCTTTGCCCAGCTTGGCGACGACCGCGTCAAAAGACACGTTCTCATCATGCTCGCCCTGCTCCGCCTTGGTGGCCGGGGTAAAGATCGGCTCTGGCAGGCGGGAGGCCTCGGTAAGGCCTTCAGGCAGCTCGATGCCGCAAACGGTACCGCTTTCCTTATATTCCTTTAGGCCGGAACCGGTGAGGTAGCCGCGCGCGACGCACTCGAAAGGCAGCATGTCGAGCTTCTTGACCACCATGGCGCGGCCCAGCACCTCCTCTGGGATGCGCTCGTCATCGAGCGGGCCGGCGAGGTGATTCGGGAAATCGATGACGTCGAAGAAGAACTTCGAGGTCGCGGTCAGAACACGCCCCTTGTCCGGGATAGCCGGGTCCAGGGAGTGGTCGTAGGCCGAGATACGGTCGGAGACCACCATCAACAGAGTGTTCTCGTCGACGTCGTAGATGTCACGGACCTTGCCGGAAGCAAGGTGCTTATAAGAAGAAAGTTCTGGGCGCATGAGTCCTATCCTAATTCGCTTTTAGAGAATCTCGCCTGGGGTATAAGCGGCGGCCTTCGGGTGCTCGCTGACCAGGTTGTTGATGCGGGTAAGAACCTGGTTGACCTGGGACTCCGCGGCGCCGATGAAGGCGTGCTTATCGGCCAGGGCAGCCTCTAGGTCCTCCGCGGACATCGGCAGGCGCTCGTCGGCGGCAAGGCGCTCGACCAAGTCCTGATCGCCGCCGTTTTCGCGCATGTTCAGCGCCACTGCGACGGCGTTTTCCTTGATGACCTCGTGCGCGGTCTCGCGGCCGACGCCGGCGCGCACGGCCGCCATCAGGATGCGGGTGGTGGCCAGGAACGGCAGGTAGCGCTCGAGCTCGCGGTCGATCATCGCAGGGAAGGCACCGAACTCGTCCAGCACGGTCAGGAAGGTTTCGAACTGGCCGTCGAGGGCAAAGAAGGCGTCAGGAAGCGCAACGCGGCGAACCACGGAGCAGAATACGTCGCCCTCGTTCCACTGCTGGCCGGAGAGATCTGCAACCATGGTGAGGTAACCGCGCAGGATGACTTGGAAGCCGCACACGCGCTCGCAGGAGCGGGCGTTCATCTTGTGTGGCATCGCGGAAGAGCCAACCTGGCCTTCCTTGAAGCCCTCGGTGACGGTCTCATTGCCAGCCATCAAGCGGATGGTGGTGGCCAAGGAAGACGGGCCGGCGCCCAGCTCAACCAGCGCGGAAACGGCGTCGAAATCGAGGGAGCGTGGGTAAACCTGACCAACGGAGTTGAAGATGCGGTGGAAGCCCAGGTGATCAGCAATCGCAGTCTCCAGGGAGGCCAGCTTGTCCTCGGAGCCGCCCATCAGGTCGAGCATGTCCTGGGAGGTGCCCATCGGGCCCTTGATGCCGCGCAGCGGATAGGCAGCCAGGAGCGATTCGACGCGCTCGATGCCCAGCAGCATCTCATCGGCTGCGGAAGCAAAGCGTTTGCCCAGGGTGGTGGCCTGAGCAGCAACGTTGTGGGAACGGCCGGCCATGACCTGGGATTGGTAAGCAGCCGCATGCTTGCCGATGCGCGCGACGACCGCGATGGCCTTGTCACGGATGAGGCGCAGCGAGGTATGAATCTGCAGCTGCTCAACGTTCTCGGTGAGATCACGGCTGGTCATGCCCTTGTGGATGTGCTCAAAGCCAGCGAGGGCGTTGAACTCCTCGATGCGGGCCTTGACGTCGTGGCGCGTTACGCGCTCACGGGCAGCGATGGACTCGAGGTCCACCTGCTCAACCACGGACTCGTAGGCCGCAATGGCCTCTGCTGGAATATCGACTCCCAAATCCTTTTGCGCGCGCATGACGGCGATCCACAGCTGGCGCTCCAGGATGATCTTGTACTCCGGGCTCCAAATATTGGAAAGCTCTGCGGAGGCATAGCGGGAGGATAGGACGTTGGAAATGTTCTTCTTTTCAGCCACGGGAAACATTATTCCATGTACAAAGCCCAGCCTGTACCTTTTGGTAACAAGCTGGGCTATACGGGGGTGCGAGAGAAAAGCTAGATGGAAATCTCGCCGTCTTCGGCACGCTTTCCGATGTCGCGGCGGTAGAAGCTGCCGTCCAACTTAAGGCCTTCTAGCACCTCGTAGGCGGCGGCACGGGCCTCGGCGAGCGTGGCTCCCTGGCCCAGAACGTTGAGCACGCGGCCGCCGTTGGAGATGACATCGACTTCCTCTTCAACACCGCGCGAGCCTTCGGCTTGCGAGGTGCCGGCGTGGAGGACCTTGTTCGGATCATCCAGGCCCGGGCCGGTGATGACGTCGCCCTTACGCGGGGAGGCTGGGTAACCCTCCGCGGCCAGGACGACGGTAACGGCGTAGCCGTCCTTCCACTTCAGCTCGTCCAGCTCAGCAAGCTTGCCGGTGGCGGTGGCGTTAAGCGCCTCAGCCAGCGGGGACTCGAGCATGGAAAGAACTGCCTGGGTTTCTGGGTCGCCGAAGCGGCAGTTGAACTCGACAACAGCGATACCCTCCTTGCCCCACGCGAGGCCCGCATAAAGCAGGCCGGAGTACGGGGTGCCGCGGCGCACCATTTCGGCGGCAACTGGCTTGCAGACTTCGTCGACGATGCGCTGCACGCCGTCGGCTGGCAGCCACGGCAGCGGCGTATAGGCGCCCATGCCGCCGGTGTTGGGGCCTTCGTCATTGTCGTAGGCGCGCTTGTGATCCTGCGCTGGGAGCAGCGGGACGACAGTCTCGCCGTCGACCAAGCAGAACAAGGAAACTTCTGGGCCATCGAGGAAGGACTCGAGCAGGACCGGGTTTCCTGCCGCGTGAACCTCGTTTACATGCTCCTTCGCGGCAGCGCGGTCGTCGGTGACAACGACGCCCTTGCCGCCGGCAAGGCCGTCATCTTTCACCACGAAGTGCGGGCCGAAACGGTCGAGGGCGGCCTCAATATCGGATTCGGAAGCCCCCGGCATCAGCTGCTCCGCGCGAGCGGTGCGAACGCCAGCAACATTCATGACGTCCTTGGCAAAGGCCTTAGACCCCTCGATCTGCGCGGCATCCTTGGAAGGGCCGAAAACGGCGATGCCGTTGGCACGCAGCTCATCTGCGACGCCGGCAACCAGCGGCACCTCGGGGCCAACGACAACAAGCTCGGCGTCAATTTTCTGCGCCAGCTCCAGCATCTGTGCTGGGTCATCAACCTTGGAGTACTCAGGATGCACCGTGGCCAGGGAATCGAAGTTCGGCGAGCCTGGGGCAACGTGGAGTTCAGTGGTCAGTGGATCTGCCTTGAGACCTTTGAGCAGGGCGTGTTCGCGGCCGCCCGAGCCAATTACGAGAATGCGCATGCCGTCCATCTTAACTGGAGGTAGCCTAGTCACCATGTCTTCTGTATTTACCAAGATTATTAATGGTGAACTGCCTGCACGCTTTGTCTACCGCGACGAGACCTGCGTGGCCTTTTTATCCATCGAGCCCCTCAACTACGGCCACACTCTGGTGGTTCCGATTGAGGAGATAGATAAGTGGACCGACCTCGACCCACAGACCTGGGCACACCTCAACGAGGTGGCACTGGAGATCGGCGCCGCTATCAAGACGGCGTTTAACTCGCCACGCACTGGCTACATCATCGCCGGCTTCGACGTGCCACATACCCACATCCACCTCTTCCCCACCGAGAAGATGGAAGAGTATGACTTCGCCAAGGCATTTGCTGCCGACGCCACCGATCCTGCCGCCATGGATGAGGCAGCGACGCGTATTCGCCAGCACTTGGGCACCGACGAAGAAGGACGCCGCTAACTAGCAGCGTCCTCGTGAGAAGGCCTCGTTAGCGGCCGATTAATTATGAAGCTGGGAGGCGCACCGTAAAGGTGGAGCCCTCCCCCAGCTGGGAGCTCACGGCAATGCTGCCGCCGTGCTGCTCCACCAAAGATTTCACGATGGCCAGGCCCAAGCCCGAGCCGCCGGTATCGCGGGTGCGGGAAGAATCCGCGCGATAGAAACGCTCAAAGATGTGGCTGGTGTCCTCGGGGGACATGCCCTTGCCGTCATCGGCGACGTCGATAAGCACTGCCTTGTCTGTGCCCTCGCCCTCTTCGCGGATGGTGAGTTTGACCTTGGCTTCCTCGCCACCGTGGCGAATGCTGTTGGAGACGAGGTTGAGCAGCACCTGGTGCAGGCGATCAGGGTCGCCTTTGACCACCGGAATATCGTGGGTCTCGTTAACCACGTCGATCTGGCGGCCGGCAAACGCGGCACGCGCGGAGGAACCGACGGAAAGCACCAGCTCCAGCATATCCACAGTGCGCATGTCCAGGCGCGAGCCCTCGGCGCGGGTCAGAGAAAGCAGGTCCTCCACCAATAGCGACATTCGCTTGGACTCGTCATCGATCTTGGAAAAGACGAGATCCACATCCTTGGTGGCGCCGGAGCGATAAAGCTCGGTGTAGCCACGCAAACTGGTCAGCGGGGTGCGTAGCTCGTGGGAAGCATCGCCGACGAAACGGCGCATCTGCTCCTCTTTATCTTGAGCTTGGACAACTGAGCGCTGCAGCTGACCCAGCATCACGTTGAGTGCAGCCGAGAGCTGACCAACCTCGGTGTGCTTCGGCCACTCCGGCACACGCTTGTCCAAGTCACCCGCGGCAATCTCGGAGGCGGTCTTTTCAACGACGCGCAGCGGGCGCAGCGCGCGGCGGATAAACCACATGCCCACCACGGCGATAATGCCCATGACCACGGCAGTGATGATTATTTGCACGATCGCTAGACCGCGGAGAATAAGCCGCTCGTGGGTGAGATCCTTGGCCACTACGGTCACGGTGCCATCGACCTTGATGGCCACGGCGCGCCACTTGGTTTCGTCGTTTCCAACGGAACCGACGGTGGCAGGCTCGTCACCGATGTAGAGGTTCTTCGCGTCCGGCATGCTGGTCTTGGGGCCGGTGTATAAAACGGTGCCATTCGGCAGGTAGCTAAGCGCCACGTATTCCGTAGGCGGGCGCCTAGAGTAGTCCCCCAAATAGTAGTCGTTGCTCATATTGCGCGCCCAGCCGTTGGTGGCATCCTTTAGCTGATCATCGACGTTGCCATACATGACGTCGGACATAATCGAGGACACCGCCAAAGAGGCACCCGCCAGGCCGAGGCCAGAGACCAAGACCATGAGCACCAAAAGCCACGTGCGCAGCGGCATCGCTTTGGGGCGCTGCACGCGGCGTCGCTTAGCGCGCTCCCCGGAGGGAACCGCAACGGACGGGGTTTCAGGCAGCGTAGATTCCGCCGCCGAGTGGGTAGTGCTCATGTATTAGTACTCGAAAAAGGACTGTGGCGAACTACTAGTTACGCGGCATGCGCAGAACATAGCCGACGCCGCGAACAGTATGAATAAGCTGCGTATCGCCGGTGTCGATCTTGCGGCGCAGGTAGGAGATATAGGACTCGACTACGTTGCCATCGCCGCCGAAGTCGTAGTGCCAGACGTTGTCCAAGATCTTGGACTTGGACAGCACCACTTCCTTGTTCTGCATGAGGTAGCGCAGAAGGTTGAACTCGGTTGGGGACAGCTCGATGATTTCGCCTCCCTTGGTGACCTCGTGGGTGTCATCATTCAAGGTGAGGTCAGCATAGGAAATGGTGGCGTCACTGTTTGCGTCATCGACGTTCGCGCCGCGGCGCAGGATAACGCGCAGGCGGGTGATAACCTCTTCCAGGCTGAACGGCTTAGTCACGTAATCATCGGCACCGATGGTCAGGCCATGGATGCGCTGATCGACGCTGTCCTTTGCGGTCAAGTAAAGCACCGGGCCGTCGAGGCCTTCCTGACGCAGCTTGCCAAGCAGCTCGAAGCCGTCCATGCCCGGCATCATGACGTCCATGATGTAGGCATCAGGATTAACCTCGCGGGCCACCCGCAGCGCCTCAGTGCCGGAGTTTGCGCTGAATACTTCGAAACCCTGGAACTTCAGGGAAACGGTGAGTAACTCCACGATGTTGGGCTCATCATCAACGACGAGGACTTTTACTTCTTTATTGTCGTCCATTAGCTCTTGTTACTTCCTTCAGCGAGTGCTTGTTGCTATTTCGCAATAATGACACCCAGCCTTCCAAGGGCACTGAAGGGAGTCTGGACATCACCTGTGAACTCCCATCCTAGCCAACGGCGCCAACAACCAGGCCGGAATACGTAAGGTGAACACCAAGTCGACTTCACCGATGGCAATCACGGCAACCAATCTGAAGAAGGATTCCAAGTGCGCAAGAAACTCACGTTGTCCGAAGAACAGTTCCGATTCATCGACCAACTCACCAACGAGGTCTTTGAAAGCGACATGCTGCCCGAAGGAACCGTTCTCACCGGAGTCGGAATTCAATCCCGCAGGAGCATAGACCCTTCTGGAGAGAGCACGTGGTACCACTTGGATTTGTGGAACCGACAGCTCCATGACGGGCGGACGGTCAGACTGTGGGGCGCATTTCCTGATCTCAGTGAAAAGGAAGACGCGCTTTCTTTCCACACCATGGTGCAGTCTTCAGGCCTTGCCGAAATGTTCTTGACGGCTACACCCGAAACTGCACGGTTCGAAACGATGGAGTACGTAGCGGACTAGCGGCTAGCCGCCTACGGGCGCGGAATGTTGCGCAGGTTGGACTGCGCGAGCTGCAGCATCTGACCAACGCCGCCGCCAAAGACGGTGCGGGTGGCGGCCTTGGAGAAGCCCAGCAGCTGCTCGAAGGTCAGTGTCGGCGGGATGGAAAGAGCGTTCGGGTCGGTGATCATGTCAACCAGAACCGGGCCATCGAAATCCATGGCCTCGCGAATCTGCTTGCGGGCCTTCTTCGGGTCCTCGATGTGGATGTGCTTGATGCCGGCAGCCTCTGCGATCGCGGCATAATCCACGTGCTCATGGTCGGTCTCGTGCTCTGGCAGACCCTGGACCAGCATCTCCAGCTTGACCATGCCCAGCGAGGAGTTGTTGAAGACGAAGGTCTTCACCGGCAGGTTGTGCAGCTTCACGGTCAGCAGCTCACCCATCAGCATGGACAGTCCACCATCACCGGAGAAGGAGATGACCTGGCGACCTTCGTTGGCGGCCTGTGCGCCGATGGCCATCGGCAGTGCGTTAGCCATGGTGCCGTGGCGGAAGGAACCGATCTGCTCACGCTTGCCATTCGGGGTGATGTAGCGAGCGCCCCAGACGTTGCACATGCCGGTGTCGACGGTGAAGACGGCGTTGTCAGCTGCTTCTTCATCGATGATGTTGGCCACGAACTCTGGGTGGATAGGCTTCATCTTCTCAGCCTTCTTAGTGTATGCCTCCACCACGTGGTTGAGCTTGTTGTAGTGCTCCTTGAGCATCTTGTCGAGGAAGCGGCGATCCTTCTTCTCATCAATGTGCGGAAGGATGTTCTCGATGGTGGCAGCCACGTCACCGGTAACCGGGTACTTAATCTTGGTGCGGCGGCCGATGTGGGAGCCGTCAATGTCGACCTGTGCGACGTTGCCCTTGGGCAAGAAGTCGTTGTACGGGAAGTCGGTGCCCAGAAGGATAAGCAGGTCGGCCTCGTGGGTGGCGTCGTGTGCCGCGCCGTAGCCCAGAAGGCCGGACATGCCGACGTCGAACGGGTTGTCGTACTGGATGTACATCTTGCCGCCCAGCGCGTGGCCGATTGGCGCCTTAATCTTTTCCGCCAGCGCCAGCACCTGCTCGCGGGCATCCTTGACGCCAGCACCGACGAAGAGCGCGACGGTCTTAGCCTCATTAATAGCCTGGGTTAGCGCGGCTGCTTCAGCCGGATCCGGGAAGACAACTGGACGTCCAGCGGAGATGGTGGAGGTGGTGAAGGTATCATCTTCAGCCTCCTGCGTGGAAACGTCGCCTGGGATAACGAGCACGGAAACGCCCTTGCCAGCCATGGTGGACTGGATAGCGTGGTGCAAAATGACACCGCCCTGGTCAGCGGAGTTGACCATCTCGCAGTAAGCGGAGCACTCGGTGAAGAGCATCTCCGGGTGGGTCTCCTGGAAGAACTTGGAGCCAATCTGGCGAGATGGGATGTGGGATGCGATGGCCAGAACCTTGGCGCCGTTGCGGTGGGCGTCGTAAAGCCCCTGCACCAAGTGGGTGTTGCCCGGGCCGCAGGAAGCCGCACACACGGCGAGCTTGCCGGTGGTCAGAGAGTCTGCCTCAGCAGCAAAAGCAGCAGCTTCCTCGTTGCGGACGTGGACCCATTCGATGGAGGAACGGCGCACCGCATCCACGATTGGGTTCAGGGAGTCACCAACCAGACCATAAATGCGCTCGACGCCTTGCGCCTCGAGAGTTTCTACGATCTGTTCTGCGTAATTCTTCGCCATATCACTACTTCTTTCAGGAATAGTAAATAGTTTCTCCATCCAGTGTCCTTATTAATTCCCCTTTGTGCCAGCTTTTTACTCAAGACTCACCAAACCCCCTGTCTGGTGATACGAAACACAGACCGCGTTCAAGCGTTTGAAACTGTAATGAACGTTCGGTACATTTTCATACCATGTCCACCACCGATTTAGGCCATTCCAATAGCGCCGCCACGAACACCGAGTCCACCGCCGTACAGCGCTGGACTTTCTTTGCCGTGATCTCGCTCGGCCTTCTCATGGTCGGCCTCGATAATTCGATCCTCTACACCGCCCTCCCGGCGCTGACGGATCAGCTCCACACCACATCCACCCAGCAGCTATGGATCATCAACGCCTATGCGCTGGTGCTGGCCGGCTTATTGTTGGGCACGGGCACCCTAGGAGATCGCATTGGACATCGCCGCATGTTCGTCATCGGCCTTGTGCTTTTCGGCAGCGCATCCCTCGCCGCCGCGCTCGCCCCCGGCGCGTGGTTCTTGGTGGCTGCACGCGCATTCTTGGGCCTCGGCGCTGCCGTGATGATGCCCGCTACTTTGGCACTGATTCGCCTGACCTTCGACGATGAAATCGAGCGCAACACCGCGATCGGCATCTGGGCCTCCGTTGCGGTCGTGGGCGCTGCAGCCGGCCCTACCGTCGGCGGATTCCTCCTCGAGCACTTCTGGTGGGGCTCGGTCTTTCTCATCAACGTGCCCATCGTGCTCGTCGCGCTCTTGCTGACCTTCCTTTTGGCACCGCCCAACCAACCGAACCCGGACAAGCACTGGGATTTCGCATCCTCGCTCTATGCGCTTATTACGCTTTCTTCCCTGGTGCTGGCCATTAAGTCGGTGGCGGGTTCCCATTATGGGCTGGCCGGCGGCGCGCTGGTGGCCTGCGGCATCGGCAGCTTCGCGTTTGCACGCCGCCAAAAGCAGCTTTCTGAGCCGATGCTCACCTTCGACATCTTCCGCTCCCCCATCTTCACAGGCGGCGTCATTGCCGCGGGCGGCGCGATGTTTGGCATGTCCGGGTTGGAGATGCTCACCACACAGAAGCTACAGATGGTCGATGGTTTAAGCCCCCTGCATGCGGGAATCACCATTTCTGCGGTGGCGATTGCGGCACTTCCGATGTCCACCCTAGGCGGCGCCAACCTGCACCGCTGGGGCTTTCTGCCCATCATCGCCGGCGGGTTTGCTTTCATGGCTGCGGGCATCGCCGTCGCGATGTGGGCGGGCCACCACGGCATCTTCTGGTGCTTCGTTGCGGGGCTGCTCTGTATGGGCATCGGCGCAGGGCTCACGATGTCCGTGGCCTCAACCGCCATCATCGGCGCGGCGCCGCCCCATCGTTCCGGCATGGCCGCCGGCGTCGAGGAGGTCTCCTACGAGCTCGGCACGCTGCTATCCATCGCGATCACCGGCTCCATTGTGCCTTTGCTTTACTCCCGCAATCTGCCCGCGGATGTCGAGGGCATGCAAGCGCTTTACGACGCCGCGACCCACGACCTCGCCGCAGCCGCCTACGACAACGCTTACCTCACGACCCTCGGCGGCTTGCTCGCGATGATGCTGCTCTTCGCCGCAGTTACCGGCTATTTGTTTAAAAACAACCCGAAGTCGGGAGGCTACGATGCCGCGCATTAGTAAAAAGACCGAAGTGCTAAAAGCCGCCCTCACCATCATCGAGAACGAGGGTGTGCATGCCGTGACTTACGACGCCCTGGCCACCGCCACGGGAATGTCAAAGTCCGGGCTCATCTATCACTTTCCTTCCCGCCACGATCTACTCATCGAGTGCCACCGCTTCTGCGCCGCGCGCTGGGAAGCGGAACTCGAAGAGCTAGCCGGCGGCAAGCAGGCCGCGGAGCTAGACAAAAAGGAGCGCCTGCGCGCACTCGTGCAATCCCTAGGCAAGAACGACCCTCTGATCGAATTGCTGATGAGCATCCACTCTCAGCAACACCCGGACTTCATGGAACAATGGCGCGACGTCGACAAGCGCTGGCTGCCAGATCCGGCAGCTGATGACCAAACCGCGCTCATCGCCACCATCCTTGGCAATGGCCTCTGGGTCCACGACCACTTGACTGAACGAAAGATACCCACAGCTACTCGCAAAAAGACAGTGGAACTCGTCTTGGAATTCCTAGATTCAGGAAAGCTACAAACCGCACCGCTTAAAGATTAAGCAACGTCAACTGATAATCCAGCCCCGCTCAATGGCAAGATTTACTGCCGCTGCACGAGTGTCAGCACCAGTCTTAGCCATCGCACGCGACAAGTGATTGCGCACCGTGCCCTCCGATAAGTTAACCCGCTTCGCGATTTCCGCGACGACCGCACCATCGGCGGCTGCTTGAAGCACTTCGGATTCTCGAACGGTGAGAGGCGATTCACCGAATAGAAAAGAATCTGCAGCAAGTTTGGGATCAACTACACGCAAGCCGGAGTGAACTCGGCGCACCGCATCAGCGAGCTCTGCGGCAGGCGCGTCTTTAACGATGAAGCCATGTGCTCCCGCGGAAACCGCGCGACGCAAGAAACCCGGGCGCCCGAACGTTGTAACTATCAATATCTTTACCTGCGGTAGCGCTTCTCTAAGGCGTTTCGTAGCAGTCAGACCGTCCACATTCGGCATATCTACATCCATCAAAATAACATCAGGACAAGCCACCGAGGCGACCTCCATGACCTCGCTTCCGTCGCCAACGTCGGCCACTACCTCAATGTCACTTTCCAAGCTAAGCAAGGCGCTTAATGCGCCTCGCACCATAGCCTGATCATCAGCAAGCATCACTTTTATCATTAATGCTCCTTAGCCCATGGCCCGGTTTGAACGGCCTGGGCTGTAAGCTTCAGACCTCCCATGGTGGTTTCACCCAAGCACAATTCGACTCCGTTATTTTGGCATCGCTCCCGCAGCCCTCGCAGACCATTTCCTTCCCTTATCTCTGCTATTCCGACTCCGTCGTCTTCAATCAATACAGATTTGGAGGTCAGACTGATGGAGCATCTCTTTGCACCGGAATGTCGGACAACATTCGTAGTCCCTTCACGCACTACCCAAGCAAACACTTCCCTCAAATCAACCTGTACTTCATCTACCGAATTCGGCATCTTCGCTTTAATACCTGCGCTTTGAAGGAGGCTTAATGCCCGAGCTAGTTCACCGGAAAGGCTGAGCTCTCGATAGCCATTTATTGCGGTGCGAACTTCTGCCAGCGCAGACCTCGAGATTTCCTCAATTTCTGCAATTTGTGACTTCGCCGTATTCGGGTCGAGCTCAATGAGCTTCTTTGCAAGCTCCGCTTTAAGTGTCACCGTTGTGAGAGAATGTCCCAAAATATCGTGCATGTCGCGAGCCATGCGGTTGCGCTCTTCGTTTACTTCAAGTTCTTGGGATCGAACTTCCTGTATCTTCCTTTGCGCTTGGCTAATAATCGCCATTCGGCTTGCTAAACAGGCAATGCCGGTTGTAATCAAAGACAAGTGGCCGAACGGCCATAGCGACTGAGGAATCGCTATCGCGGCGACTGCAGTAAAAGGCAGGGAAACCTGCCACGGAAATACAAATGCAACAGCCGAGGCAATGAAGTATGCAAGTTGAATCGCATCGGTTCCGACAAGATTAAGCACGATCAGTGCGAGAAAGGTTCCAACCACTAACAACGAAACTGCACGGAGATTGACCCGCATCACACCTAGGCGCAGATCATCGATTGCGATAGCCCAGGAACCAATGAGACAAAATACGCAGCAAAGAACAAGAACCGCGCTTGAAACCGGATACGGGTGGCTTCGAACCGTCAAAAGAATTGGAACAGTAAGGGCCAACCAGAAAATGGCCCAAATACTGTTTGGCCAGGTAATATACCGAGTCATCACTTTTTCATCTTAGCTAAACCCGAGCCGTATCATAGCGCATCTTCCGGGCTACCCCGACCAAGAATACGAACAGCCAAACCACAACATTGGCCACTGCAGCCCACGAAAAGTTGCTCGCGTCCATCGGCGAAAGCGCCAACTTATGAAGTCCGTAGAGCGGGGTAAGACTTCCAATCTTGTCGAAAGTCGATCCAGGAGTCAGTGGCATAAATACTCCCCCGAGGAAAGACAGCAACGCTAACAAAGGCCCAACTACCTGCATTGTGGTCTCTGCAGGCAAAAGGTATCCCATGAACAACCCAAAAGACATAAAAATGATTGAGCCCAACCATGCGATGACAAAAGACTGAGCCCAAGCCAGAGCCGGCATGTGTGCATGGACCAGCGGTCCACAGATATAAACCGTGAGCAAGGCTATACCGCTCAGAGCTAATCCCGCTGTGGCTTTAGCTCCTACATAGTTAATTGGGCGAAGAGGAGTTAAACGCAGCTGCCGACTCCACCCACTTGCTCTTTCGATGCCGACTGCTGCACCAGTTCCAGCAGTCGCCATTAACCCAGCATAAAGGGCAAGACTTATTAAGATATTTGCTGCCCAGTTTCCATTCCCATATTCCTGCTGTGCATAGTCTGCAGTAGCAAATATGAACAGAAAGGCAATGGGGATAACCACGACGAAAACTAGACCACGGACATTGCGCAAAATGCGCTTCATTTCCAATTTGTATAAATACATATCTACCTTTCCTGATGAGCTAGGTCGATAAAGGCGTCATCAAGGCTGCGCGCAGTAATGCTGATGTCTCTCGCAAGACCTCGAGTTAAAAGCAAGCGTGCGATTTTGTCAGTATCCTCGGCTACCAAAACGAATTCTTCCCTGCGCATATCGAGCGATATCTGAGGAAAATCTCTTAATGCTTGTTCCACTTCTGACTGCGAAGCTTGAAGTTTGGCATGAATTGTTTTTCCTGAAACTTGCGCTCGTAGCTCCTGTGGGCTGCCGTCCGCTACAAGGACACCGTGATTCATCATCACGATTCGATCTGCAAAATCGTCGGCTTCTTCCAAATAATGGGTAGCGAAGATAACGGTTCGTCCCTCGCGAGCATCTTCACGTATATTCGCCCAAAAATCGCGTCGAGCTTCTACATCCACGCCAGCTGTAGGTTCGTCTAAGACGATGAGTTCAGGATTGCTGACCAAAGCCATTGCAAAACGTAGCTTTTGTTGCTGGCCTCCTGAGCATTTACCCACGTACCGTTCTGCAAACTCGCCAGCACCAGCGCGTTCTAACGCTTCCTCTGCGCTTAAGGAATCACGATGGAAACTGGCCATAAGCTCAACCGTTTCGCGAACCTTTAAGTTAGGAAGCAGGCCTCCCGACTGCATCATTGCAGAAACTCGACCGAGCACCACCGCGTTGCGCGGCGTCGTCCCGCATACTTCAATGTTTCCTGAATCTGGTTTGCTTAGACCCAAGATGAGATCGATGGTGGAAGTCTTACCCGCACCATTAGGTCCCAAAAGGGCTACGACCTCACCGCGCTCAATCGAGAAACTGAGGTCCTTTACTGCACAAACCTCACCAAATGACTTTGTTAGTGATTCAACTCTTAACGTGGACTCCGTGTTTGCCATGGTTCAAGTCTCATGCGACACCGCGAAGAGTACGTATAGCAATTGTCATTAGTCGGCGATGACAATTGTCACGGGGTATTAATCTCAGTCGGCGACTGCCAAGTCAGAAGCTCGGCGTTGCTTTCCAATGAAATTAGCCCCGGTAGAAATAAATCTCACCAGGGCCATTGAGCTGGAGACGAGACTTGAACTCGCAACCTACGCATTACAAGTGCGTTGCGCTACCAATTGCGCCACTCCAGCACCGCGGATTGAGCCGCTGCGAAGAATCGTACCCGAGCAGGCGAGCGGACGAAAACACTGGGGTGGCCCGTGCGTCGCGCAACCCCAGCGGATAGAGTGCAAGCAAGAGTCTCAATCGGTTTTTAAGGGTTTGTTGCGTGTCATTTATTTCCGCACTGAGGGAGCGTTTTAGTGCTTCTTCCGGCTACGTTGCCACCATCGATGCGGCAAAGGCCGCGCCACCACCATCGCCGCTGGCGCCAGTCGATCTGACCGACGCCGCGCAGGTCACCGGTGTCATGGAAATCGCTGCGCGCGTGGGCGAAGTCCTCATCAGCGCCGGCACTGCCAACTCCGATGCCAAGGCACAGATTCACCTGGTGGCTTCTTCCTATGGTCTCCACTACTGCCATGTGGACATCATGATGAATACCATCACCATTCACACCGCGATGGGCGCGGGCTCTAACCGCCGTAACCTACACGTCTTCCGCGTGGCCCCTTCAATTTCGGTGGACTTTTCCAAGCTTTCCGCGGTAGACCGCCTGATCTACTCGATCCGCTCCGGCGCCACACCACCGGCCATGGCCGAGCGCGTCTTGGACGAGATCAACAACATGAAGCCGCCTTATCGCACCTCCACCGTCCTTTTGGGCTGGGGCGTTATGGGCGGCATTCTCTCCGTGATGCTCGGCGGCGACGCCTTGGTGGGCGTCATGGCGTTTTTCGTCTCTTTGCTGGTTATGGGCGTCAACGCCTGGGCGGCAAAGTTCCGCGTGCCACCCTTCTACCAAAACATCATGGGCGGATTCCTCGCCGTCGTACCGGCGGCGATCCTCTACAACATGGCCGCCGGAATCGGCATTACCTTCTCGCCTTCCCAGATCATTGGTTCAGGCATCATTGTGCTCGTCGCCGGCCTTACCCTGGTGCAATGTTTGGTCGACGGCATCACCCGCGCACCGGTAACATCGGCCGCTCGCTTCTTCGAAGCCATGCTGGCCACCGGCGCCATCATCGCCGGCGTCGGCGTGGGCATTCAGTTCTCTGACTGGATGGGCTTTACCCTGCCGCCCCTGGCTACGCTCGCGCCGCCGGTCTATCACCAGGTCCCGCTGCTCATCCTCTGCGGCAGCATCGGTTCAGGCGCCTTCGCCCTGGCCTGCGGCGCTTCCTGGATTGAGGTTACCGTCTCTGGACTTACCGCCGGCGCCGGTATGCTCTTCTACTACTTCGTAGTCATTCCTTTCGGCGTGAGCGACGTCGTAGCCTGCGGCATCTCCGCCACGGCGGTGGGCCTGGCCGGCGGCCTGCTCTCGCGCCGCTACATGATGCCGCCGCTCATCACAATGATCGTGGGCTATACGCCGATGCTGCCTGGCCTTACCCTCTACCGCGGCATGTACGCCTCGCTGAATGAGCAGATGATCTCCGGCTTTACCAACCTGTCACGAGCACTAGCCATCGCCGGTGCGCTGGCTGCCGGAGTTGTGCTGGGCGAACGCGTGGCCCGCCGCCTGCGTCGCCCGCAGTACTTCCGCCCTTATGCCACCATCAAGCGCGTGGGCCACTTCTCGTTCCACCAGGCCAGCCGCCTAGCTGCCCGCAAGCCACGCATTCCGCGCGTGCCGCTTTCCCCCTTCGCCCCCAAGGTCAACCGCCCCGTCCTGCCTCCGAAGCTGGGGCCCAAGCCGCCGATGCCTGCCCAGCAGGTACGCATGCTCCAAGACCAAGCCATCGGCGAGGACTGGAAGGAAGAATGGGAGTCCATCACCGAGATGTGGCCGGTTACCACGCAGTGGGAGGACCAACCGCAAGACGGTGGGAGCGCACAACCCGCTGCAGACGGCGCCGAAGATGCGGCCGAAACCGCCCCAGATGCCAAATCGTGAGCAAAAAAGTTCGGCGGTTTCAAGTGGTGGATGCATCACTTGAATAGTTCTTGTATCTTCTCTTCTGGTTTATACCAGTTGAGGACTTTTCTGGGGCGCCCGTTGAGAAGGTCTTGAATGTGTTGGACATCCTTGTCGGTCAGGGCACTAAAGTCGCTTCCTTCGGGCAGGAAGTCTCTGACTAGCCCGTTGGTGTTTTCGTTGGTAGGACGTTGCCACGGCGAGTGTGGATCACAGAAGTAGACTGCTAGTCCACGTGCGATGCTCAGCTTGTCTACTTGGGCTAGTTCTACGCCTTGGTCCCAGGCCAGAGTTTTAGTGATGTTGCGTATTTTGCCGGTAAACATCTCGATCAACTTATCGACAGTCGTGGCGGAATCATGAACATCTAGTTTGCGGATCATGGTGTAGCGAGTACTGCGTTCTACACAGGTTACAAGTGCAGTGGTTCCTCCTTGTCCGATGATGAGATCGCCTTCCCAATGCCCTGGAACTGCGCGGTCCTTGTCATAGGAGTCACCCACCGTCCCAGTCGACGCTGCGATACCGTGCTCAGCCAGGCGCTCGTTGTAGACGATGCTCACATATTGTGAGCCGTGGTCTGAATGGTGAATCAAGCCCGTTGTTTCTTTGGCGCACACGATCGCCTGGTTGAGCGCTTGCAGCGGCAAGGCTTCGGTGCGCATCGAATCCGACAGCGCCCATCCGACGATCCTCCGGGAGAATACATCGGTCACGAACGCGGTGTACACAAAGCCTTTCCTGGTGCGCACGTAGGTAATGTCCGCCACCCACAGCCGATGAGGGCCAGGAGCCCTAAATTCACGATTTACCAAGTCTGGGCGCAGATCAGGCACGTTAGGCTTACGGGTTGTGATAGGTGACCTGCCTTTGCCTTTGCCAGAAACACCGGCCAGGCGCATCAACCGAGCAGTTTGTTCACGACCGATATCAATTCCGTCACGGCGGAGAGCATGCCACATTTTCCGCACACCGTAGACACCGTAATTATCGCGATGAACAGCACTAATGTGTTCAATCAGCACAGCATCGCGAAGGCGACGAGCACTTAATCCACGGGCTTTAGACTGGCGGTACCCGCGCGAAGTAAGGAAGCCGCCTTCACGATGGGTGTTTAACGTCTGGCAGATGAACTCGACTGAGAAACGATTCCGATGCTCATCAATGAACCGGATCATTTCCGACGTTTCGGGTCGAGTTCGGATGCGAAAAAAGCCGAAGCGGCTTTCAACAACTCGTTGGTGTCCCGCAGCTCTTGATTTTCTCGACGCAACCGTGCGTTTTCTGCAGCAAGGTCCTCGGGCATTGATTCCACAACACGACCTTCGCGACGAGCGGCCTGCGTCCATTGCCTCGCCGTGTGCCACGAGACGCCCAGCTTTGGTGCCACGATCTTGCAGGCTGCCTGCATGGAAATGTTCTCCGCCAGGATGCGGTCTTCCACGAGACGGACCACACGGTCCTTCGCATCCTGATCAAATTTTCTCGGCATGTTCCAAATTTTCCCATCTACTCAAACGGAACAAAACCTGGGACACTTCAAGGCTTACGCCTGGTAGTAATGCATCGACGCCGTTTGCTAAAGCCTTTTAACCCCATGGATTTCATGATGCGTGCAACTTTCTTGTGATTGATCGGGGTATACGTCGTGTCCTCCTTGAGGCTTGCGGCGATGCGTTTAGCACCATAAAGCCCGTGC
>NZ_KV793709.1:0-308 GCF_001808545.1 Corynebacterium sp. HMSC077D03
GCAACCGACGTAGCTATGCCAGAGCTCGGCGAGTCCGTCACCGAGGGCACCATTACCCAGTGGCTGAAGTCCGTAGGTGACACGGTCGAGGTCGACGAACCACTCCTCGAGGTCTCCACCGACAAGGTCGACACCGAAATCCCATCCCCAGTCGCCGGCACCCTCACCGAGATCCTCGCCGACGAAGACGACACCGTCGACGTCGGAGCCATCATCGCCCGCATCGGCGACGGCAACGCTGCCCCTGCAGCTTCCTCCGAAAAGGAAGAAGCCAAGGAAGAGCCAAAGGCCGAAGAAAAGGCAGAGCC
>NZ_KV793710.1:0-412 GCF_001808545.1 Corynebacterium sp. HMSC077D03
TGGGTGCGTCAGGATGGCATGCGAGATAGCAGGGGTTGGGGTGTAGCGGCCACGGTCGTCGACACGCACCTCAACCTCATTTGCAAGCAGGACCTCCAATGCAGAGACCATGGCCGGCTCCGAAAGCGCATGGGTATCGCGGCCAACAAAGATTGCGCCCGTGGTGCCCTGCTCTTTACGGTAATCCACGATGGCCTGGGTAATGGCCAGAATGTGCCGCTCATTGAAAGCGGCATCCAAAGCCGAACCGCGGTGACCAGAGGTACCGAAGACCACCTGCTGGTCCGGATTTTCTACATCGGGAACACGGGTGTAGTAGGCGGTAACAAGCTCCGCGATATCGATGAGGTCACTTGGTTGCGCAAGCTGGCCAGCTCGTTCATGTGCCATGGATTGCTCCTTTAGGGGGGTG
>NZ_KV793711.1:0-386 GCF_001808545.1 Corynebacterium sp. HMSC077D03
GATGACGCGTTGTGCATGGACGAGACAACGCTGAATCATCGCGTTTGGCCAGCAGGCTTTAATCGCGGTGAGTGCGCCTTGTCCGCCGTCGAGGACGACGCAGAGTGGTTCGGCGATTTTGCGAAGTAGCTGCGTGTATGCGTGGGCTGTTTCGTGTTTGGTCCAGTGCCATGCAATGACGTGGTCGCGGCTGGCTGCCACAAGTAGGCAGCCAGCCGCGGTGTAGGTGCCGTCGATGAAGATCTGATCGTAGACGCGCTGCGGGGCACCGTCGTTGGGGACGTCGATGAGCCAAAACGGTTCGAATCGGCGATCAAGTGTCCAACGACTCACCCTTTGTTGCCCGGCGAGTTCAGACAACGTCGCTGTGGAGGTGACATAGGAGA